>CAMBZT010000075.1 GCA_945872405.1 Chitinophaga pinensis | reverse complement strand
AAGGAAAAATAAGCGACTTCTGAAGCAGATACCAAGGCGCACAAAAGCAACAGAATAAGCACAACAGCTACTTCTAGCATCGTCGTATTTAGACTTGTTCCTTGAATTTGTAAGATTTGGAAAAATACAAATAGAGGTTCGGGAGGAATATCACTATTCAATTTCGTGTAATTTCGTTAGACATATTTTTGTAGAAAGGAATACTCATGTTAATACGGTAAATCATCATCCACCTTTTTTTCTGCATTCGTATTTGCCGGAGCAATATAGCTGGCTGCTGCTTCGTTGGCTATAGCTGGACCATTATTGTCGTCTCTTCTCTCTAGCATATTGAAAGAGTCAACAACCACCTCGGTGATATATTTTTTATTTCCGTCCTTATCATCCCATGAACGATTTTTTAATTTGCCTTCAACGTAGACTAACATACCTTTTTTTAGGTATTTCTCTGCAATCTCAGCCTGCTTTGTGAACCGGATAACAAGATTGTGCCAGTCGGTCACATCTACCGTGTTGCCGGTCTTGTCCTTATATTTTTCATTGGTCGCTAAGGTGAAATTTGCAATCTTGTTATTCCCTTCGAAAGTTCTGATTTCAGGATCCTTTCCTACGCGTCCAATCAACTGTACTCTATTAACCATTTCTTCTTTAAATTTTATTTAAAATTAATGAAATCTTTGTCAAGAAAAAAATTTATTAATTTAGGAAAGGCAAAACTACCAATTTTTTTGATTTTAACAGGGAAATAGTGTTGAATAATAGGTAGCTTATCACATTTTATAATAAAAAAACGAGCAAATATTTTTTGATGAGTTAGCACTTGTTGACAATCGGAATAATTGAGCTGGAGTTTACCTTTAATATGCTGTCCCCAATTTTTATACGATTGATGATTTTGTAGATGTGGTATGCTAAAAAGTTCTTTTTCTTCTAATAGGACAAAATCATGTAATCCTTGCCACACATCTTTTTTACTCCTTTTTTGAATCAAGACTTCATCTGAAGTCTTAAATACCAAAAAATTAAAAAAACGGGTTTTCTTAACTATTTTTTTTGATTTGTAAGGCAGTTGGGTTACTAAATCGTGCTGATAGGCAAAACAAAGGCGATTCATAGGGCAATCTTCGCAAAGGGGTGCTATAGGTTTACATAGGGTGGCTCCAAAATCCATTATAGCTTGATTATAGGTGGCAGGATTGTTTAAGTCCAGCAAATTTTGAGCTTTCTCATCGAATAATTTGCGTCCTGCCGTGGTGTCAAATGCAGCTTCAATACCAAAGAATCTTGCCAATACTCGAATCACATTGCCATCTACCACCGCATGAGGTAGATCATAGGCAAAGGAGGCAATAGCAGCAGCTGTATATGGTCCAACGCCCTTCAACCGAAGAATATCATCGTATGTAGCTGGGAAAATTCCGCTATAGGTGCTAACAATATGTTTAGCCGTATGATGCAAATTCCTTGCCCTATTGTAATATCCTAATCCTTCCCAGTCTTTAAAAACTTCATTTTCACTCGCGCTTGCTAGTGATTGTATAGTTGGATAATGCCGTATAAACTTCTCATAATATTTCAATCCTTGTTCCACTTTGGTTTGTTGTAGAATAATTTCTGACAACCAAATGTGATATGGTTTTTTTTCACCTTTCCAAGGCATTGATCTTTCGTTCGTGTTATTCCAATCAAGAAGTCGCTTAACGAAGGTCTTTGACATAATTATTGTTAAAAAGGGTAAACTTATGAATAAAAACCTTGTTGTATATTAAATAATCAGTGTAAAAATTGCTTTCGAGAGAAAAAATTAGCAGTTTTGCACCTCAATTTTTTAAAATTTAACATCATTATAAATTATAGTATCCTATGAGAAAAGCAGATTTAGTAAATAGAATAGCAGATAAAACTGGCATTGCGAAAGTAGATGTTTTGGTCTCAATAGAGGCATTATTCAAAGAAATAAGAGATTCATTAAAAAACGATGAGAATGTTTATGTCAGAGGATTTGGTAGCTTTATCATTAAGAAAAGAGCAAAGAAAATCGGAAGAAATATAAAGAAAAATGTAGCGATAGAAATTCCTGAGCACTATATTCCTGCATTTAAGCCTGCGAAAGTCTTCGTAGAGGCAGTAAAAAAGAACAAAGCAAAAAAAGCGGTTTAAGTGATGTCAAAAAAACAGTATCTAACTATTGGTCTTTGTTCAGCTTTTCTAATAGTTGTGTATTTGTTTGCTAACACAAAAAAACCACCGAAAGATTTATCTAAAGAACCTTCTAAAGCAATGGCTGTAGAAGGTTCTTTTAATTTTAAGGAATACCTAAGCGAGGTAAATAAAGGACTGAACGCGGATACGCTGAAAAGAATAGAGCTTCTTCTTCCAAATATATCAGACGAAAAAGTATCAGACAGCGTAGGCTTTTTATATAATCTTTGTAATCATCCTGAGGTAAGCGCCTATTATCAAAGTTTGTTGGCTGAAAACAAGAATAGCGATACTTTATGGGCACTCGCAGGAGAAAGGAATTACATGGCTGGTATTTTATCTGGAAAGAATGAAGAACTGCGGACCTATCTTTTCGATCATGCAATCATAGCTTTCAAGAAAGCAACGGAATTGAAGCCCAATAACGATACTTACAAGGTGAAGTTGGCAACCTGCTACATGGACGGAACGCCCGATGTAATGAGCGGGGTTAATATCTTAAGAGAAATTGTTGCCCGAGATTCAAATAATGTAGATGCCCAATTCACGCTAGGAAGATACGGGATTGTATCAGGACAATTCGATAAAAGTATTGTAAGATTGGAAAAAGTTATATCTTTGCAACCCTCTAATGCAGATGCCTACCTTTTGATTGCTGAAGCTTATGAGAAAATTGGAGAGATAGAAAAGGCCATTAAAGCTTTAGAAAAAGGAAAATCATTGGTTGAAGATCCTTCGTTTAAGCAGGAGATTGCGGATTACATTGCGGAGTTGAAAAAGAAAATTTAAAATTATTATAATCACATTTAAAACATACAACCATGCCTTGCGGTAAAAAGAGAAAAAGACATAAGATAGCTACTCACAAAAGGAAAAAGAGACTTAGAAAAAACAGACACAAAAAGAAAAAATAATTTTTTTCTTTCCAACTGATAAATATGAAAACGCATTTCTCTAAAGAGGTGCGTTTTTATAGCTTATATTAATTGATGAATGGAATCAATATTAAGCAGTGATTGGTGTTTCTTTGTCCATCCTCTGACAAAGTATATACAAGCAATTTAATTAATGATAAAAGAACTGATCATACAGTCTGGACCTAAAGGGGTGGATGTAGCTTTATTAGAAGATAAAAAACTGGTAGAATACCATCAAGACAAAAATAGTAATCAATTTACTGTTGGTGATGTCTTTTTAGGTAGAGTAAAGAAAATTATTCCAGGATTAAACGCTGCTTTTGTAGATGTAGGCAGCGATAAGGATGCATTTTTACATTATACCGATCTTAGTCCACAACTTAAAAACTTGCTTCGATTTACGTCTAGCGCTGTGGCGGGATCTCCATTAGATATCTCTTCTCCCTCTTTGGTCGCAGAGCCGGAAATCCCTAAAGAAGGAAAAATAGGCGACTATCTAAAAGCAAAAGATTTAGTATTGGTTCAAATTCTAAAAGAGCCAATCTCCTCTAAAGGTCCAAGACTTTCATGCGAAATATCTATTGCCGGGAGGAATTTAATTCTTACCCCTTTTGGTGATGCAGTGGGTGTCTCCAAAAAGATAGGCAGTCTGGAAGAGAGGAAGAGATTAAAAGTGCTTCTCGAAAGCCTAAAGCCTAAAAATATTTCAATAGTGGTTCGTACCGTTGCTGAAGGAAAAAACGCATCCTTACTTCATGACGAAATTTTGAGCCTCACAGAAACTTGGAAACTCATTGGACAAAATTTGCGATTAGCCAACGCCCCAAAAAAAATCCATAGTGAATTAGACAAATCTAGTAGTATTCTTCGTGATATTTTAAATGATACTTTTAGCAATGTCTCCACAAACAGTTCATCGATGAGTAAAGAGTTGGAATCATATGTGGTCAAGATAGCACCTAGTAAAAAAAATATCGTCAACTTTTATGAAGGTAAAAGTCCAATTTTTGACCACTTTGGTATTACCAAGCAAGTAAAATCTGCTTTCGGAAAAACAGTTACCCTAGAGAGTGGTGCTTATATAGTGGTAGAACATACAGAAGCCCTACATGTGATTGATGTGAATAGTGGTCATAAAATGAGCATGAACGGAAATCAGGAAAGCGTGGCCCTTTCTGTTAATGTAGAAGCAGCCACCGAAATTGCTCGCCAATTACGACTACGAGATATGGGCGGAATCATTGTGGTAGACTTTATTGATTTAAAGCTGCCTGCAAATCGTCAAATAATCTATGAATTGGTGAAGACGGAGATGCTTAAAGATAGAGCTACTCATAGTGTACAGCCGCTAACTAAGTTGAATCTTATGCAGATTACTCGAGAAAGAGTAAAGCCTCAAACTACCATTGTCACTACAGAAACTTGTTCAGCATGTGGAGGTTCAGGAAAAGTAAATTCTTCGATTTTAATAGTTGATGACATCGAAAGAAATGTGAAATTTTTAAATCAAACGCATCAAAATTTTAGTTTGCAAGTACACCCATATATTCATGCCTACCTCACAAAAGGACTTTTAAAATCTACTCAAATGAAATGGTTTTGGAACTATAAAAAGTGGATCAAACTGATCTCAAATAATAATGCATCTTTAAACGAATATAGGTTTTTTGATTTACGCGGAGAAGAGATAAAATTATAGTAATGTCAATCGGTTCGTGATTAATTTAGATGAATCGACTTCTCTCCATTCCCAACCATTCCAAAGCAGTTTTCTCTAAAATTTGTTCCTTTACTTTTTGGTCAATATGCATATTTTTTATCATCGCTCCAGCATGATCTTCGCCAAGTGGAAAAGGATAATCACTCCCCACCGCAATTCGATCAGCACCAAACATATCTATCAGGAATTTCATTACGTTTGGATCGTGCACCAAAGTATCTAAATAAAATTTACCAATATAATCGCGCGGATTTTTATCATTATCTATAGCACATAAATCAGGCCTCACTTGAAAGCCATGTTCAATGCGACCAACGGTCATTGGAAACGATCCACCACCATGGGCAAAGGCAACTTTTAACTTGGGAAACTTTTCAAACACACCCCCAAAAATCATAGAGCAAATAGCACGACTGGTTTCTGCAGGCATTCCTACCAGCCACGGAAGCCAATACCTACCAATATTCTTTTCTCCGAGCATATTCCAAGGATGTACAAAAATAGAAACGCCTAAAGCCTCTGCGGCTTCATAGATCGGAAAAAACTGCGGCTCATTCAAATTTAAATCATTAATGTTCGAACCTATCTCGATTCCAGTAAACCCAAGTTCTTTAACACATCTCTCCAATTCTTTAATAGCTAATTCTGTTGATTGCATGGGTAAGGTGCCAATCCCAACAAATCTTTTTGGATAACGACGAACCACATCGGCGATATGATCATTCAAAAACATTGATGTGTCTAAGGCATGTTCAGCTTTAGCCCAATAATTGAATAAGACAGGAACTGTTGAAAGCACCTGAACATCTACCTTGTGAACATCTAACTCGGAAATTCTTGCTGCACCACTCCAGCTATTTTCTTGTACTTCTCTAAAAAAAACATCATCCTTCATCATCCTCGCACAGCCAGCCTTATGATGCTCTAGATGTATAAAACCATTATAGCCAAAACGATTTGACCAACGTGGTAAATGCTCTGGCATAATATGCGTATGGATATCAATCGTCAAACACATATTTAGTCCACAAACCTTTTATCTGTTTCCATAATGTGTCCACAATTTTTACAAGTCCTCAATTCTTCCGAAGCATAAAATTCTTTAAATCTTGGAATAAAATCCTTTTCAATATCACTCAATGGAAAATAATACTCATGTAATTTAGTGTTGCACTTCTCGCAATACCAAATCAGACCATCAGTCATTTCTTTGTCTCTTTTTACTTCAATAACCAATCCTACGCTGCCTTCGGGACGACGCGGACTATGCGGCACCTTAGAAGGCAGAAGAAACATTTCGCCCTCTCTAATCGGTATCGTCACTGCTTTTCCATCTTCTTGAATACCCACTTCTATGTCTCCTTCAAGTTGATAAAATAACTCCTCGCTTTCATTGTAGTGATAATCTTTTCGGTCATTTGGTCCACCAACAATCATAACGATATAATCGCCAGCTTCTTTATATAAATTCTTGTTGCCAACAGGTGGTTTTAGAAGATTTCTATTCTCACTAATCCACTCTTTTAAATTGAAAGGAAGTCTTACAGCCATGATAAAATGATTTTATTTGTAAATATACTTATTTATGTCAAATTCCGACGGTATAGAAAGCCTTAAATATCTTTCAAGAGATCTTTAAATTAAAAAATAACTCAAAGGCTACTATGGGCGTGCCATCGGCTAGCATTCCTTTGAGTTTCGCTTCTTTCGAATGAAATTGATCATAGATTCTTTTAACCCACCAATGTAAATCGCCGCTGTCGTGCTGTGCGCTTATAGTCCACGAATTTAAAGAAAACGGTCGTGGAGCTATCACTTCCATCACTCACGCAATGAATCCTAACAATGATAATAATTATCCATATTTATTTTTTTGTGCCTGACAAGAGCAGCTGTCTTTATTGAAACGGAAGTAACAAATTCAAATTTTTAGTAAGAAAAATTTGATAAACATCAAAAAAAGAATATTTTTATAATCTTATCATGAAACCGACACGATTTATTTCATCCTCTCAACCGTCTAATCAGCAGTTGCAAGAGTTGATGCTGTTAAGACAGCACGTCACAGATGCCTTTAAAAATGGCTCTGATGATATCCTGAGTTTGTGTTTAAATTATAAGGTGCGCTCCGAAGAGCTAAAGGTTAGACAGCATATTGTATTCGCCTTCTACATGCTAGGCGAATTTAACAAGCGTCTAGAAAATTATAGTCAAGCTATAAACTATTATCAAGGATCGCTAAAACGAACTGCAGCATCCGATCCAGAGCTCAGATATCAAACTACCATCGCACTCGCCTCCTGCTACCAAAGAAGCAAAAAGTATCATACTGCGATAAAATTTTATCAAAGCGCATTGGAACAGAATTCATCCACAATGGATTGGCAGATCTATCAAAACATTGCCATCTGTTATTTCCTTTTAAAAAAAATAGATGAAGCAAATGCTTGCATAAATATTTGTTTCGATAAGCTTGGAATGCCGGAAAAAAATAATTCTAATCATTCGGAACACATAGAAACACTTTTTAGGATTTCTACCATACTCATGGTGCAAAAAAAATACGGAGCAACAGAACGCATCCTAGCAAGAGCCATAGATATCATCCAAACTATAGGAAGCAATGCTCATTCCGTAATAGTTAAGTATCACCTGGCACTTCTACATTATAAAAAGAATGAGATCGAACTGTCTTTTGCCTTCGTCATGGAAGCGTATCTTCAAAAAGACATTCTAGAAGACAAAGCGCTCATTTTTAAAATTGTTCTTTTGCTCGCAGAAGTAAGTGGTCAGACGCAGCAGAAAGCACAAGCATCTCAGTATTTTGAACAAGCTCTATTACTTGCAAACGAAAGCGACCTCAAGGATATCGTACAGTATTTAGATAAGTATTATCTGTTTCTAGAAGCGCAAGAGCATTACGAGCAAGCCTATATTGTGTTGAAGGACTTGCAAGAAAAATCAGAGGAGTTGGATCTAAGAGAAAAAGAGGCGGAGTTATACAAAGCAAGAATTATTTATGAAAATCGCGAACAAGAAATACGTTTAGAAAATTTGACCGCCGTTAATGAATTGAATAAGGAATTACTCTATAGGACAGATGAGTTGGAGGAGAAAAATGTAAAGCTAGAAAAAGTAAAGAGAGAATTGATGGAAGGCCAATTGCTAAGGTCGCAAATGAATCCGCACTTTATTTATAATTCGTTAAATTCAATTAGTTCCCTGATAAAAACGGAAGAGAACGAAAAGGCAGATAAATATCTCCTTAAATTTTCCAGATTGACGCGTGATATTTTCAGTAATTCAACCAAAGAAAAAGTCACCCTAGCCTCTGAAATTCGAATTGTGCGAGATTATTTGGAAATGGAAATGCTAAGATTTAAAGATAGATTTAGTTATCAACTCGAAGTGTCGGAAGATATGGTTGTAGAGGAGATTGATATACCTCCAATGATTCTTCAACCCATTGTTGAAAATGCAATCAAGCATGGCATCTTTCATTTGGGTGAAAATATCCTTGGCAAGGTAAAGATAAAGATTAGCCCTTCTGTTCATCCAGCAAATCATAAGAAAGCAATTCAGATAGAGGTCACAGATAATGGAGTTGGTCTAAAAGTGAAAAATAATTTTCTCAAAAGTCAGCATAAAAAAAGCGCTTTATTTATTACTATCAAACGCCTCCATCATTTTAATAAAACAGAAAGTCAATTAGATAATATGTTTTATGAGGTGAGAGAGCCACATGGCACAAAATTTACCATTTATATCATTACCTAACACAATTATTTCCTTACACCTAAAACCTTTAACAAATGAAAATCTTAATTGTCGACGACGAAGAACTTAGCAGAAATGCCATCAGAATAAGCTTGCAAAACATGCCCAATCTGAGTACTAAAATCCAAATTGAAGAAGCGGCCAACACAACCAAAGCCGAAGAGAAATTGAAAAGCTTTATGCCAGATGTTGTATTGTTAGATATCGAAATGCCTGGAGAAACAGGAATCAACTTCTTACAAAGGTTAGGCATAGTGACCTTTCAAACCGTTTTTATCACAGCCTATCATGAGTATGCCATACAAGCATTTAAACAAAATGCTATGGCATATATTCTCAAACCTATTGATGATGCAGAGTTGAAAGTGGCCATGCAAAAATGCACTACGCAAATAAAATTAAGAAAAAAAGCTAGAGATTATACATTGCTTAAAGAATTGGTGCAGCATCTTTCTAACAAAAAAATTGCAATACCTACTCAAAATGGACTCGATTTTGTTGAATTGGAAAAAATAGTTTATCTGGCCGCCTCTGGTAGCTATACCGAAATATTTGTTCTTGGTAATACGAAGCCAATTGTTATTTCTAAAAACATCAAACATCTAGAAGAAACACTACCTAAAGTTGATTTTATTAGAGTGCACGATTCAAGCATCGTTAACCGCAAACATATTGTTAAATATGTAAAGGGGAGTGGTGGCTATTTAGTAATGACCAATGATATATTAGTAAATGTATCCAAAAGGAAAAAAGATTTTTTGATGAAATTATTGTTGAGTTAATTACTGCAAGCATGAAAGAAAGACTGAAATCAAAGAAAAAATCCGGACCTACAGAGGAGG
>CAMBZT010000074.1 GCA_945872405.1 Chitinophaga pinensis | reverse complement strand
TGGCATCGGAGTTTCGAAGGAAAGTCTTTTACCCGTTTGTGGATGTGTGAACCCTAAAGAGCGCGCATGTAAAGCTTGTCTTCTGCAAATAGAAAAGCAATTATCTACAAACTGTTTGTATTTGCTATAGATAGTACCAGTCAAAATTTTATCCCCACCATATCGCTCATCACTAAAAACAGTATGCCCAATATATTTCATATGCACACGAATTTGATGAGTACGACCCGTTTCTAATTTACAACGTACCAAACTTGTATATCCAAATCGTTCTAGCACCTCGTAATGTGTCACGGCATGTTTTCCTTCATCACCATTTGGGAAAACCTCTTGTTGCTGACGTTGCCTTTGACTTCTACCAATGTTTACTTCTACTACCCCTTTTTCTTCATCGAAATCTCCCCAAACAAGCGACACATAATTTCGATCAATTGTTCTCTCAAAGAATTGTTTTGCTAGATGACTCATTGCAAATTCATTTTTTGCAATAACCATAACCCCAGATGTGTTCTTATCTAAACGATGCACTAATCCTGGTCGTGTTTCATCTCCATTATTGGGGAGTGATTTAAAGTGGTACATTAAGGCGTTTACCAAAGTACCAGAAAAGTTTCCTACCCCTGGATGAACTACTAAACCTGACTGCTTATCAATCACTACCACATCCTCGTCTTCATACAGTATTTTTAATGGAATGTTCTCAGGCTCCATTTTTACATAACCTACCGGTTTTGTAATGATGAGGCTGATTTTATCTCCAGGTCTAATTTTATAATTAGACTTAACTATCTTATCATTAACAGTAAGAGTGCCAGCATTAGCTGCTGCTTGTAATTTGGTTCGAGAAATTCGTTCAATTCTATCGGTCATAAATTTATCAATTCGATAAGGCTCTTGGCCTTTATCTACAATAAATTCATGCTTGTCTATTAGATCTTCATCATCTTCTTCGGTAATTACGGGTAATTCGTAATCTTCTTCGTTTTCTATCATTTTGTTATAGAGATTTAATGGTTGCCTCAGTTTACTTTTTGAGAGAAGATTTCACAGATTGGAAATCAACTTCTTTACATAGAAGCAAGATCGATTTTAAGTTGAATGAGCACATCTATTTCCATAGCATCGTATCCTCTAATATCCGCTAGATGAAAAGAGAGCCAATCGCCAAAATGTATTAGATAGAAGTACTTTTCTGTTTTATTTTGTCCTTTTGCAATGATATTATGAATATTTGAAGTTACAGTTTCAAAAATAGGCTTGTTTAGCTTCATCCTAAATTCATTTCTTTCATATTCATCGCCTGTTTTTAGAAATAGAAGGGAGATTCCTGTATTTTTCTCTCGCCAAGCAACCAGTTCATTGTGGTTTAGCTCTGGATAAACATTATGCATGCAAAGCATCTTTGAATTTTCGTTAAATTGCTGTTTCCAACGAATAGCAATGGATTCAATCATCTCTTCACAATAAATAATTGGAAATGAATCACCAATTGTTTTAGCAATTTTTTTTGATTCAATGATGATTGAGCTTTGTTCTTTTTGAAGAAAAGCAATGCAGTTTTTCATTTCTTGCAGAACCCTGTCAGAAAGAATTTCTCTTTTGACTAAAATAGAAAGAATTTGAACAATGGAGTAACCCATAGATGCTCGTGGGGGTCTTCCATCTGGAATGATTACATGATCAATATCTAATTGTTGAGCTATTTTTAATAATTCACCACCGGAAGTTATCACTACTATTTGCGCCCCTGCTTTTTGTGCTTCACTTATAGCGTTCACTGATTCTTCGGTGTTTCCAGAATAGGAGCATATAATTACTAAAGTATTGATTCCAGTATATTTTGGCAGAAAGTAACCCTTGTTTACATTGAAAGGAATTTTTAACTCCTCTGCAACCAAATTATTGATAAAACTCCCGCCTATGCCAGAACCTCCCATACCGGAGATAATTACTTGATTAACTGGAACAGTAGAACTGCTGATTTTGGTCTGACTTGCAATCTCTATAGCATGTGCAAGTTCTTTGTCAAAATCTTTAATTAGTTGAAACATCTTGCAATTTTACAAAAAAAATGGGATTTTTGATGTTAATTATTGTTTATGGCAGCACATAACGAACTGGGTGAAATGGGTGAAAGCATTGCAGCGAAATATCTTCAAGAGAATCAATATACCATTTTGGCTCAAAATTATAGGTGCGAAAAAGCTGAAATTGATATCATTTGTTTGAAGGCTAATGAGATTGTATTTGTAGAAGTAAAGACTAGAAGTAGCAGCTATTACGATGCACCAAGTGCAGCTGTTGATGCTAAAAAGGAAGAATTACTGAAACAGGCTGCGCTCTATTTTATTGAAGAACGACAAATTATTGCAGAACCTCGCTTTGATATAATTTCAATTATTATTGAGAATAACAAAATGGAAATGGAACATATCGAAGATGCTTTTTGGGGATAAAAAATGCCCGAAATAAATTCCGGGCATCTGACTGTATTTGTCTTATTATTTTTATTTCAGTAGGGTAGATAGTTGTATGGATTTTCCATTTAAATCACTCGATACTTTTACAAAAGTGACTGTTTTACCTTTGCTGTTGACGGTAGTTAGCAAAGTTCCATCAGTTAAGCTAAGACCCGCTCCACCATCTTTTAGAATTGTAAAGGAGGTGGTTCCATTCGTATAAGTGAAATCATGTCCGAGATCATTGATTACCTTAAATTGAATTTCATTATTGGTGCGAATAGAATATGTTTTTTTTGCTTCAACAGGCAAAACATTGCCGAGGAGTATAAAAACTAGAAAGAAAGATGTAAGAAGTATTGTTCTCATTATATAAAATTTTCATAAAGATACCCAATAATTATAGAAATATCAAATCGATTTTTTTCTTTTTATGAGGATGAGACTTAAATATTTGCGCTAAGATTTTCTAAAAAAGATTTTAATTTGTTTAATGTTAAAATCATTTTTTGCCTTTTTACAATATCGTCTTTGCCTTCCTTTATCTTAGTTTTGGCTCCCTCTAGGGTGAACCCTTTTTCTTTGACTAAGTGATAGATGAGTTTTAAATGGTCGATATCCTCAGGAGTATACCTTCTAGCACCAGTGGCCTTCTTTTTTGGTTGTAAAATATCAAACTCAGTCTCCCAAAAGCGAATAAGTGAGGTGTTGACTTGAAACATTTCAGCCACTTCACCTATCGAAAAGTATAATTTTTTTAGTTCAAATTCTTTAAATGCCATTTCTATATTAAGTTAAAAGTCCTTGATTTTTTTCTAATCAAGTGTTTTCGCAGCATTCTCTGCCACATCAAGTATTTTTAAGTATTGATCATTCGTCAAGTCATTGAAGAAGAAGTGAACTGGGTCAATTTTTTCTCCATTATAAATGATTTCGTAATGAAGATGTGGTCCTGTGCTCTTACCCGTGCTTCCTACATAACCAATTAGATCGCCGCGATTTACTTTTTGTCCGACTTTGCAATTAAATCTCGACATGTGCGCGTAATGACTCTGATAGCCAAAGCCATGATCTACAATTACATGGTTGCCGTAGCCACCACTATTGTATTCAACGTCTACCACAATGCCTTTGCCGGTAACATGGATGTCTGTACCAATTGGGGCAGTAAAGTCAAGTCCAGTATGCATCCTAGGAGTTCTGTAAATAGGGTCAATTCTCATTCCAAAACCAGAGGCAATTCTTGTTAAGTCAGCATTTGAAACAGGCTGTATCGCGGGAATTGATGCTAACATATCTTCTTTATTTCTCGCGAGTTTAGCAATGGCATCATAAGATTTTGATTGTAGAAAGAGCTGGTTCTTTAGTTTTTCTACTTTAGCATTCAAGTCTTTCATTAAATTACTATTGCTGAAACCCTCCAACTCTTTGTATCGTTCAGAACCACCATAACCAGCCTGCCATACCTCATCGGGTAAAGGTTCGCTTTCATAAAGAACCCTATAAATATTATTATCTCTTTTCCTAAGTGATTCTAGTACGAGATGCATTTGGTTTATATCTTTCAAAGAGAAATCATATTGTTCTTCCATCTTCGCCAACTCATTTTGTAATCGTTTTTCGTTAGCAGATGGCACAAATTTCTGAATGAGATATACGATGCCGACAGCAAAAACTAATGAGGTACAGATTATGGTGAAGACTGTCATTAGTCTTCTAGTCCATGATACTTTTACTTTTTCATATCTGAGGGAGGAAATGTTATAATAATACTTCTGTTTCGCCATTTTTTTCAGTTGTACAATCTCCTTTTCTGAAAAAGGTCATTTAGATGCATTCACTTAAATGTAAATTGATATCAAATCTACATTCAAAACACCATAATGTTAAAATACTTTTTTGTACTTTTGACCTCCTTTTTAAAGAATAGGATAAACAAAAATAGAACATTCATTCATTAGTCACAATATTTCTAGGCAAACATATGACATCGAGAGAGATAAGAAAGCAATTTTTAGATTTTTTTGCTTCTAAAGGACACAAAATAGTTGCTTCAGCACCGATTGTTGTAAAAGATGATCCCACTTTACTTTTCACAAATGCGGGAATGAATCAGTTTAAAGATTATTTTTTGGGTAACAAAAAACCAGAATTTTCTAGAATTACAGACACTCAAAAATGTTTACGTGTTTCAGGGAAGCATAATGACTTGGAGGAGGTGGGTATCGATACCTATCATCATACCATGTTTGAAATGCTAGGCAATTGGAGTTTTGGTGACTATTTTAAAGAGGAAGCAATTGCATGGAGTTGGGAGCTGTTGACTGAAGTTTATAAATTAGATAAATCCCGTTTATATGTCAGCATCTTTCAAGGGGATGAGAAGGAAGGATTGCCTAAGGATGTGGAAGCACTTGAAATATGGAGTAAGTGGATTGATAAAGATAGAATCCTTGAATTCAATAAAAAGGATAACTTTTGGGAGATGGGCGATACAGGTCCTTGTGGGCCATGCACCGAAATACATGTAGATCTAAGAACGGATGAAGAACGTAAATTAATTGATGGTAAAACATTAGTAAATAATGATCATCCACAAGTAATAGAAATTTGGAATAATGTTTTTATACAATACAATCGAAAGAAGGATAATTCTCTAGAAGCTCTTCCTGAAAGACATGTAGATACAGGTATGGGTTTTGAAAGATTAGTAAGATGTATCTTAAATAAACAATCAAATTATGATACAGATATTTTTCTCGACCTGATTATGGTGCTTTGTGCACATACAAAATATACTTATGGACAAGATGAAAAAACAGATATCGCATGTAGAGTCATTGTAGATCATCTTCGTGCCATTTGTTTCACCATTGCAGATGGCCAATTGCCTTCAAACAATGGTGCAGGTTATGTGATACGTCGTATTTTAAGAAGGGCTGTTCGATATGGCTACACTTATCTAAACCAAGATCAACCTTTTATTTATAAATTGATTCCGACTCTTGTGGCTCAGTTTGATGGAGTATTCCCAGAATTAAAAGCACAGTTAAATTTTGTGAGTAAGGTCGTTTTTGAGGAAGAAAATTCATTCTTGAGAACATTAGGAACGGGTATCAAAAAGTTCAATGCCTTACAAGAAGAAAATGCGATTGCGAATAATGTTATAACAGGAATGCAAGCTTTTGAACTCTACGATACGTATGGATTTCCAATCGATTTAACAAGATTGATGGCATCCGAAAAAGGGTTTACTATTGATGAAAAGGGATTTGAAGAAGAATTGCAAAAGCAAAAAGCTAGAAGTAGAAAAGCAGCAGAAATGGATCAAGGAGATTGGGTAGAACTGCTTGTAAATAAAGCGACAGAATTCATAGGATATGATACTTTGTCGAGTAATATTCAAATTAGTAAGTATCGAAAAGTAAAAGTAAAAGATAAAGAAATATATCACCTGGTTTTTGATAAAACTCCTTTCTATGCAGAAGGGGGCGGACAAATTGGTGATTCAGGATTGATAGAAAGTGCGAATGAAAAGATATTTATTAAGGACACCAAAAAGGAGAACGACTTAATAATTCATTATGTCGATCAGTTACCAGAGAATTTAACATCGGTTTATACTGCCGTTGTCAATAATACAAAAAGAAAGGATACTCAAAAAAATCATTCTGCCACTCACTTATTGCACGAAGCATTACGTTCTGTTTTAGGTGCTCATGTAGAGCAAAGAGGCTCTCTCGTAAATCCGAACCAGCTGCGTTTTGACTTCTCTCATTTTCAGAAAATATCAAAAGAAGAATTGATTCAAATTGAGCAAATAGTGAATACTCATATTCAGGATAATATTTCTTTGGTAGAGAAAAGAAATACTCCTATTACTGAAGCAAAAAACATGGGCGCAATGGCTTTGTTTGGAGAAAAGTATGGCGAAAAAGTTCGTGTTATACAGTTTGGAAGCTCGGTTGAGCTCTGCGGTGGCACTCATGTTCAAAGTACAGGCGAGATTGGGTTATTCAAAATAGTAGCTGAAAGTAGTATCGCAGCCGGCATAAGACGTATAGAAGCATTGACTGGCAATAATGCACTTGAATATTTTTATGATCAAGAGCAGTTAATCAATGAGTTGAATGAAATGATGGGTAACGTAAAAGATATAAAAACATCCCTACAAGCCATAAAGGAAGAGAACTTGAAATTGAAGAAACAAATTGAAGTGGTGGATGCAGAAAAGACCTTAGGAATAAAAGAAAAATTATTGAATAAGATTCAGCACATCAATGGAATTCATTTTATAGGTGAAGTAATTGAATTGAATAACAGTGAGCAAATTAAAAATCTTTGTTTTCAGTTAAAAAATGAGATACCTAATTTGGTGATGATTCTAGCGGCACAAATGAATGAAAAAGCAACAATTTCAATTATTATTAATGAGAATTTGGTGAGTGAAAAAGACTATAATGCCACTAATATGATTAAGGAAATTTCTTCTCTCATAAAAGGTGGTGGGGGTGGACAAGCTTTTTATGCTACGGCTGGTGGTACTAATCCAAGTGGTATGATAGCCGCCATTGAAAAAGTAAAATCATTGATTGTATAAGCATTGTTTAGCAATCCCTTAAAAATTCATAAATCATTATTTCTTACATTCAAATATTGTATTTTTATATCTTGAATCTTTTAATCAGAATTTGTTAGATGAGCATTTACGATAAATATGAGGTGGTAGTTGGGTTGGAAGTACATGCTCAATTATTGACGAAAAGCAAAGCATATAGCTCAGATACTAATGAATTTGGTGCCTCTCCTAATTCATTGTTAAGTCCTGTAACGCTAGGTATGCCAGGTGCACTTCCTAAGCTTAATAAAAAATCTATAGAATTAGCCGTAAAAATGGGACTTGCGTTAGAATGTGGCATCAGAGAATATAACGAATTTAGTCGAAAAAATTATTTTTACGCCGACTTGCCTAAAGGCTATCAAATCACTCAATTCGACACCCCAATTTGTACTGATGGTCTCGTGATGATTCAGATGCCAGAAGGAAGAAAAGCCATCAGATTAGAAAGAATACACTTAGAAGAAGATGCAGGAAAAAGTATTCATGATATCGATCCATTCTTCACCCTAGTTGATTTAAATCGAGCTGGTGTTCCCTTGATTGAAATTGTTTCTCGTCCTGATTTGAGAAGTAGCGACGAAGCATACGCATTTCTTACAGAGATAAGAAAGTTGGTTCGTTATTTAGATATATGTGATGGAAATATGGAAGAAGGTAGCCTGCGCTGTGATGCAAATATCTCTATCAGAATTAAAGGACAGGATGTTCTAAATCAACGCGTCGAAGTAAAAAATATGAACTCTATACGCAATGTAAAAAGAGCGATCGAATACGAGTTTACACGGCAAGTAGACGCAGTAGAAAAGGGGGAAAAGATTCACATGGAAACTAGGAATTTTGATGCAGTGTCTGGAACTACTTCATCTATGCGAAGTAAAGAGATGGCACATGATTATCGATACTTTCCAGAGCCAGATTTATTGCCAATAATCGTTAATGAGACATTTATCAATAAGGTGAGAAGTGAAATGCCGGCACTTCCAAATGAATTGAAGCACAAATTTCAACATGAGTTTGGTTTGAGTGAATATGATGCAGCTATTCTTACGGAAGATAAATTTGTATCAGATTACTTTAGCAAAATAATTGCCCATACCAAGGACTATAAGGCGGCTGCTAATTGGATCAGCGGTCCGGTGAAATCATATGTGAATGAAAATGCCATTCCTTTTGAAAGTTTCCCGCTTTCGGCTGATAAAATTGCTGAATTGATCATTTTGATTGAAAATGGAGTCACAAATTTTTCTATAGCTTCAAATAAGTTGTTCCCAGTTTTATTAAACGAGTCCAACAAATCAGCTATGCAAATTGCAGAGGAATTGAATTTAGTACAGAGTTCTGATGGTGACGAAATAGGGAAATATATTGATATGGTTTTGAATGAATATCCTGAGAAAGTCCTTGAATATAAAAATGGTAAGAAGGGCTTGATGGGGCTTTTTGTTGGAGAAGTCATGAAGAAAAGTGGAGGAAAGTCAGATCCGAAAATAACCACAAAATTATTAAACGAAAAATTAGCATAAGCATAAAATGTTTTACAATAAAATTATAAAATCAATCTTTAAAATAATGAAAAATCCAATTGTACTATTCTGTCTTTTTTGTATCCTAAGTATTTCTTGTAAAAGCGATTTGATGTCTCAAGGCTTTCAAATCAATGGAACTATTGCTAACGCCCCAAATCAAACCATCTATCTCGATTTCTTAACCATGGTTGATGCACAAACAATAGATACGGTTACAACAGATGCGAATGGTAAATTTGTTATGAATGCCATGACAAAGGAATATGGTATCTGCCGAATTCGAATCGACGAAAAAACTGGTTGGTTATTGCTTGTAGCTAATAAGGATAAGATAGTTTTTTCTGGAGATAGTAAAAATATAAGCAAATATACCGTTAGTGGTGGAGTGGACAATGCTAAATTTAAGAAGCACTCGGACTTCATGTCTTCAGAGCAAGAAATTGTTCAAGGAATCAATCAAAGATATCTTACTGCATTTCAAGGTGGTGGAGATCCAATAATGGTCAACAAAATTAAGGATTCGATAAATCTTGAAATTGCATACTTTGAACGTACGTATAAAGGATATGCAGATTCTGCAAAAAACCATATTCTTGTTTTATATACTGCTAGTTTCGTAAATATGGATGCTGATACAAACTTCAGAAATCGAATAGTAGAAAAATTGAAAAAGATAGCACCAGAGTCGATTTACTCAAAACAATTCATTGCTAAGATAGAAGATGCTAAGAAAGTAGCCTCACAATCAAAGAGTCAGGAGACGATGGCTAAGAGTACTGATGTGGGTTCTATGGCACCTGATATTACATTGAAAACACCAGAGGGTAAAGATCTGTCTTTGTCTTCTCTAAGAGGCAAAATCGTTTTGTTAGATTTTTGGGCAAGCTGGTGTGGACCATGCAGAAGAGAGAATCCAAGTGTGGTGGCTCTCTACAACAAGTATAAAGATGCTGGATTTACAATTTACTCTGTGTCCTTAGATAAAGATGCAACTCCTTGGAAAGCAGCGATTGCAGCTGATGGGTTAGTATGGCCTAACCATGTGAGCGATCTAAAAGGTTGGGGAAGTTCTGCGTCAGCGCTTTATGGTATCAATTCAATTCCAAGAACATTTATCTTGGATAAAGAAGGAAAAATTGTGGCTACAAACCTGAGAGGCGAACAACTTGAACAAAAGGTGAGTGAGTTGCTGGTAAAGTAATATTGCATCAATAATTCTATTCATCTCAATATTTTTCTAGAATGATTTACGATTATATCACTACTACAATTAAAGATCGTATTCGATACATAACGCTGAGTCGTCCTGAGAAAAAAAATGCATTTAATTTCCAACTTGTATCTGAGTTGAAACACGC
>CAMBZT010000073.1 GCA_945872405.1 Chitinophaga pinensis | reverse complement strand
ATTTATAAGTCCGAAGATCTAAAGGGTAAAAAAATTATCATTCAAGGATTTGGGAATGTTGCTGGCACCGCAGCCTATTATTTGGCAAAAATGGGCGGATCGGTTGTTGGAATTATCGACAGACAAGGAGGAATTATTCAGGAAGAAGGACTTTCATTTGAAGAGGTAAAAGCACTTTTATTAGAAAGGAAAAACAATCAACTCACTTCAGACAAACTAGTGTCCTTTGACGCAGTGAATGAAAAAATATGGAATATTGCAGCTGATATTTTTATTCCAGGTGCAGCTTCAAAATTGGTAACCAAAGAGCAAATAGAAAGCTTAATAAATAAAGGATTGCAAGTGGTGAGCAGTGGGGCAAATGTGCCTTTTAAAGACAATGATATCTTCTTTGGTGAGGTAGCGAAATTAGTAGATGAGAGAATTGCCTTGATTCCAGATTTTATTGCAAATTGTGGCATGGCGAGAACTTTTGCCTATCTGATGAGTGATAAAATAGAGATAAGTGATGCTGCCATTTTCGGAGATATCTCTACAACAATAGAGTCGGCATTAAAAAGATGTTATGGCATGCATCCATCACCAACGAATATTTCGCAGACGGCTTTGGGTATTGCATTAAAACAATTGTTATAATTCTTTTAGAATAAGGAATTCTTTTGTATCTTACGTAATAAAGGATTTGTTACAATATCACTAGCCACATGCCACACCCAATATCAATTTTGCCATTTGTCTTTTTGCTCGTTTTAGTTGCTGTGAGCCCATTGTATTTTGAAAAATTGTGGCATAGATCCTACACTTACCTCACTATTTTTTTAGGCACAGTTATTCTTGCCTACTATTCAATTTATTTAAAGGACACAGAACATTGCATTCATGCTGTCTTAGAATATGTCTCATTCATCAGTCTGCTTGCGGCCCTATTCTTTGCATCAGGAGGAATCATCATCCGCACGGATGAAAATGGCACACCAATCGCTAATGTTATGCTTCTTGTTATCGGAGCTATTTTAGCATCAGTTATTGGTACAACGGGAGCAGCGATGGTTTTAATCAGGCCATTTATCAATCTCAATAAAAATAGATTAGCTGTCTATCAAAAGGTTTTCTTTATTTTTATTGTCTGCAATACAGGTGGTTTATTAACTCCCATAGGAGATCCACCTTTGTTTATTGGTTTGCTAAAAGGTGTTCCATTTTTCTGGATATTTTTAAAAACATTGCCCTTTTGGCTCTTAAGCAATGGACTCTTAATAGGCCTGTTTTATTATATCGACAAAACAAAAAATCCTATTCAATTTGACAATAGTCCTGGTATTTTGAATCTAAAAATAAAAGGGTTTAAAAACATATTTTTCTTATTTATTACATTGATAGTTGTTTTCCTAGATCCAAATATTGCAGGTATGGAGTGGTTGCCATGCATACATTTAGAAGGAACGAAGCTATCCTTTATTCGAGAAATAATTTTGTTGGTGATGTGCTTTTTAGCTTATAAATATACTGACAAGGCTTTGCTCAAAAAAAATGACTTTACCATCGCTCCCATTAAAGAGGTTGCATTTATTTTTTTCGGCTTGTTCATGACTATGATGCCAGTAATAGAATGGATAGAGCATTTGGTAAGTCGGCCTGAGTTGGGTCATTTAGTCAATAAAAATATACTATTTTGGTCAACGGGATTACTATCAGCTATCTTGGATAATGCACCCACTTACTTAGATTCGATGAGTGCCGCTTTAGGTTCTGTAAACTTAGATATTAATCGACCGAATGACGTTTTACAATTTCTTGCTTCTCCTGCTTTTGTAGATGTCGTTGCCATCTCTGTTTCATCTGTCATTTTCGGAGCATTTAGCTATTTAGGCAATGCCCCAAATCTAATGGTGAAAGCTATTGCTGAGCAGAAGGGTGTGAAGATGCCTAGCTTTTTTGAATATATCATCAAATATTCTATACCTATTTTATTGCCTATTGTCTTTCTAAATTGGTTGTTGCTTTTGTTGCTCTATTAGCTGATTCAAATCATTCTTACTCTAGTTATTTTTTTAATGATTTATCTTTGTAGCATGAAAAATATAGCCATTTTCGCTTCAGGTGCAGGAAGCAATGCAAATAAAATAATCGAGTTTTTTAAGCATCATGAAAGTATTCAAGTGGTATTAGTGCTTTGTAATAATGCAACAGCTGGTGTTTTAGACATTGCAAAGGCGCATCAAATACCAACAGCAATATGCAATAAAGTGACCTTACAAAAGGAGGAGGAGATCATGTCTATTTTATATCAATGTAAGATTGATTTTATTGTTTTAGCAGGTTTTATGGTTTTGATTCCTGCTTTTTTAACAGAGGCTTTCCCAGATAAAATTATTAATATTCATCCAGCATTACTCCCTAGATATGGCGGAAAGGGATTGTATGGAATGCATGTTCACCAAGCGGTTTTTCAAAATCAGGAAAGGGAGTCAGGCATAAGTATTCACTATGTAAATGAACACTATGACGAGGGAAATATTATTTTTCAAGAAAAAGTAAATATTGAGCATTGTAAAAGCGCTGATGAAATTGCCGCAAAAGTGCTTGAATGCGAACATGCCAATTTCGCAAAAGTGATTGAAAAAGTAGTTGACAGAAGTTAGGGAAATAATAACAACACCAATACTTGAATCAGTCCAATCACCAATCCCAAAATACCGCCTATCCACTCAATAAATGTAAATTCATTTTTTAGAATATCATTCAAAAGTTTTTCTAACCTCTCAGACGAAAGCAGTTTTACTTTTTCTTTAATCGTCTCTTCGATATTCATACTATGACCAAAGTCTGCCACCATCTCATTGATAACGCTAGGTGCCATGTTTCCTAACTCTTGCATTAGCTCGGTTTTTATTTTTGTTTTGGTGCCTGCACCCACAAAAAGAGACATCAACGGATATTTTTTAGGGAAGACACCATGTAAGTATTGATTGATTGTATCTTCAATTTTTAGATTAATTTTAGCTACGGTGCCCGGCGAATTAATTTTCTCTTGAATATCTGTGACTGACAATAATTCGCTTGATACCATTTTTCCAATTTTCTCGGCTATGAGCTCTTGACGTTTAGGAAAGATACCCTGAAGGGTAAAGAACAAGATTTTAATGGGCTTTCTAGGTTTGAACAACATCAATACAGCGATATAATTCGTAAACCAGCCTATAAGTCCAGAAATTAGCACCAAAAGAATATATCTCATCGTTTTGTTAATTATTATAGAATCTTTTCATCTAATTTCGAGCCATCATTTTTCATGTCTTGCTCTGTTAGGATTCAATCTGAAATATCACTGTTTTTACCCTTTTAGAAAGTACGCCTTCTTTTGTTTCTGACAATATCAAGGCTTCACTTTTATCATTCTCAAAAACTTCTTTCATGTCTCTAATACATCCCACCGGAATTTGTTCATGCAACAAAGTGAAATACAATTCTTCTCTTTTCCAATCTTTCACTTTGTCTTGAATAATTTCTATCAATGCTGTCCTATGCAAGACCCTTTGTTGGTTACTCTCAAATCTAGTATCGGTAGATATTTCAGGCATCTCTAGTATGTCGCACAACACTTTAAAGTGGGCCTCGCTGCCGATGGCAAACAGTATCTCCAACGCATCTTTGGTCTTGAAAACATCTCCGTATGGAGCAATTGTTGGATGGGCAGAACCCATTTTTTTAGGCATATCATGGTTCATTAGATAAGCTGAGGCCTGATTAGCCAAGGAAGAGACTGCAGCATCGTATAAGGAAACCCTTACTCTAGCTCCTTTCCCATTTGCTGCTCGTTGCAGTAAGGCAACGAGTATGCCTTCTTTTAGTTGATGAGCTGCCAATACGTCAATCAATGCTACTGGCATTTTAGTAGAAGGTCCATCTGCTTGCCCATTCATACTCATATAGCCTGTCTCGGCTTGTAAGATGGCATCATAAGCTGTTCTAGGATCGTCTGCTCCAAAGCCCGTTATTTCAGCATAAATCAATGTCGGATTGATTTTTTTTATTCGAGCATAGTCCAAACCAAACTTCTCGGCATCTCCTTTTTTAAAATTCACTAAAAGGATATCGCTTTGTGCTATGGATTCATATAATTGAGCAATATCTATGGGATCAGTAAGGTCTGCCATGAGAGACTTCTTCCCATAGTTGGCGGCAGCATAATAAGCAGAATAGTTGCTTGAACTGTCTTCCGAAGCAGATTTCCATGATCTTGTCACATCTCCTTGCGTTTTTCTGTTCTCGATTTTGATAACCTTAGCCCCAAGCTCTGCAAAAAAGGTTCCAGTGAGTGGACCGGCTAGAACGCTTGACAGTTCTATGATATGCAAATGTTTAAAAGGAAGAAAAGACATAGCCAAACAGTAGAGGGTGGGATAGAAATGTCATGAAAATGTAAAATAATGTTAATATTCCACTTAAGGTAAACTAAATAAAAAGTACAGTCGTTATATATTTGAAGTTAGTTAGTATGACTAAATAATTTCTTCATATTTTGGGTTTTGGGTGTAGCAAAGAGGGATATTTTATCCCTCTTTGTGTTTTTATTCAGAAACCTTGCAAGTGTACCCTAAGGCTTTGGTAACTTTCAACTGCTCTAAATATATTTTTTTTGTTTCGTAATCAGTCTCACATAATTTATCGGAATCTGCCCCAATTGAACAGGTATAGCAATCCTTAACGCACGAACTACAAGTAATGGTAAGTGTAGACGCAAACAAAAATGTGTAAATTAGTTTTTTCATCTTGCTAAATTTTTATTGTTATTAATTCTATCCTCAAAAATACTGCTTTTTTTCTTAGTCCATGTTTAATCCCGGAATATTTGGCAATAAGCCAGCGGTGGCATTTTTCATTTGCTCTTTCATAATAACATCACTTTTAATAGCCGCCTCATTAATCGCCTCTTTTAAAGTCTCTATCAGCTCATCTTTTGAAGAATGAGCATAAAAATCATCATCAACTTTTACATCTAATAGCTTTCTGTTACCATTAACAGTTACTTGAATTTTTCCATTCGAAGAAATGGCGTGTATCTCAGCCTGCTCAAGCTTATTCTTGGTTTCCTCCATCTTCGATTTTATATCATTCATCTTGCCTAAAAAGTCAAACATCGTTATTGTGTTTTTGGTGTTAATTAAATCTAGTTGTAATACTTCCTTTATAAATCTTACTTTTGAGCTATAATAATTCGAAAAATATATATGGCCATAAATTACTTTATCAAAGATAGCATTTATGTGAAAGAGAGCAACGGAAAAGGATTGGGCGTGTTCGCTAAAAAAGATATTCCTGCCAACACCACCATCGAGTGCTCACCAGTATTAGTGTTCAGCATGAAGGATACCAAAGCTATCGGCGATACTTTGTTGTATAACTACTATTTTATCTGGGGTGATAGCGGTCGATTGAGCGCTGTCATTCTTGGTTATGGCAGTTTATACAATCATTCTTATGATCCAAGTTGCAAGTACGAAACCGATTACGAAGACAAAACATTTACGGTCATCACTCGTAGGGCCATTAAAAAGGGCGAAGAGATCACTTTCAATTACAATTTCTATCCCGAAAGTCAGAACCCACTTTGGTTTGATGTAAAGGATAAGAAAAAGTAAGCAACATATTCATGCTTTTCTAAGTATATTCAGTTACTATTTTAATTGTTTTTTTGGCATGCCCGCCGGCAAAGAAAATAGCTGTCGGTCGAGCTATACGTCGCTACACGGTAGCTGCCTGCTATCACTCATGCGAATTTGATTAACAAAGAATGAGAAACTCTTGAATTTATTCTACTACCTGCTCACCTGTAATTTTCTCAATTCCTCATTATTGTAATACTTTATTTTTACAAAATATTGACCGTCCAATAAAGAGCTGGTATTAATAGTAAAAGTGTTTAGACCAGCAACGGCTTCATAACTTTTCGAAGGAACTACTATAGCGCCAAGTTCATTCACAATACTGATATAGATTGTTGTTGCTTCAATTAGAATAATGTCAAGACTAGCATTGTTATCTGCGGGGTTTGGATACACTAAACTCACCACACCTTCGGTATTTAAGTTCATGCAATCTTTGTTATTATTCAGGTCAGCCTCAGTTCCATCATTAACATTTAATGCTTCAGCACAAATATATTTATTCAATGAAAGATTGGTTACATAAAAATTACTAGTGAAAGTATATACGATACGTTGACCGGGTGTTAATAGTCCTGTCCATTTTTCTGATACAATAGATCCATTGTCAAGCCTTACTGTCAGATCCATATTAGTAACATTTCTTGAGCCAATATTAGCTATACTTATAGACGGTTTTACTTCTGTTGCACCTCCAATAATTGGTCTCTGTGTCAGGTCAATTTCATCAAGCAGTACGTCAAGGTCTGTTGGTCGAATACTTAATAATTTAGAGATTGAATCTTCACATCCTTGTAGACTAGTAGCTACTAAGGTGATCATATAATCACCATTTTCTGTATAGTTAAAATCGGGCGAAGGTAGGCTAGAGGTACTATTTAGTAGGTCATTGAAATACCATACATAACTGCTGGAACCGGCGCTAATATTTGCGAAATTAATGGTAAGAGGTGCAATTCCGTAGGTAGGCGTATAAGTGAAATTTGCTTCCGGTGGAACAGCAACTGCTACATTTCTTGTAAACGAATTATTGCATCCGTGTGTCGTTGATATCTGAAGTGTTGCAAGAAAATTGCTTGCCCTCTTAGTAATATGATTTACATTTTGTGTGGAATAGTCAGAGGTGTCAATATTCCACTGCCAGTTGCTGATGGTATCATCCATACTAATACTTAAATCCGTAAATGTCTTAATGCTGTTGAAGCAAGCGAAACTATCGGCAAAAAAGGCGAATGGTAAGGAATATATATTGACGTATTTCCCAATACTATCCATACAGCCAATTGCATTTTTAACCTTAAGGTAAACTAAATAATTACCTGGTGAAGAGAAGGTATACTTTGTGTTTGGTGTAAAAGCATACAAGGCGCCCGAGCTAATATTCCATTCTCTTTGAACTATCGAAAATGAAGGTGTAATATCTGCAAATTTAGTAGTGTCGCCTAAGCAAACCTCTGAGAATTCGAAGTCAGGATTAATGGCAGGGAATACTTCAAAACTGTCGTCTATATTATCCTTGCATTGGTTAATACTACTGGTTACAGTCAGTGAAATAAAATATTTTCCAGGTGAAGGAAAGTTATAAAAAACATTTTGTGTATTGAAAGTATCGCCATTAATATTCCAACGCCATTGATTAATAAGATCACCTGGTTGAGAAATACTAGCATCACTAATCAATGCATCAGATTGAGCGCAAACAATTGCTGGATTAATATTCGCTTCAGGAATCGTAGTGATAGAAATGGTTCTTGTGAAATTATTAGTACATCCAGAATCAGAAATAGCAAACAACCTTACAGAATAAACGCCTACAGAATCATAATAGTATCTAGGCTGAAATCCATTCAAGCTATCACCGTCACCAAAATACCATCTAAATAGGCGCAACACATCAGGTGCTAATGTGGTAGAAAGGTTAATTGTTCTCATAGTATCGTTGAGACAATTATTGGTGGTAAGAAAATCTAGATTTGGCGCATTGCCTTTGATGGTCACATTGATAGAATCAGAAGCGATACAACCAAAAGTATTGATGGCGGTTGCTGAATAAATTCCAGCACTTGAGATCGTGATATTTGCTGAAGTATCAAGCGTATTCCACACTAGATTGTTGATTTCGGAGCGATCAGATTGAACGCCAATAGTGTTCCCAGAACAGATACTTGTATCGTTTCCAAGATTGAATTGATATTTAAAACTATCCACTTCAAACTGAATTGTGTCTAGATTTATTTCGCAACCAGTGGCATTTTCGATAATGCGAACCGAATAATTCCCGGGATTAAAAATACTTCTGCTTGCCGTAGTTTCTCCCGTATTCCACAAGAAAGAATGAGTTGAGCTACTAAATCCTACATTGATATTGACAGAATCGCCTTGGCAAATTTTATAGTCACTCATAACAGGGTCAACGCTATTAATTCCCATGGGAATCACACATATTGTATCTGTAGAAATAAAACCAATTTTATTAACTGCCTTCACCCAATAAGTGCCAATGGAATTTATAGTAGTAAAAGAAGAAGTACTTCCATCAGACCATTCATACGAAGAATAACCTGTATCTACTGATAATCTGATAGGCAATGGGCAAAGAGAAGTAACAAAAGTATCTGGACCAAGATTGACAGGTGGATAATATTTATCTGATAGATATTGATGCACCAAATGGAGGGAGGCATCATCTAAGGCTTGGCGATAAATGATTATTTCGGGGATATTACCTTTATAAAAATTCGTAAAATTTACCGCACCCACTGCAAAAGGAAAGCCACTATTAAAATCATAGCTCGCCGAACTGCAGATATCAGATTGAACCATAGAATCGTTGATGTATTCACTTTTTTGTAAGGCACTTCTGTTGATGACTTCACTTTGTAAAAGCACACTATTGTTTACTAGATGGGCACTATACGCTGAACTGTCTGCGGAGGGATGGTATTGGTATTCCCATAATCCACCAACTTTTGATAAGCCGTATCTGTTATTTGATATTGAATTGATTGACTTTGATAAGACCGTATAATTATCGGGAAATTCAGGAGCATGTAAGACAACATAAGTAAAACTATTCGTTCGAATATCGAAAACATCTCCTGCTGCTAGTACCGTGGTTGTTCCATTAAAATTAATCGCAGGTTTGCCATTGGCAAAAGCAGTATTCAGGGTAGGTCGTCGAGAGAGGGTGGCTTGAAAAAGTAAAGTGCTGTCTATGGCATTTGACTTCCAACTATAGACGACACCACCAATAAAAGTAATGTTTTGCGAGGCATCGAACCAGGTAGCAATTCCACTAATATTGGTCGGGTTGAAAGTAGTGAATGACCAAATATTTGACCATTCCGAATAAACGGAACCATCAAAAGCCCTCACTCGCCAAAAGTATTTTTTGCCCCATAACAAGCTTTGATTATTGAGGGAGGTGCTTGTCAAAGCACTAAGGTTTATACTTGGAGTAGAAAAGTCGGAAAGTGTGTCTACCATTATATCATAGCTTATGTATGCATGATATTTTGACCAAGAAAAATTAATGGTAGTGTCAGGAGCAACAACTTTATCTACTGGACTTACCAGAGACACACCACCACCACATATCAACACCGTATTCAAGGTGACAAGTATGGTGTCTCTTGCTTGACAATTATTAGAGTTTTTTACAAGTAGGCTGTAATTGCCAGTTCTGTCAGCAGCAATAGAGCGAGCTGTAGAGCCTGTATACCATAAGAAGCTATCAACTAAAGCATTCCCATTTTGGAGTGTGATCAGGTTTCCATTATTCAAGAAAGTATCTGCACCAAAACTTACTTTGAGGCTGAAGCTATCAATAAGCACGTTAATAGTATCATAGTAAAAAAAACATCCTGATAGGCGATCCGTTACCCGAATGGTATACTGTCCAGCAGTTCTTAATTTTGTTAATTGCGTAGTGTCGCCATTGCTCCAAAGATAACTATTTGTAACTGGGGAGAAGCCAGCGTCTAAAGTGATGGAGTCGTTAATACATAATCCATACAGGTTGGTTAAAGAGTTGGCATCTCTTGGTAAAATAGAAATTGTATCTGTTGAAACAAATCCTAATTTATTTGTTACACGAACCCAGTACTTACCCAAAGTGCTTGCGCTAATGGAAGCGGCTGTACTTCCTGTTGACCATAAGAAGGAGGTATAAGAAGTGTCTGCTTTTAATAAAATAGGAGTAAAGCAAAGCGAAGGAACAAAAGTATCTCGACCTAAATTTATGGGTGGATAATATTTATCTGATAAATATTGATGGGTGAGGTGCAATAAACTATCATTAAGTGCTTGTCTGTAAATAATGATTTCTGGTATATTTCCCTTGTAAAAGTAGGATAAACTGGTTGCTCCTATTGAAAATGCATGAGTAGAATTGAAATC
>CAMBZT010000072.1 GCA_945872405.1 Chitinophaga pinensis | reverse complement strand
ATAGCAAAGCCCCTTTTTAAAGTAGAGGAAGGACTTGCGATTTTTACTAAGCGCTTTATTTTCGAAAGATCATCTTTAGCACTTCGCATCAGCAGGCTCACTCCATTTTGCAATCGATCTTTTAATCGAAGAATCAGATTTTCAAACTCGAAATTATATTCAATTAGTTGAGCTGCTACTTTCGTCGGAGTCTTATAAGATCTCGCCATTAAATCAACAATACTAATGTTTCGGTCATGTCCAATTCCTGTGAAAATAGGCAAAGGAAATAGAGCGACCATCCTTGCCAAATCGTATTTTTCGAAAGGGGCAAAATCTGTTTGCGAACCTCCTCCCCTAACGATTGCAACTACATCAAAGTGTTGCTTTTCTTGCTCAATAAAAACCAGTTGATCCATAATAGATTGGTGTGCTGAATCTCCTTGAACGGTACATAAATACTCACGAATCAAAAACGCAAATCCATATTTATTCTGCGTCATTTCTTTTATAAAATCTCTTTGACCGTCAGAATTAGGAGCTGTGATTAGCGCTATTCTTTGAACAACAATAGGTAGAGGAAGAGAATTATTTCTTGTCACAAAAGCCTCACCTACTTGATGAATCTCCTGTGCATTTTCTTTCACGAGTTTGTCTAATGTGGCTTGGCGCTCAAGTTCTATCGTTCCAAGTGAGTGGGCAATGTCTATTTGTAGTATATCTACATTTAATCCATAAATCTGATGATACCTCACCTTCACAAGACATACAATTTTAAGGCCATTGATAAATTCTTGTTTAGTACTTTTCTCAAATTCTTCAATTTGAACATAGCTATTTGACCAAAAGACTGCTTTCAACTCAGCTAATGTGGTGGAACCCACTCGCTCTATTAATTTGAGATAACAACGTCTAGCAATCACTTGTTTTTTTACGTCAACAATTTCTACAGCAATCCAAAAAGATTGACCTGCAAAGCGATCATCAAAAGTGCTTTGTATTTCTTGTGTTAACTCGCTAAGAGAAATTGCATTCAACATGTGTTTGCTTAATTCTATGTATAGGTATAATGGATCTAGAAAATAAATATAAGCAATAAAAAGGGAGGTATGGAAATATATAAGAGAAGAATTGATTAAGGTATTGATTCACTTCATAAGTGGTTCAATAATTATGAGATGGCTTCAATTCTATTGTCAATAAAAAGTATTGGTTTGCGACCAGACTCAGGCATTTGAATTGATTGAAGAACTGCTTTTTCCAATATTAAAATGCTTGGTGCAACCCTCAATTTTGCCCTAAAATGATCTTTCAATTCTTTCTCAAACTTACTATCCACAGGTTTTTTTGTGGATAGTTTTATCAAAATATCGTCTGTTCCGATTTCATTGGTGGACACTTCAATCAAGTAAGATTCAATTTCTTCAATACTATTCAATACTTCGTGAATTGAAAAAGGAAAAATAGTAGTCCCTTTATATTTTATCATTTGCTTTTTCCTTCCTATCACAGGACCTAGTCGCATTGTGGTACGACCACAAGCACACTTATCGTTGTAATGATGACAAATATCTCCCGTTTTATAACGCAGCAATGGCATACCTTCAACACCTAAAGTGGTGATGGTAACCTCTCCTGGCTCCTCATCACCTACGGTTTGATCATTTTCGTCTAAGAACTCTACGATAATTAATTCAGGATGATGATGACCTCCGGCGCCATGCTCACACTCGGTGAAGGCTGTAGCCATTTCTGTTGATGCATAAGTGCTGTATAAATCTATCGGCCATTCCTCTCTAATTTTCAAACCAAGTGTATTAAATTCAAAGTTGATGTTTCTGATGGGTTCACCAATACAAATTACTTTTTTAATGGTTGACTTTTTAAGATCAATATTATTTTTCTTCGCGTAATCAATCAACTTTAGAATGAATGAGGGCACGGCTATAAGTACTGTTGGTTTAAAACGTAATATAGAATCCCACTGCAATTCAGGCATTCCTGCCCCAACACGTATAATGCCAGCACCCATCTTTTTTGCTCCTAAAAAATAGGCAATGCCAGCCATAAAACGTTTGTCAATCGTGGTTGTCAATTGAATAATATCAGAAGCCTTGCAGCCAGCAACAGTAAAAGAAATGGCTTCATTATAGGCTAGTCGCTCTAGATCAATATCAGTCATCATCAAGCTTACTGGATTACCAACCGTGCCTGAGGTAGTTATATAATCGATAATCTTTTCTTGATGTACACAAACAAAGTCTTGATTATAGGTAGCAAGATCTTCCTTGGTGGTGACAGGTAATTTTTTCAAATCCTCAATGGATTGAATTTCTTTGATGTCGATCTGATTCTTACTAAATAATGTCTGATAATACCTTGACGAATTAGATAGGTAGTCAAGCATCTCAACTAGTTTCTTCTCTTGAAACTCCTTTATGACAATGGTATCAGCATATTCTATTTCAGGTCGAGGATTAAACATAGATTTTCACTATTATTCAGCCATAAAGGCATCCATTAATTCTTTACTATATGATTCTGAAACTTCGTATCCACAAGTTGTAGTAGTTCTGTCATGCTTATCTAATGCGAAATTTTTGAATCTCATGTAATGTTTAGGATCTTGTAACATATCAATCATCTCATTATACTTTTCATGTTCAGAGAAGAAGTCGCCTGCCAACAAATAATGTAATAACTGGAAAGAAGTTTCATGATTGATATGATCACTCAAATCCATGTTAGAATTATTCAACTCAGCTAGATTCAACGCTTTTGAATTGTAGAAATAATAAATAAATTTAGCAATCAACTTATAGGCACCATTGATGCACTCAAATGCTTCTTCTATGGTTGAATTATCTTTCATGTCACCTGCTTTAATCTTCTTATCTAGGGCATCGGCCAACATAAAAGATGTTTTCATACTTAAATAAACACCACTTGAAAAGATAGGATCGAGAAATGCTGATGAATCTCCAGTAAGCACAAAATCATTACCATACTTTACATCTGTATAATATGAATAATCACCCACCACCATTAAAGGTTGCCCCTCTCTACGTTTGGCATTTTTGAGCAAATTGACCACGTATGGAGCTGAATCAATTTCATTTTGATAGAATTGATATTGCCAATCTTCTACACCTGCTTCTATCAGTTTGGCTTTCTCTGCTTTAACATAGGAATTGTTTAAAACCACGCCAATACTAATTCTATTGACACCAACAGGTATCACAAAGATCCAACCTGCTTTGTCTCCGCCTAAATAAACAATTGGCTGTATACCAACGTCTATGTATTCGGGCATTTCGTCTAACATCCAATGAGTTGCAAATGCAATTCTATCGAGGTTGTCAAATGTCTTTCGATTATTAAATTTTCTACACAAAAAAGTATCTTGGCCGCTTGCATCTATCAATTGTTTTGCATAGTGCGTTTTTGTTTCGCCCATTTTATCCATCACATCTACTTTCACCAATTCATCAGGACGATTTAGTTCTACACCGATAACCTTGGATTCTTCAAAGACCGTTGCACCAAATTTTCTACTATTTTTCAACAACATATCGTCAAATTCTGCTCTAAGAACATGAAAAGAAAGGGCACTTTCATCTTTTATAACCTTATTAAAACAATAGGTATTTTTCTTTGACCCATCTGGACTAATAAACATGACTCCGGGCTTACGAACCATATGTTTTTTCATGTCATCAAGAATTTCCATTTCGTCAAGCATCTGATAACAAAAGGGCAATAATGATTCTCCCACATGTTCACGAGGAAATTTTTCTTTTTCAAAAACAGTAACAGCATATCCTTTTCTTGATAACTGTGTTGCAATGGTAGAACCGGCTGGTCCACCACCAATAACAATAAAATCTTGTAAATTTTCCATCATTAAAAATTTTTTACTTATTTAAATACCTAAATTAGAAACAATAATATTTTTTTGAATTTCAGAAGTTCCAGAATAAATAGTAGCAGCCATCGCATCTCTCACTTCCTGCTCAATTCCATATTCACTAATATATCCATATCCACCAAAAATTTGCATTGCTTGGAGCATGAAGGTTTTAACAGAATTACTCACAAATAGTTTAGTAATAGCTGCTTCCTTACTCACATTTTTTTTATTGTCTAAGCACCATGCAGCTCTATAAGCATAATTCCTAGCAACATCTAATGATGTAACCATATCTGCAATTGAATGCGACACCCCTTGGAATTTACCAATACTTTGACCAAGACTTTTTCTTTGCTTCACAAACTCAATAGTTTTATTTAGCACTCGTTGCATAGCTCCTAAATGAATTCCTGCCAAACAAATTCTTTCCCATTCCATGGAGTGGTTAAAAATAAAAGCACCCCCACCTTCTTTACCCAATAAATTTGATTCACTCAGATAAGTTTCTTCAAAAATAATCTCACCCAAAGAACAATTTTCAAGGCCCATTTTCTTAAAAGTCGAACCTACCTTATATTGATTTTTCTCGACTATAAAGGCACTTAGACCACCAAAAAAACCTTTGTCAGGGTTTGTCTCTGCATAAGTTAACACCAAGGAGGAAGCCTTGCTATTAGAGATGAAAGTCTTGGTACCATTCAACAAATAATTAGATTCTTTTTTAATTGCCTTGCATTGCAAATGAAAAACATCAGATCCACTTTCACTTTCAGTCATCGCATTGGCCGCAATCATTTTACCATCAAGTAATGAGGGAAGATATTGTTGCTTCTGATTGGCTGTACCATATTTATTGATGGGAATTACACAAGATAAAGTATGCGCTGCAATCGCAAAAGATAACCCATTATCTGAAGATCCTTTTGCCATAGCTTCAAGCGCAATAATCATTTCGAGAGCACCCAAGCCTAATCCACCATTTTCGGTATCAATACAAGTACCTATAACACCAGTGTCAGCCATGAATTTCCACTTATCTTCAAAAGATAAATCTTGATTCAGACTTTTGGAAGCCTCATAAATATTTTCCTGCAGTAACTTTTGTTCACTACTGAATTCAAAATCCATCATATCAATTCTTTTAATGCCTGTAAGTCAACTTTTCCGCTGCTGGTCTTAGGCATAGAATTTAAAAGTACAAACTTATCTGGAAGCATGTATAACGGCAAGTACTTCTGACAAAATAATTTAATACTAAAAACGTCTTTATCAATACATTCGATACTTTCAACGAAGCAAAATAAAAAATTTTTTTCTTTAGAAAATAGGACAACAGCATTAGATATCATTGGATAAGAAACCACTATTTTTTCAATCTCAGAAGGCTCTATTCTATATCCATTTTTCTTTATCATTCGATCTTTTCGAGCAACATACACATACTGCCCATCTTTATTTAGAGAAACAATGTCCCCGGTTCTATAATATTTTCGATTGAATGAATCAAAATAAAAAGCCAATGCTGTCTTTTCAGTATCTTTCCAATAGTTAAAAAATAAAGAATCTCCAGCAACAAGCAATTCTCCTTCCTGATCTACTTGGTCGATGAGTTTATCATTGTTATCTAACAAAATCATTGTCGCATATGGACATGCTACACCTATTGGAAAATTTGGGAAATTCATTGCAGTAGCATCTACTTTAAAATAGGTACATACATTTGTTTCGGTGGGTCCATAGAGATTTGCATATTTTTTATCTGGCCAATACTCGAGCAATTTCATAAAATTTTCTAGATGAAAAATTTCACCAGCAAACAAAACATTCCTCAAGCAACTATAATCGAACTTATGTAACTTGCCATAATACGCTAGAGTAGAATAAAAGGTAGGAGTTCCATAAATGGTGGTTGCTTTATCCTCCGCCAGTTTTAAGGCCATCAACAATGCATTCTTGGTTTCATTCTCAGTGTACAAAAGAAGAGTTGCTCCTCTCATGGCAGTAACATAGATATCAAAAACAGATAAATCAAAGTTAAAGGGGGCAATGGAAGAAACTATATCTGAATTTGTAATCGAAAATTCTTCTGCAGCCCATTCAACGAAAACTTCGGCTGCACGATGCGATATCACAACGCCTTTAGGCGTTCCAGTAGAGCCTGAAGTAAACAGAATAAAAGCGATGTCCTCTGCCAAGTTCAGCGCGATATCAACACTTTTTTCAATACAAATATCAATTTCATCATCACTATAAATAATTTGAAGCCCCCTGCCACATTCATTTAGTGCATCTCTACAGGCTTTGTCACAGATAATAAAGCTAGCTGTGGCTTCATTTATTATCTGTATTGCTCGACTTGGGGGATTGATGGAAGATATTGGAACATAAACCGCTTCGCACATACTAGAAGCAATCATTGTGGCAATGGAACTCATATTCTTTGAAGAATATATCGCAATTCTATCATTTTTTTTAATACCATTAGATTCAAAAATGCTTTGATATTTTTTTGCTAAATCAAAGACTTCTGTATAAGTATAGCTGTTGGCAGCTGTTTTTATGTAAACACATTCTCCATTCTCTTGAATTGTATTTTCAATAAAATGATGCAATAATTTCTTTGAAGCAATCAAATGAATTACTTTTTAGAAAGTACAAATGCAGCTATCAAATCCACAGAATCAAGATTTTCTCTATCTACTTCGTGGGGCTCAAACTCTATTTGATACTTGCCTTCCAAAAATTCTACCATCTTGAGTGTTGAGATAGAATCGATGATACCGCTTGATATAAGAGGCGTATCATTATCAATCGCCACCGTATCTCCTTGAACAATGGTTTCTAATACGTAACTTTTTATTTCTTCTTTGATAGTTTCTAGATTCATACTAGTTATTTTTTTGTAAATATAATATTGAAGTAATCTTGATGCAAAATAATGTTTTCTAAAAGTTTTTTAGCAATTAAATTATTCGCTTTTTGATTTGGATGAAAGTCAACATCCGACAAACAAAGATCTTCATCTGTATAACCAGCAAAGACTTTTGCAAGATTAATTTCCTTCATATTGCTTTGTGCGCATACATTCTTCATGAAAGCACTATCTCTTGAACCGCATATATCCTTTAACGATGGTAAGAATATCGCCACAAGATTCACACTATCTTGATGGGCAATGTTCCCTATTCCCTTAGCAGCATAATAATTGATTGAATCAGCATAATAACCTAGCTTATTTTGCACAGCTCCTCCATCATCATCTTTAGAAATTTTAGTCTTTTTGATGACATATTTCAAATAAGGATCATTAATCGCATAACCATTTGACACCAGTCTATTCACATAGTTCACTATCCTTAAATAATAAGTAGTATGAATAAACAAAAATAGAGCATCAGGATTCCATTGTCTCACTTTTTGACTATAAATAAAATAACGTTGCATCAGCATATAACCATTAACAGAAAAGTTTAGCAATTCAATGTGTTTCTTTACTCCGTCAATTTCCGCAACATAATTTTCATTCAGTTGCTTTTCAACTAAACTAATAAAATCTTGATTATCTGTAATCCCATTTCCACTTTCATATGAACCACCTAAGATTACAATTCTATAACAGCTATCCGGCTTTGTCTTAGAATACGGTTTGTCGTGCATTCCATCTGCATTGATGCTATACTTTACCTCTCTGAAGGTATATGTCTGATTCGGTATATTTTCTACCAACAATAAATCATTGGTAGGTCTTGTCATGTGCATGGTATTATATTGAGTCCATTTCCTAGCAATATCATAATCATTTTGCCATACTTGTGAACAATAATCATTGGTGCTGATTAAATTACTATAATAACCATTATCAACATTAATCAGGTCTGCTTTGTTCAATTTTTCGTCCACGATTGGAATTAGATAACCAAGGTATGAACGACCCAAGTTTGGTGCAAATAATGACGCTGCATAAATACATAGTATCATAGCAATAAATCCAACATAAGACAATAAATTCAATTTGGCTTGCACATATTTCAACTTTGTATCCTTAAACTTCTGATAATAGTGATAAACAGAAGCCACCATTATATAGGACGAGGCCAAAGCAGCACATACAAAAAGTTCATGAATATTAATGTTTTTTAGCAAGGCTATGACAGATAGCCATCTATATATTGAATTTGAAGTCCAGATACTCCATAGAATAGACATTACAAAAAATACAATCAATCCATAAAAAGAAAAGAGGATGACATCATAAAAAGGGGCGGTCTTTTTTACTTTGCTACTTCTATCTAATTCCTTCTGCTGCATGAGCGTGTTCACTGAAACCAATAAGCCGAAAGTTCCCCAAAAGATAGCATCTTTTAAATCTATTGGAAAACTGCCCTTGATCCAAAACCATTGGTAGGTATGCAAAAACCAAGTGATAAAAAAACAGATGAAGGTGGATATAAACAGCGCAGAATAAATGCCTATCTTCTTAATTTTAAAGTAAATAGGATAATAAAATATTTTAATGACAAAATTTTTCCAGTACATGTTTGTTCGTCTCCATAGATTGCTAAATCCTGTTGAGAAGAAAATATTATTGAATAAATCAGGTATATTATATCCAGATAAAATAACCAAACCTATCGCAATGTGAAAAGCACCAATCACGCGCAACACAATCATAAAATTTGCTGCCAAGTATATTACCACTTGAGAAGTAGTATGTATCTCATTGATCGGTATGATAATGTGATGATAAATAATTCTATAGAGCAGAAGTTGGAAAATTCCCCTACAAATAAACAAGGTACTTCGCTGTAAAGTCAATGAGCTAAGACCTTGATAAGAAGTAATAAATGATTTATAGTCTACTATAGGAAAAAGCGGCAATGAAAAATTTGGACTAAGAAGAAAATAATTCAAGTTATCCAACAGTGATGCTGGCTTTTTTAAAAATTTAAGCTCATGCAAAAAACTGATGGATCTGAACATAAAAAAACTGCCTATCACATAAGGAATATAATTGAACGTCGACATTTCTTTACCTTGAATAATATAGATACTAGCAATTCCAAGCATCACAATGCCAAACAATATTTTCTTTAGCTTTAATGAATACGTAGGAAGTAGCACCAACAATAATAAAAGCACAATAGCCAATAAAATCAAAAATCGTTGTGGATGAAAGACGAGCACACCAAATTCAAATCTTGCTCCATACAGCCAAAATAATGAAATTAAAAAAAGCGCTGGAAGGGTTTTCTTAACTTCTATATTGAAGACAAAGGCAAGAAAACTGACGCTCACACTCACAAAATAGATAGAAATTAAATTAAAACTTTTCTCTATTTGAAATCTATACACAAAAAAACCAATAAAGAAAAGTAAGAGATAATAAGAATACCCCTCGATTTTATTTTTCATAAAACACTTTTTATCCTATCAATTAATGTATGAATGTACTTAGGAAACAGAATTCATATCACTTTATCCAACGAGCTGAATCCATACTTATTAGATGTCAAATATAATACTTTTACGCATCTGCTTCATTGGAATTGTTCATCGAAATATAAAATGGGTGATTGCATTTCAGAAAGATTTCTATATGGCTATAAAATGAAATGCAAGAAGTTTATAATCAATGAGATTATCATTAGGATTGCTAAACTAACAAAAGATTACTATTTTTAAATTTCAATATTGTAGTCAAATTATTTAGATAAATTCATGCTCAAATTTCTATATGCCATAAAAAACTACGGTAATCTAATTTGGCAATTACTGTATGTCAATCTGATTGTACAATACACGAAATCTTATGCATCAACCTTTTGGATAGTTTTTAATCCTTTATTTCAGGTAATTATCTGGTCTATTCTACACTTTACAGGCTTTGTAAACCCTGGTGATGTCAAAATGCCTTATTTATTATACCTGACCTCTGGAATGACACTGTGGTGGTTTAGCTTTTATCTCTATGAAAATATCTCCACCATTTTTATCTCTAATGCGGGTATGATTCTAGATAATCAATTTCCTAAAGAGGTGCTCATTATCGAATGTATTTTGAGGCAATCTGTTTACTACTTCTTCAATCTGCTCTTTGTCATTCTCACAATGATTTTATATAAAGTTCATTTTAGTGTTATGTCTTTATTGCTCCCATTCTTTATGCTCCCCCTTATCTTTTTTAGTGTTGCCTTAGGTATGTTTTTCAGCGTGATCCGAATACTTGCTTTAGACATCGCCATGGCTTTCGACAAATTCCTTAGCCTGGTCTTATTTTTTACCCCTGTCCTATATGCCTATCAATCTGGTCATCCCATCATGAAAAACATTATTCGATTTAATCCATACAGTTATATGATTACATTACCTCGAAACATACTAATATTAGGCACTTGCAACGAATATAAGTTGTTCTT
>CAMBZT010000071.1 GCA_945872405.1 Chitinophaga pinensis | reverse complement strand
TTATTATTAATCGTTTGCGAATAATCTCGCAGGCACAATCAATCCAAACTAATGAAGAAATTATTAACTATTTGCGCCATCGCACTAATGATGTCAAGCTGTATGACTTTTAAACAAATTGGAAATTTAACCATGATGTCTAACCGGAACATTGATTCGAAGATGGAGGATTATGTTCTTGTTCGATCTTATATGGGTGACGCTAAAAAAGAGTTAAGAAAATCCAGAGCATTGACCATCGAAGATGCCATGGATCAGACCGTGAGAAATACACCAGGTGGTGAGTTTTTAAAAAATGTGAAGGTTTATGTGGTTAACAACAGCTACGTTGCGGTAGCGGGCGATGTCTGGGGACATGCTGGTGTGAAAGCTGATGTACGTGGCTTCCAAGTAGGAGACGAAATACAATACATGGGCGCAAAATACACAATCACAGATTTGAAGGATGGTGTAAAATGTGTTGTTAAGAGCGCAAACGGCAAACTTATAAAGATTAAGTATGTGAAGATGCTGAAAGCAAACTAAAAGCTTAATCGTAAGAGAAATATTTTAGTTTGAGCATGTAAATTATTATTGTCAAGTGTTCAGTAGAAGTTATAAATAAATAGTGAAGCAGTTCGAGGGGGTTGCCTGATTTTTTTAGATAGGTGCTAAAATTGGTTCGCTGAAGGAAGTGGCTCAATCGATAAAAACACACATCTAAAACCAAACACACATTAAACAAAACCAAAACATATTGACGGTCTAATTAGAGTCGAATACAAAGTAAGCATCAACGAAAGAATTGTTTTTTTAACAAAAAAAAACGACTTAACATCTAAAAATCGAAGATGCTCCTTAGTAAAAAATCTCAATTAACCAGACAGAACAAAGGTTTGGTTTATACTCGTTTTATTTAAAAATACATTTATATGCAATATCCATATTATTCTAACCCTAAAGATTTTTCTCCAAGTATAGCAACCCTCAATAGTTGGCTAAAAACACGAAAATCAAATGCAGACCAAAAACCTGGACTATTCGAAACCATAGACTACTCAAGAGATACTCTTTGGGCAACAATTGCCATATTTATTGAACTTTCCGCAATGATTTTAACGATTTATGGAGCGTCTATCATTTTTAAAGCGAATCATAAATTGCCAACCATTATCAGTGCAGTGATTATCGTTTTGTTGTTTATTGCATTTGATATAATAGGGATTTTGTTACATGGACAAGACAAACCCGAAAAAGTAATCATACGAAGTAGAATTAAGATAGAACAAAACGCTACAGAAAGGAGATTCCTCAACGAAAAATTAAAACAAATTACTTGGCGCACATTTTTTGGGATTATTCTATTGTCATTTTCTGGGATACTAAAAATTGTTGCCATTACATTGTTTTTTAAAGGTATAGCCCCACCAGGCGTCGCTGTTTTAGTTTTGTTCTACCTAGTCGTTATCTATATTCATATTTTCCATACAGGTTATTGGCTTTCTGCTAGGGGTTTAAAAAAATCAATCGACAAAGAACATAGACTTTGGCATGGACAGCAACATGAAACGCACCAAGCAATTCAACATACAAAAATATTTGAATCTCCTGTACCGATGGATAATAATAGGACCTCCATTCATAACGGCAGACAACAAATCAATTTCCTTGAAAAGAGAATATTGGATAATGGAGCAACCGTTTTTGTATACGAATTATTAAGCGAAGGATGTCTTTGGGATGAGGAAGTGGTTTCTTTAATTGCGCCATTCAATAGTGGCTTTAGCGGTTCTCTTTTGAATGCCTGTATTGCAATGCAATTCTCTCAACTGGGCTTGATATAATAACAATACCTAAAAATTAAACTATACAAATATTATGAAAAGAAATCAAGTGTTTTATGTCGTAGGGGCTCTTATTTTACTGTTTTTTATTGCGGGACTTTTTTATATGCAAACGCTGGAAGAAGACGCTACAGATCTACAAAATAAGTATAGCATAGAAATTTATAATTGCTCCCCTATTGCTGATGATTCGGCAGATTTGGAAAAGGAAATGAGTGCTTATTTGACATCAACTAGAACAGTTTCGAGTAATGGCGAAACCGTTTTTTTTACTCCAGTACTAAAAATTGCCAAAGAATCATTTAGTATCCCTATTTATGGCATGAACTATATTCGATTTGTCTTTAACTCAGATATGTATTTGTACTCAGATAGACAGGACGATGAAAAGATTTTTTTTGAAGGCAATAATGCCAGTAATCAAGCCTACTCACGCGTAAAAGAGGCCGCAATGAAAGGAAGTGGCGTGGATACTTTCCCAATCAATTGGCCGAATGTTAAGACAGAATTTATAATCAATAAAAATTATAAAGCAGCACATGATCCAAGGTACAAAGTATGGAACTCTATGTCTAATTTGAAAGTCTATATAGATAGTTTGTTCAATACAGGCAGCTTAACAAAAGACTCAATCATTAAAGTGCTTTACTTCTGCGGTGATGGTGCAGGCTATATTGACGATGATGGGGATGGGGTACCAAATAGTAAAGACAAATGCCCTACATTAAAAGGAGACCAAAACCATAATGGCTGCCCCGATACAGATGGAGATGATGTTTATGATGACGTTGACACATGCCCAAAGGAAAAAGGGGATGCAAAATGTGCGGGATGTATATGCCCACCGCCACCGCCCTGTAAAGCTGATAAAGATAGAGATGGCGTTTGTGACAATGTCGATAGTTGTCCTACTGTCTTTGGTTTTTCTAAACACCATGGGTGCCCACCTCCCCCACCACCCCCACCGATAGCTCCCAAAATTACCATAACACATAATAATAAAAATGGCACTTTCACTGTGAAAGCAACTAATGCTGATGGCTCTAATATAAGTATAAAAGCATCTTTAGAGATTTTACAAGCTAATGGTAAAATGATTCCAATGGATTTTAATGATAAAGATACCTGTCCTGAAATAGACGGAAATCACGAATGGATGAGACAATTTAATCAAACTGTAGACTTAAAAGTAACCGTAGTTGTTAAAGATCTCAATGGTAATGTATTAAAAACACAGGTATTCTATGACCTCGATTTAGTTTGTATATCTAAAGGTGCCTGTGGTTTTGTAAATACTGGTCCCACAAAGCCTACGATTAATGACAATAATAAACCATAATAATGAATCAGTATAAATATCATTTCGCATTAATTATTTTGTTTGTTTTAAGTATCAGTGCTTATTCTCAAAAAAAATCAAAAGAAATCACAATACGATATTTTTCCGAATTGACGGGCGATGACATTGCCACATTAGAGAAGATCAATAATGAATTTTTTCGAAAAAAAAACGATAAAAACAAAACCATAAAATTAATTAATTTATATACGAACAAAACGATGCTCCTTAGTAAGCAAAGCGATTTCAATGATAAAATAAAAAGCTACAATACGCCTATCAATAATGTCTCGTATGCCAATGATGAAATTCTGATTAAAAAAATTAATGATTTTAATTTAACTCATTTAATTTCGTATAAAACAAATATAAATACGAATGGAGCATTTGGGTATTTATATAGTGGCTTGAATGATCTATTACAATTTATAAAAAAGGATAAAGAAAGCAGTATCAACCTTATCTATGTAAATGGTTTTGTGCTCTACCAGTATAGCCTCGAAAACTTTAAGTTAGTATACCAAGATTATAAAGCAGACAATGAATTAACAGATTTAATTCCATCAATAACTACTCCATCTCTAAAAGAGCAATTGACACCAACGGGATTCGCTGATGGCCATAATTATTATACTATCGAGTTTGATAGTGTAGGTTGGTTCCCAGCATATGAAATCGAAATAAACTCTACATCTGAAGGTAATCAAAGACAGTTTATAAAGAAACAATTAGAGTTTTCTAAATATAATGACTCAGCAGCGAAATCTAAATGGATTTATATGTATTATACTGGAAACGATAAAGTTTGTAGAATATTAATTGATGAAATGGAGTTAGGAGTTATATGCTTACAAAATCAAAAATCTTCAACAATTAATACTACACAAATCCCTGTAGATGAAAAATGTGATACTTGCCAACACGAATGCTTATACCGACTTAGGTTCGAAATGAGATTGCGAGGATGTGGAAACGGATATACCAAATCTGACTTATGGACTGATTATGTTAGTCGTTTTTCGTTTCAATGTCCAAATCAAGCTTCCCATAAATAGAAATACAATGCAACAATTTAAACTTTTACTTATTATTTCATTTGTCTTATTAAGCTGTCAACTTTTTTCGCAAGAAAATTCTGGACCAAAAGAAATGGTTTTTCCAGAAAAAAAAAGCCTCATTGATTTTGATATTTCAGACATAGAAGATAAAGCAAGGGCAGATAGCGAAAAAATATATATAAAAATTTTCAATGTTGATGCCACAGCTATAAAACCTCCGTATGACTGTATTCCGAATTATAATTTTGAATTATTCGAGATTAGATTCCATAATTATATTGGAAATGAATCTGAATTGTTTATTAAACTAAAAAATAATGGCGACAGAAAAGACAATACCACTTCATTGTCGCGATCAGCTCTATATATCTTCTGTGCCAATGATAGTATGCAATCTTTGATACTTAAAAACAAAAATTATTTATCACTGGAGGAATTTCAAACTACCGATGGTGTACAGTCTTTTCGTACGAAAGAAGTAACTGGTCAAGTAATGTTCTGTTGGAAATTAAATCAAATACTCGACTTTTTTGAAAATCACAAGGAAGTACTGAAGCGTAAAAGCGATGATTTAATTGTAGAGCAGAAAATTGAAAAAAGCATAGCGGTAAATCTACATTCTGCCTTTCCTATATTTAATGCTATGGCCTCTACAAATAAAATGTATAAAAATTCAATCTCCATGAATAGCATTCCAATCTTCTTGGGATTAGATGTTCAATTCGTCAAGAAAAATTTCAGTTTTGGTTTGGGGGTCTTTCACTCCACATTTAATTTCAATAATTCATTAAAAAACACTTCCTATACCATCGATTGGTCCAATGCGAATATCAATGGGGATAATTTTAAAGCAATAGATTTTAAAAATGTCAAAGAGATGGTAGCTTTTAGCAATTACAATCTTTACCTACCAGTGGTCTATAGCCTTAGCTTAAACAAACAAAAATCAATGTTTTTCGATATCAATAGTAAGTTGATTTATGCATTGCCATTCGTAATGAAAAGCAAATTGATTTCTGGGGAGTTTTCTTATAGGGGTAAAATTCAAGGCATCAATGATGAACTTTCAAACATCCCATCCTTGGGATTTATAGAAAATGATCAGTCCATTATTGGACAAGCGTCAGAGCTTAAAATGCATGGCTATGGCTTCAATCTAGGATTAAATATGAGGTACAATTATCGTTCCTTCTCCGCCAAATTTGGCGTTGCCTACTACAGTATGGGTTATAGAAATTTACAATACCAATCAGAATCTTATATAACAAAACAAATCAGTGACTATCAATCATCATTTTTTGGAGTAAAAAATATTTCATCCAACTCCTTGGCTTTGTCCTTTGGAATAGGATATATCATTAAGTAAAATTTATATTATGAGAGTTATCGTTTGGATATCTATATTTCTTTTCTTGGGCTTCGTTTCATCAGCGCAATGTCCTGCGTCTTTTTCTTTTAGGACAAGTTATTGTCAAAATGCAGTTCCTGATGCATTACCATCGTTTTCCATTGACTCCCTTTCCGTATCAGGAACCTGGTCGCCTTCTACTATATCTACTGTAACACCTGGTGATCAAACATATACTTTTAGGCCAGATACTAGTTCAGGATGTTTTACAAATACAATTATATCAGTAACCGTGCTTGCTTCATCAACACGCACGATCAACGACACAATTTGTAATGGGGCTAGTTATTTATTCAACGGCATCAATAGAACGATTGCAGGCGTTTACTTAGATACATTAGTGAATTCGGTCGGGTGTGACTCGTTCTTAACCCTAAACCTTGCTATTCGTGCTACTACAACAGGGACAATCAATACGAGTATATGTCCTGGGTCATTTTATTTATTCAACGGCATCAATAGAACAATTGCTGGGGCTTACCTAGACACATTAGTGAATTCGGTAGGATGCGACTCGTTCTTAACTTTAAATCTTACGATGTTTGCTACTTCATCAGGCACTTTTAGCCAAACGATTTGTTATGGCACTCGTTATTTATTCAATGGCCTTGATAGAATTGCAAGTGGTCCTTATTTGGATACGCTACGAAATGTTAATGGTTGTGACTCATTCTTAACCTTGAACTTAACAGTGAGAGTAAGGTCTAGCGGTAGTTATGACAGAACCATTTGTTATAGAACCACCTACCTCTTCAATGGTATAGAAAGAGCAGCTAATGGCGCTTATTTAGACACGTTAAGAAATGTTTATGGTTGTGATTCATTTGTTACGCTCAATTTAACTGTTAGACCTTCATCAAACAGTACGATTATTGATACTATTTGTTCAAATGAGTTTTACTTATTCAATGGAGTAAATATAAGAGTCAATGGCACATATTTAGACACCTTCACCAATGTTACAGATTGCGATTCAGTAGTTACTCTAAGACTAACCGTACGTGCAACATCAACAAGAACCATCATTGCAAATATTTGTTCAAATCAAGTTTATTTTTTCAAAGGCGAAAATAGGGATACGACAGGCATTTTTTTAGATACCTTCACTAATAGTGTAGGTTGCGATTCTGTGGTAACATTAAACTTAAGTGTACGCCCAACGACAGCAAGAACCATCAATATAAGCATTTGTTCAAATGAATTTTATTTATTCAACGCAGTAAACATAAGTTCCGGCGGCACTTATTTAGACACCTTCACCAACAGTACGGGTTGTGATTCGGTAGTTACATTAAACTTAACAGTACGTCTAACCTCCGTAGGTGCCATCAATACCACTATTTGTTCAAATGAAGTTTATGTATTCAACGGAATAAATAGAGACAGCACCGGAACTTTTATAGATACCTTCAGCAATAGCACAGGTTGTGACTCAGTCGTTACCTTGCATTTAACGGTACTCCCAAGATCAATAGGCGCGATAACAATGGGTATTTGCGAGGGCAGTACCTATCTATTCAATGGCATGGCTCTAGGCACACCGGGAACCTACCTCGACACTTTCAGAAATTATGTTGGTTGCGATTCAGTAGTAACATTGAGTTTAAGCGTGATAACCACATCTAGAGCCATCGCAGGGCCTACTGAAGTTTGTGCCAATAGTTATTGGGTATTATATAAAGTGAATCCAACAGCAAATATTTTAACCTGGAGTGTTACTAATGGAGAAATTATAGTAGGCCAAGGTTCCTCTCAAGTATATATACATTGGTTTTCTGGAACATCTGGTGTTGTTACTCTTCATGAAGAGGTCATAGGCACGAGTTGCTATAAGGATTATGCATTAAATGTAAACTTCGGCGAGGCTGCTTTAGCGCCCGCAAATGTGGCCTTATTATACCCTGGTGCAAATACTTTGTTTACTGACTTAGATTATCCGGTAATGAATTGGGGTTATGAATCTGTTGTTTCGCATATCCCAGTTTATTTAGAAGTTCATACGCAATATTGCTTGCTACCCACTTTTGATCCTTCGAGCAATAACTATTGGGTAGAAGTGGGCGATGGCAATGGTTGCTTAACAAAATCTTATTATAATTTACCTCTATTTCTGACAGGGATATCGGAGTCTGCTTTAGTACCAAGTATTTCATTATTCCCGAATCCTGTAAACAATGAGCTTAGTATATTGATAGAAAATTCAAAACAGGAAAGATATAGTTATACGATTGAAAATGTATTGGGAGAGCTTTTATTGTCGGGAAGTCTAGACAATGGGGCAAACAACATAGATGTATCCTTGTTACAAACATCCTTTTATTTCATCCGCATACAATCAAAAAACAATTTGTTAAGCACCATAAAATTTATCAAAAATTAAATTGCAACTACATAACTACTTAAAATATTTTTTGTTTTGCATAACAATTATCTGTTGCGTAAGTTGTTCGGGCGGAGGAGATTGGTTTGGTGGTGGTACTGGAGGCCCAATTGACACCACCATGCCGCCATGGGTTTATGATCCTCCCGTAGACACCACCCCAATTCCAGCGCTAAAACCAATTGACACTATTGGTTCTAAAAGCTTGTCAGAAAGGTTATTAGACGCTTCAGTTACGGTACTTGTTTATGATACAAAAAGGAAGCTTATTCAACTGGGTTCAGGAGCATTTGTGCAATCAAACATCATTGCTACTAATTTCCATGTCATAAAAGGAGGGAGTTATTTTTGTATAGAGAGAGGGGCAGAAAAAAATTTAATTCAAGCTGAGATATATAAATTTGACGAACCTCATGATGTCGCATTATTAAAAATAGAAGAAAATTTTCCAAGCAGTGTATTGTCTTTAAACACTAAATTGCCAGAGCCTGGCATCGATATTATGGTTGCAGGCTCACCAATGGCATTGCCTGGAACATTGAGCAAAGGAATTGTTAGCGCTATTCGGACATATCCTCCGTATGATCACGATCTCATACAAATATCGGCATCTATTTCGCAGGGTAGTAGCGGCGGTCCTGTAGTGAATATGGCGGGTGAAATCTTAGGAATCTCAGTGTCAAATATTGGTGGGCAAGGTGCTCAGAATTTAAACTTTGCTGTGCCTGCAGTGTATATAGAATTCTTGCTGCGCTAGTTTAAATTGAACTTGCTTTTTGATACGATAAATAAAATGTAATCATTATTATATGAAAAAATTAATTACACTATGTTTGTTTACATGGTTCTCTGTATTTGCAAATGCATCTATTTCTGTGTATGACACGAGCATTTGCGCTGGGACTCCTGTTCTACTTATTGCAACTGCAAGCCGTTCAGCATGTACCGCAAGCGAATTGCCTATAGGCCTGCGCACTGGATTAGTCGGATATTACCCATTCTGTGGAAATGCGAATGATGAAAGTGGAAGTGGGAATAATGGAACGGTAAGTGGCGCCGTCTTATCATCAAACCGATATGGCGAGGCTAATTCAGCTTATTCATTTAACGGACTAGCTGATTACATTTTTTGTAACAGAGTTTTTTACCCAACGTTTACTGCTTCTATTTGGTTTAACTCTGATACTCTTCAAGCCTTCTCTCCTTTAATTGATGCTTTTGATGCTAATTGGGAACTAATGCTAATTAACAACACGCCAACATACATAAGCTTCTCCAGTCCATCCACCTACACTGGTTTTTTTTCTGTTGATACAATTCTAAACCATAATTGGTATAATCTAGTCTTTACCTATTCAAGTAGTACTGTTTCATTGTATCTTAACGGGGTACTTACTGACGTATTCGGTGTCGATCCATTAGTTCCAATTGGCGGCGTATATAATTTCGGTGCAAGTTTAACAGGGGTTGATCAATTTTTTAAGGGTAAACTCGATGATGTTGGTGTCTGGAACAGAGCATTGAGTGCTTCTGAAATAGCTCAAATTTATACTTTTTCTGATAGCCCGATAACATATGTTTGGAGTACGGGAGACACTTCTTCCTCAATAATAGTTAATCCTACAACCACTACCACCTATTACTGCACAATCAGTAACGGTATTACAACTAGCACCGATACGACTATAGTAAGAGTTAGAACAAGTATTACTATCATCAATACAAGTATTTGTAGTGGTCAATCCTATTTGTTCAACGGCGTCAATAGAACTATTGCTGGCGCATATAGAGATACATTTACCAACTATACAGGCTGCGATTCAATCGTTACATTAAATCTAACGGTTCGTTCAACATCAACGGGCACAATCAACACAAGTATTTGTAGTGGTCAATCTTATTTATTCAACGGCATCAATAGAACTATTGCTGGCGCATATAGAGATACTTTTACCAACTATACGGGTTGTGATTCAATCGTCACTTTAAATCTAACTGTTCGTTCAACATCAACAGGCACGATTAATACAAGTATTTGCAGTGGTCAGTCCTATTTATTTAATGGCATCATTAGAACGATTACTGGTACATACTTAGACACATTTACAAATTCAGCAGGATGCGATTCTATAGTTACTTTAAATCTAACAATAGAAGCTTTAGCTATTAGCACAGAGCCAATAAGCAGAACGGTCATCGTTTCCTCAAATATTAAGTTCGCTGTTTCAACCTCTACGATTGGCGCAGTATATCAATGGCAATCAGATTTAGGTATTGGATTTCAAAATCTTCTAAGTGTCGGAGAATACTTAGGTACCAATACTGATACACTAACAGTCTTAAGCGTTACTACGGCAAATAATAATCAACCTTTTCGATGTATTGTGTCTTTTGGACCTTGTGCAGATACATCTTTAGTTGCCTTTTGCAGAGTTACTTTCAACAATACAATTGGTGAGACGAGTCATCTTCAAATGTTCAAGATTTATCCTAATCCAGCCTCTAAATTTACTAATATAGATATTGATGAGTCATTAAAAGGAATGGCATATGTTTTCTTAGATGCAACAGGACAAATTGTTCTAAGTGGAAAGCTATTTGATAAGACAAATTTGATTAACACGTCCGAGTTAGCTAGCGGATTGTATATAGTTAAAGTAGGGAACAATATTGCTAAGATAACAATCACTCAATAGTATCAAAAACCAGATTTTAAATAGATATATCATAGGTTGTAAAATATAAAAATAGGGCTAGTATTTTACACTCATGCTTGATATTCTTACATGATCTAAACTCCCAAACAACATGAAAAAAATGATACAAAAGATTTTCCGCCCTTGTTGGTGTTTTTCACCAACAAGTATTTAACAAAGCAACATCAAGAAACGATTAAACACAACATGTAAACTAACGCCAAGCATGAATAATAAAAAGTTTTTTCCATGGTTTGTGTCCCCACAAAGCATCTTCTAATGA
>CAMBZT010000070.1 GCA_945872405.1 Chitinophaga pinensis | reverse complement strand
TTCTATTCATTACAACCGCTAATGACCATTCTTCCTAAAAAAATTCAAATTGCAGTGCTTGTAGAAAGAACACATAAACTCTTTCCTGTATCAGCAGACTTTGTTGGCTTATCCTTAGCAACAACTATACATGAGCACATTTCTGTCGTGCTAAATGAGGCTGAAGAAGCCGTTTATTTGAGCTAAGTAAGGAACTTTATCCTCTATTCATTCATATTACAAAATGTTTGATATACTTTTACAGAACTATGATAGGCAATAATGAAAAACCCTTAGCAGAAAGAATGCGACCTACTGATTTGGAGGAAGTATCTGGGCAGGAACATTTGATTAAAAAGGGAGCTGTTCTTCACAAAGTGCTAGAAAGTGGAAAGATTCCTTCCATCATTTTTTGGGGACCACCAGGTGTTGGTAAGACAACACTAGCAAGGATTATAGCAAAAAAATCTAACTTGCAATTTTTTGGATTAAGCGCCATAGATAGTGGAGTGAAGGAGGTAAGGGCAGTAATTGATGCGGCTGCTAAACTAGGCAAAGCACTTTTATTTATCGATGAAATTCATAGATTTAATAAGTCACAACAAGATTCACTATTAGGTGCCATTGAAAAGGGAATTATCACTCTGATAGGAGCTACTACAGAAAATCCATCTTTTGAGGTGAATGCCGCCCTTTTATCACGATGTCAAGTTTATATATTAAAATCTCTTGAGATTGAAGAGCTACGTGCTTTGTATAAAAAATGTATTCAAACAGATGAAATACTCAGAACAAAAAATATTAATATTCTAGAGGATGATGCACTTCTTTATTTTAGCGGCGGGGATGCTAGAAAATTATTAAATGTGCTCGAATTAGTAGTAAATAGTTTTGATGCTGAAGATATTGAAATAACAAATGAAAATGTGACGGCGATTTTACAAAGCAGACATGCAGTGTATGACAAAAAAGGTGAAATGCATTATGATGTAATTTCAGCATTTATCAAATCCATTAGAGGAAGCGACCCAAACGCTGCCCTATATTATTTAGCACTCATGATTCAAGCGGGTGAAGATCCTAAATTTATCGCCAGAAGATTACTCATTCTTAGTAGTGAAGACATAGGCAATGCCAATCCTACTGCTCTCGTAATGGCGAATAATTGCTTTCAAGCAGTAACTCTTATAGGTTATCCTGAATGCGATTTAATTCTTGCTCAAACTGTCATTTATTTAGCCACATCAACCAAAAGTAATGCCGCCTACCAAGCCATCAGAAAAGCACAAAAAATTGCTTCTGAATCAGGCAATTTACCTATTCCGCTCCACTTGCGTAATGCACCTACTAAGCTAATGAAACAGTTAAACTATGGTAAGGAATACAAATATGCACATGATTATGATGGCAATTTTGTGGCGATGGAATTTTTACCAGAACAATTGATTGGCTCTGTTTTTTATGATCCTGGAAATAATCCAAGAGAAAATGAAATCAGACAACAAATGCAAAGATGGTGGAAAGAAAAATATAATTATTAAATTTACGAAACTGTTATTCAACCAAAAATGACTAAATTATTTTTTCTTCTTTTCTTCATTTCCATTCTCATCCCCTCGATCTCTCAAAACAGATGCGGTACTATGCAAGTGTATCAAAAGTTATTAGATAGTGACACCAATGCTATAAATAGATACTTCCAATTTGAAAATACTATTCTTGAAAGTACGGCCATTGAAGACTTAAATCCAAAGCTGAATCCTTCCACTAGACATCGAAATGCAACCTCTGTGGTAGTAATTCCAATAGTAGTGCATGTTGTTTATAATACAAGCACGCAGAATATTTCTGATGAACAAATCAGATCTCAGATTAGTATTTTAAACAGTGATTATCGAATGAATAATAGCGATACATTGCTAACTGATCACCCATTTTGGACAAGTACTGCGGATGCTGAGATAGAATTTTGTTTGGCTACAACCGATCCAAATGGGGATCCAACAAATGGTATCACTCGTACCTTTACTACTAATACTCGTTTTGACGCAGATACAATATACAATTGGGCTGACGTTAAATATACTGCAACAGGAGGACTCGACAATTGGGACCCTAACAGATACCTAAATATTTGGGTTTGCAATCTTACTGGACCCATTCTAGCCATTGCAACCTTCCCTACTGAATTGATTAGCATTCCAAGTGAAGATGGCATCACTATTAGTTATAAATATTTCGGGATGGGTGGCACTTCAGTTTCGCCTTATAATCTTGGACGATCTATGACGCACGAGGTTGGACATTGGTTAGGACTGAGACATATATGGGGTGATGCATCGTGCGGCAATGATTTTGTTGCCGATACAAAAGTTGCTGAGTCTGAAAACTATGGCTGTCCATCGTTTCCTCGTCGTCCAAACAACTCATGCGGTGGTGATGCCAATGGAGAAATGTACATGAACTTCATGGATTATGTAAATGATAATTGTATGAACATGTTTACTTTTGGTCAAACAATTCGTATGCAGAATACTTTAAATTCTTTACGCGCCGTCATTCCATCTGCGAACCGTTGTGTATCCACCGCAAACATCAAAGACCTTCAAGAAATAAAATTTGGAATCTATCCCATTCCTGCTCAAGAAGAGTTGAATCTCTATTTGGGTAATAACCATATTTATGATGGTTTAATTGTTAGAATCATGAATCCATTTGGCCAAATTATGATTGAAAAAAAAATGACTCAACAATTTGAATCAGAAGCAATCGATATTTCATCCATCCCAAATGGTAGCTATATCATCGAACTAAGGAATGATACGGTAAAAGGAATAAAGAAATTTGTCATTTTGCGATAAAACTTGGATAGATTTCTATGGGATTAACCTATTATCCTTTGCTACTGATGAATCATATGTTCTATTAGCCAATTCTCCAATTAACACCAATATTTAAGACATTAATATTACCCACTAGTTAATAATGTGTTAATTTTACTTCCATAACATGATCTATGTCTAGAATTTATTCGATTTTAATCTTATTCATCTCGTTCATTTCTATTAAAGTCACTTCGCAAACTTATCAGCCAACTTGGGAATCGTGGACCTCAGTCGAACTTAAAAAAGATTTTAAAAAGGGATTCAGCGCAGATGCTCAGTATCAAATTCGTTTTGATCATGACATCAGTACTTTCAAGGCTTCTTATCTGAGTGCTGGATTGTACTACAAGCTAAACAAATATGTTAGTTTTCTGCTAGGATATCGCTTCGCCACCAATATTTACACAGATCAACATCGTTTTTCTGGTGGTATCAATTTAAAATACGGGGTAAAAAAATGGGATTTTGAGTTAAGATTGGTCTATCAAAATGATAGAGCAAATTTCAATAAACACTTTCTAGATTACCAGAAGCCCGATCAGTTTATCAGAGCAAGATTTACCATTAGCAAAACATTTAAAAAACATTATGAAGTATATGCCTCCTGTGAGCCATTTCTTTTTTTTTCCAATAATTTGACGGAAATAACGAGAGTTAGGAGCATGTTAGGTTTTAAGTACAACTTTAAAAAATACCACTCCATTGACATCGCCTATTTATTTCAACCAGATCTAAATAAGAATCGTCCTCTTTGGACCAATGCCATTAACATTGGCTATCAATTCAAACTTCCGAAATGGAAAAAGATGATAGGCAAGAAAAAGAAGAAACAGTCTTTATAAAATTTCGTTAATCATTGTGTTTCGCTTCAGTCGTAATAATAGACCAAAGTCTATTTCAATAAGGTTTTTAATCAATTCATACAATAATTTATAGTAATAAGACTATATTTTTTAGCTTTGTTGTTCATTTTAAGCACAATGAGTAAAGAGAAATCAAGTCCTCAGGTAAAAATAAAAGAAAAGTCAATTTCAAATAGTAGCGGATTATTTGATACCGTAGATAAATTTTTAGATAAACACAGTCTAAAATTATTTGTTATAATTATGGGTCTAACCGCCTTGTATGCGTATTGGCTATTTGATTACAGAATTTCAATGCTTGGAGATGATTCAGCTTATTTAATGCGCGCTTCAGACTTTGTACACAAGGGTATTTTCCCTTCATTTCAAGGTCCGATGTTTCCTATTGTGATCTCATTTGTGATCAAAACAATTGGATTCAAACTTTTTTATTTTAAGCTCGTTTCATTAGTTAGTTTACTTGGTTCTGTTGCTCTCTTTTATTTTGGACTAAGAAACAGAATTCCTTCTTCCTTGCTATTTATGACTCTATTGGTTTATGCATTAAATTCGACGATTCATTATTATGGAAGTCAAACCTTTTCGGAAGCATTCTATTTATTAATGCAATCATTCGTCATCTTTGTTTTCTGCCATTTACTCATCGAAAAAAATGAAGTCGATTTAAAGAAAGATGGATGGAAGTTTATATTACTAGGATTGAGTCTGCTTCTACTAGTTCAGACCAGAAGTGTCGGTTACAGTGCATTTATGGCCATCGTGTTATTCTATTTACTACAGAAAAACTTTAAAGCACTGGCACTTACTATTATTTCTTTTGCCTTGTTTTTCGGTGTTTTTACAGTTTATAAAGGAATGTACAAGGAAGATAATACAGCGAGTCAGCTAAAAGTATTATTACAAAAAGATGCCTACGATGCTAGCAAAGGAAATGAAGATGTCAGCGGATTCATTACCCGTTTTATGGACAATTCTCAACTTTATTTGAGTAAAGAATTCCCTGGTATTTTAAACTGGAAAACAAGCACTGAGGAAGACCTAGAAAAACCACCATTGGAACAAACTTCTGGACTACTCACTCTCGTCTTGTATGCAATATTTTTTGCAGCACTATTTTACGCATTTAGAGACTCAAAAACGATGTTGTTCTTATCGATGTATACCGCACTATTCTTAGGAATTGTATTTATTGTTTTGCAAACATCATGGGATCAAGATAGACTGATAATAACAGCGGTACCGTTGATGGTCATGATTCTTTTTTATGTTTTGTACTACATTCTACAAAACAAGCTACCTGTATCTTTGCAATTTGGATTCTATGTCATAGCAACGGTTATTCTATTTTTAAATTTCTCCAAAACACAGGCGAAAGTGTCTGAATTTGGAGAGATTCAAGAAAAAAACAAAGAAGGCGATTTATTGTATGGATATCCTAGCGAATGGCATAATTATTTAGAAATGTGTCAATGGATAGATCAAAATTTATCAAAGGAAAAGACCATGGTAGTGTGTCGAAAACCAGAAATGGCATTTGTTTATTCGAATGGAAGAGAATTTGATGGATTTTATCGTTCACCAGAAAAAAATCAGACAGCTGATTCAATTTTAAGCTTAATGAAAAACAGAAAAATTACGCACGTTTTACAAGATCAGATATTTGGAACTATAGGAAACTATTTACAAATTATTAATCAGCAGTATCCTGAGAAATTAAAAGTGATTCATTCAATTGGTGAACAAAATGATAGACCAGCAACTTTAATTGAAATTAAATATTAGCAATTTTCTATTAAGATAAAATGATCAAAGAAAAAAAAGAACTATCGCTCGACGACCCAGAAACGACGGTACAACATGGGAAAATGATTCTAAACAAACCATTTCTTAAGAAAATTTATGATCAATGGTATACTTCTTTCAAAGACTATACTGAAATGTTGCCCAAAGGTAAATTATTAGAGATTGGCAGCGGTGGTGGTTTTTTGAAGGATATGGTTCCCAATATTATCACTTCAGATATTATGCCCCTGCCTGGTTGTGATATGACATTTTCAGCAGAAAAAATGCCATTAGAAGACAATCAATTCTCTGCTATCTTTATGTTGAATGTATTGCATCATATACCTAATTGTGAAAATTTTTTCAAGGAAGCAGAAAGAATTTTAGTTCCTGGAGGCGTTATCTACATGATAGAGCCTGCAAATACAATCTTCTCAAGATTCATCTATAAAAATTTTCATCATGAACCTTTCATGCCTGCGAGCAAAGTTTGGCAGATAGCAGGTACCGGTCCTTTAAGCGATGCAAATGGAGCTATTCCATGGATGGTTTTTAGAAGAGATTATGCAAAGTTTGAAAAGATGTATCCCAATATGAAGCTTGTTAAATTTCAAGAACATACACCCTATAAGTATCTGCTTTCTGGTGGCTTGACCATGAAGTCATTCGTGCCTTCATGGAGTTTTGTTCTCATTGATTTAATCGAAAAAATAACGGCGCCATTTGCACCTATTAATGGAATGTTTAACACAATTATTGTTAAGAAAATTAGTAATTAATTATAGAATACCTATCACAAAATGACAATGCAAAAAATCGATAGCAAAGCCAATAAATTTTATGACCATTTTGAACAATTGGCGCCTTCTTATGCTACCTATAAAAAAAGATATGCTTACTATTGGAATGATATCATAAATTACTGCAATTACTTTATACATGAAGAAGATACTGTTCTTGAGGTAGGATGTGCTTCTGGGGATACTATTAGCAAACTAAAGGGTAAGAAAAAAGCAGGACTTGATTTTTCTCCTTCCATGATTCAAGAGGCGAAAAAAAATCATCCTGGCATTGACTTCTACCTGATGGATGCAGCCAATATTACATTAACAGAAAAGTATGATGTCATTGTCTTGAGTAGTGTTGTCGGTTGCGTTGATAATGTGCTTGAAGTCTTTAATAGCCTTAAAGCCGTTTGTCATGAACATACTAGAATTATAATCTCCTACTACAATTATCTATGGGAACCATTCCTGAAATTTGGCGAACTTATTGGTATTAAAAAATCTAGCCCACAACAAAATTGGCTCTCCTACAAAGACATTCAAAATCTGCTGTATCTAGCTGGATTTGATGCTTACAAAATGAATAGACGACAATTGATTCCTATCAATATCCCAATCATCTCATGGTTGATTAATAGATATATCGCGAAACTTCCGATCATCAACCATCTCACACTTACACAGTTTTCTTTTGCACGACCTTATTTCAACAATAATCAAAACGTTGACACTAAATATTCTTCTACCATTGTTATCCCTGCTAGAAATGAAGCAGGCAATATCGAGAATGCCATTCTAAGAATGCCAAAATTTGGTAAACATCAGGAAATCATTTTTGTGGAAGGAAACAGCACTGATAATACTTGGGAAGTGATTCAGGAAATTGCAGAAAAGTATAAGGATACTCACGATATTAAAATATGTCAGCAAGCTGGCAAAGGCAAAGGTGATGCTGTTAGAAAAGGATATAGCATTGCTACTGGCGATATTTTAATGATTTTGGATGCAGACCTTACCGTACCACCTGAAGATTTACCAAAATTCTATGATGCCATTGCCTCAGGCAAAGGTGAATTTATTAATGGTTCTCGATTAGTGTATCCTATGGAAGATAACGCAATGAGGCCTTTAAACACATTAGGAAACAAATTCTTCAGCGCAGTATTTACGTGGATGCTCGAACAACCCATTAAAGACTCCTTGTGTGGTACCAAGGTGATGTTTAGGGAAGATTACTATAAGTTGGTAGCCAATCGTACATTCTTCGGTGAGTTTGATCCTTTTGGTGATTTCGACTTGTTGTTTGGTGCTTATAAACTCAATCTAAAAATCATCGACATGCCTATCAGATATCGAGATAGGGTGTATGGTGAAACAAATATCTCACGATTTAAGCATGGCTTACTATTGCTTCGGATGTGTTGGTTTGCTGCTGGAAAGGTAAAGTTTATCTAAACTTTTACTTGTTTAATGCTTTCATTTTTGAGGCAAACGTATAGCCAATAAGGTCTGCACGTTGCAAAGCCATTGTTGCTTTTTCTCCTTCAAACAATTCATTCATGGTTTGATGAAACAGAAATAACCATCTCGTGAAATGCGTTTCATCGATTGATAAGCTGACATGTTTATCAAAAATATTTCCACGAAAACTTCCTTCATCCAAAATAGTAAAGCACCAAAAGTCGACCATGCGAGGCATGTGATTTTCAAAATTTATATGGGCAAAATGTGGGGAAAGCAGATCATCTTTCAATACCTTATCATAAAAGGTATCTACCAATAAACTAACGTCTATTCTATGTTGTATATCTGTTTTCAATTCTTTTTATTTCACTTAATTATTCTTATACTTTTAATCATGACTGCCGCCAACGGGCGATCATTTTTATCCGTTTTTACAGCAGCTATTTTGTCAACCACTTGAAGCCCTTTGATGACTTCGCCATAAACGGTATACCTCATATCTAGATGCGGCACACCACCTAGCGTTCTATACACCAGTTTTCTTCCCTCTAGTTGCTCATAGTTATTTCTCGCTTTCGCTTTTATAAAAGTAGAGTCATTGGCAATTTTTCCTTGTACAATATAAAACTGACATGCAGAAGATGCTTTTGCTGGGTTATCGTCTCTCGCTTGTGCTAAGGCTCCTTTTTTATGAAAATTTGTTTCATTAAACTCAGCTGGAATGGTATACCCCAAATCTCCCTCTCCTAAAAGTGCAGTATCCTTAGCATGCTTAGAATCAGGATCTCCACCCTGAATCATAAAACCCTGAATCACTCTATGAAAAAGTAAACTGTCATAAAAATGCTCGTTGGCTAATTTGATAAAATTATCGCGATGTAAAGGCGTATTGTCATACAACATTACTACCATGTTGCCATAATTTGTACAAATCTTAGCTTGATGTATTTGGGCATTTAACACTTGAACTATACTTAGGAATAGTATACAAGCAAACAATGATTTTATCATGAGGCAGCTTTGTATTTATGAAGCGTTAATAAATAAATAAGATAGCCAACAGTCGAAGAACCAATACCAAAAAGCAAGGCAAAATTAGCTTTCGAAAAAATCGAATTCAATGATAATATAAAAGAAAAGTGAGGTACCATTTGATCATTAAAATAAAAACAAAGCAAAGCCACCATGCCAAGCAACATGGGTATTGATGATGCTATAGATTGAATCGATTGATTGATGCCTAACACTTTACCTTGAACATCATCTTTCGAATGATTAGAAATGATAGCAAGTGTACTTGGGAAGGTGCATCCTTGACTGATGGCCAAGAAAGGCAAATAACAAAAGAAGAGAACTATATCATCTGTTGACAATAACAATGCAAAGGATACTGCCATTAAAGGAATTGAAAAAAGTAAAATTTTCCATGGTAAAAAAAACTTTAACAATAAGCGAAGAATAAAACCCTGTGCAATCGCAATCCAAGCACCAATATAAAGCAAGGCAATGGCTATTTGAATGGGTGTAAAATGAAAAACATCAATCAATGAGCTTTGAAAGCCTTGCAGATACAACGAAAAACCTGTTGCTAAAATGATGATGATGATAAAAATATCTCGTAAACTTTTATCTTTAAAGCCTTCTCTAACATTTGAAAATCCCTTCAAATAATTGATAGCAATATCTTTCCTTTCATTTAATGTTTCGGGATAAAGCACATAGATATAAGCGACATTCAAAATATTGATTAAAGTCGCAATGGCATACGGCAAATAATATCCAAACATTGGATTTCTTGTTTGATCTGATAAAACACTTCCAAGAATTGGTCCCATGGAGAAGCCTATACCAAAAGCAATACCAACCAATCCAAAGTTTTTTGCTTTATTCTCTGGACTGCTCACATCGGATATGGTGGATTGTAAAATAATTAGCATGCCACTAAACAAGCCCGCTATCAGTCTTCCAAAAAAGATAAAATAAATATTATTGTTCAAGATACCAACCAACACGATAGTGGTAGATATACAAGTAGAAATGGCGGTAAACAAGATCATCTTCCTTCTACCAAATTTATCACCCATTGACCCAATGACGGGTGCCCCAAAAAAAGTACCTAGAAAAAAAATCGCTGATAATCCAAGATAAATGGCGGTTCGAAATTCCTGTGAGGTTTGACCACTAAAAAGCCCATACGAAGTGTCCTTAAATAAATTGTTTAAGACAGGTAAGATTAAACCAAGTCCCATGAAATCAAGGATGAGGCAAAAAAATACAACGACTAAAGGATTGGCAGAAAATAGTTTATTTTTCACTACAACAAACTTACTGCTTATTCTTCATTTTACACTTCAAAAACCACTTCCGATCTATCAAGTCTAAATCGCTCTCCATAAATACCTTCTGGCTTAGCAGTACCTGTGCTGATAATCATATTTATTTCAGCCCCACCAGGCAAACCTAGATATTTTTTTACCTTTCTAGAATCAAAACCTTCCATAGGACAGGTATCATATCCTTCCGATTTCAGACTCAACATGATGGTCTGTGAGGCCAAGGCCGCACTTTTGTGCACAATAGTGCGCAAATCTGAATATCCAACTTGCCAATAGGTTAGACCGCTAATCCCTTTTACTGTGGCGACTAGCTTTTTAAAAAAACCAAGAAAATTCATTGTATCATGACTGTATAACAAGGGCATCACCTTCGCATAATAATTCAATGCCATTTTCGCCTTCTTTTCATATGGCTCTTTGAATTGTTTTTTAAGTTGATCCACATTATGTGTCGCACGTACTTTCCATTTATCCAAACGGGTCACTACAATCACTAATTCTGTAGCAGTTCGTGCAGCAGGTTGATTAAAACAGAGTAAAGCAATTTCTGCAATTTTTTTAGGATCTCTTACTCTATAAAATTCCCACAGTTGCATATTAGAACTATTGGGTGAAAGAATGGCTCTATCAATACTTCTGCTAACAGCATCTGTATCAAATGGCACTTCAGCATCATATACCCGAACCGAACGCCTTTCGTTTACTATTTGATTAAATATTTCTGCAGACGCTTTCATGAATTATAATTTAAATGCAAAATTACTCATACAAGTGTTTTTTTAAAGTTTTTGTTCAAATTCAGAAATTATTTATAAAAAACTATACAAAACATCATAAAAATCTAAGAGCCATAAATCAAAAACTATCTCAATAATTGACCCAGCATACAAACATTATCAAACATTTTTGAAGGCAATGATGTAGCTTTGTTCAATAAAAATAGAATAAAAGTCAAATGGGTTTAGATAAATTTCAGATTGCAAAAAGAATTGCTCGTGAGCTAAAAAATGGTTATTATGTAAATCTTGGCATAGGTATCCCTACCTTGGTTGCTAATTATGTTCCTGATGGAATTAGCGTTGTTCTGCAATCTGAGAATGGCTTGCTTGGTATGGGTCCTTTTCCTTTCGAAGGGGAAGAGGACGCAGATTATATCAATGCTGGCAAACAAACAATCACCACTTTAGCTGGTTCTTCCATATTTGATTCTGCTACCAGTTTCGCGATGATACGTGGTAGACATGTTCATTTAACAGT
>CAMBZT010000069.1 GCA_945872405.1 Chitinophaga pinensis | reverse complement strand
CAATAAACAAGTGATTAGAAGGTGTCCAAACTATTCCTCTTGGATAGTTAAATTCTGCTGAATCACTTGCACCTTCCTTGAATCCAGCGATGCCATTTCCTGCCACCGTAGAGACGATACCGATAACAGAAATTTTTCTGATTCTTTGATTATTGAAATCAGTGACATAAACATTACCCAAGTCATCGGCGCAAATATCAAAAGGAGAATCGAACTGTGCTGAATCTTTGGAACCATTTCTATACCCAGCAATCCCAGAACCTGCATAGGTGCTCACTACTCCTGCGGCACTAATCTTTCTGATGATATTATTGTCTCCATCTGCTACAAACATGTTTCCAAACTTGTCTTTACAAAGACCAGATGGATTTCTATATTGCGCTAGGGAAACATTGCCATTGGTTAAGTTGGGCAATCCGTTGCCAGAATAGGTATTCAAACAATTTTGTGCCGATAGGTTGATGGCAAAAAAAAGAACAAAAGCTGATACAATTAATTTCATTTTATTCGTTTTAGTAGGATAATCTCTTTATTGTTTAACTAAGATAGCATAAAATTAAAATGAAAATTTATCAATAAATCATTTAAGTTTGTTGAGGTGTCAAAATTAGAAGAAGACAAACTTTACATCTACCATTATTCTTTAGCTTCAAATTTAATATCATGAAAAATTCTTTTCCACTTGCAATAATTATGTGCTTATTGTTCTGTCTGAGTTCGTGTGTGCAACAGAATGTAAACTTTAGTAAAAGTTTTAAGGAGAACAAGGTCAATATAAGTGTTGATGCTTCAAAGAAGAGTCCTCTTGATCCATGGACAGTTAATTTATCTGCACAGGTTTTTGGTTTTGAGAAGGGAAGCTTGCACTTTGAACAACAAGTAAAAAGCCTATCTGAATCAAACATTACGTTCGATTGGCAAGATGAAAATACTTGTCTGATAGGATTCCCGGATGATGATGGCAGTATCAGGAAATTTCAACTCATTGCTTCTCCTAAACAATTCTATCTAGCTGAGATGTCGACTGAGTAGAAAAGTATCTTAACAAAAATTAATGATTTCAGCGCCGAAGGAAAATTTTAAATTTGACTTCTAGATAAGCAGAAACAATCATTCCGTCATTAAAAAGCCACTCCGATATAGATTACGGGTCGTTTATACCTGTACTGCCACTTCTTCCCGGAGACGCAAGATTTATTATATTTTTTTATTAACACAACACACCGATAGATTTTATTGATTTATCATTGCTAATCATTTAATCCATAATCATACCATTATGAGTGCAACTACTTGGACCACTGACAACATTCCGGATCTTACAAGCAAAACAATTATTGTTACAGGTGGCAATAGTGGATTAGGCTTGGAAGCGATACATGCCTATGCTGCTAAAAATGCCACTATCATTATGGCCTGTCGTTCTGTTGACAAAGGCGAAATGGCGAAACAAGAAGTCTTGAAACTAAATCCAAAAGCAAATATTAGGGTTTCAAAACTTGACTTAGCTGACTTAAATTCTATCAGAGCCTTTGCTACAGACTTTAAAAAAAATCATCAAACATTGGATATTCTATTGAATAATGCTGGGATTATGATGACACCCTATCAATTGACCAAAGATGGTTTCGAAAGTCAAATAGGGACCAATCATCTTGGACATTTCGCACTTACTGGTCTCTTACTTGATTGTTTAAAAAACTGTCCAAAATCGAGAGTAGTAAATGTGAGTAGCATTGCACACAAAAAAGCCAGCATCGATTTTGACAACCTCCTTTGTAAGGATGGCATAAATTATTCTCCTTATCGAGCATACCGAAACTCTAAATTAGCCAATCTACTATTCACTGATGGATTGCAAGCTTTTTTTGAAACGCATCAGATAGATTGTATGGCTGTATCAGCTCATCCAGGAGTGTCAGACACGAATTTGTTTAGTCATCTTGCTCCTGGATGGTTAACATCATTCCTCAGACCCTTAATGCTTTTGATGATGCAGGAAGCCAGAAGGGGCGCATTACCTGAACTTCGTGCATCAGTCGATCCATCAACAAAGGGACGCGACTATTATGGCCCAGATGGAAGAAGAGAGATGAAAGGCGATCCCATTTTGGTTCAGACCGATAGTGTATTCTTAACAAAAGAAAATACTACCAAACTTTGGAAAGCTTCTGAAGCACTCACTTCAACGATCTATTCTTAAAATGCACTTTTCTTTATATTCAAAGTTTAGCCGTTCAGTTGGATGATGCCAAAATAGAGTAAGTATTGTCAGTTAGAGATCTTATAAGCTCTTCAAAACAAGAATATTAAAGAGAAAATCAAATTTGGTAGAATCACATCTTACAAAGCAGATACCGACCTAGCATTTATCTGTATAAAGGCGATCAATAAACATATTGAATTGGGCTTTTTTAATGGTAACTTATTGGAAGATCCAAATCAATTGCTCAAAGGAAAAGCGCTAAAGATGAGAAGAGTAGAGGTATTAATACTGAATGCTAACTTAAAAAAGCAAATTAAAAGCTGGTTAAACAAAATCCCCAGCTAAAACACTCTCACAGCTGTCTTCATTAAGCACCCTCTTCTTCATTTATTTTATTAATTTTGTTCATCAAGCAAAGTTCGAAATGAAACAAAAAATTTATTATGTACTTGTATTACTGCTCTCTAGTTTTACAGTAACAAGTCAAGTAAGTCGTCATCTAAACATCCCCGCACGACTACAATGGGATAATGACGGCGGCTATTGTGGCGAAACTTCTATACAGATGATAGGACTTTATTATGGCAATTATATTTCGCAAAATATGTGCAGAGAAATTGCTGGTGGAGAAGTTTTAATTGGCAATGACAATGCTGAAGTGGCATTAGATAAAATGGCGTTCAATATTGAGGTTTGGGACTATACCCAACCAGCACCTCAATACCAAAATTATTTAGTTTGGCTAAAAAAACAATTAGGTAAAGCACATCCAGTCATCATCGCTGTCTATGTAAATGGAGAAACAAACACCGAATATGATCATATTTTTCCGGCCATAGGTTTCACATCGGTAGATACCACTACCTTTCTTACCACCGACGAACTCATTTACAATACATGCTACGATCCTTCTTTTGTAAATAGGACTTTTCAATCTATTTGGGATAACAGAAGTATGATGGGAAACGGTGCTAGTTTCACCTATTGTATTCCACAAAATATTGATTATGCATGTGCGGTAACTGGAATTAAAGACGATGATCATATCACCAAACCAGTACAATTATCTATCAATAGATGGGACGAGCCGAATGTGAGTATTGGTGAGGCACCTGAATTGATCACTACCACCATAAAAATTGACTCCCTTACTGCAGGCGAAAATTATGCTCTACTAAGATATAATGTTTTCTCCCTTATTCCTTCTTCGCATTTTAATGCAGCTGGAGCATATTCCACTCAATACTTTACCGCCACAGGAACACAACAGACATTTACAGAATCATTGATGTCGAATACCAGTGTCTTTTATAGGTGTGTACCAACACAACTGCTCGATATTGAAAATACATTCACAGAAAAGCAAAAAGATATTTTCTTGTATCCAAATCCTTGCAATCAATATGTGATGATGGAGGGCATTGAATATACTAAAATCGAAATTTTAGATTTACAAGGACGCTTGTTGACACAAATCGAAACGATGCCCCTCAATCATAGAGTCGATCTTAGCGGATTGAAATCTGGCTCCTACCTCTTCAAAATATATAGTGATGATACTATTGCTATAAAAAAACTCATCAAACAATAAGATACGCTCATTCCATTTTTGGGAGGCAAGGAATAAATACTTTCTATGGCATGGAATGTAATTTATTGCGTGACTGATAGCAACGAAAAGCCTGCTGTTATTGTCCTACAGAAGCTTGTAGTGAATAGCAGGACAACGGTGGCTGTTTCTCCGATGGCACGCCCAAATAAAAAATAAGGATTGAATTCGTCTCGATTTTCATAAACAATCAAGAGAGATAGTTGTTAAAGAAAAGAACTCATTTTTTGTGTTTTGATTTAAGTCAATGGAAAATAACGAGCTAAAATATTGCTATTACAGTGATTTGCCTTCTCCTCTAGCTTACATGGAAGAAGTTGAACATATTGATGCTACTCCTATCCTAAACATTGACAGAGTGATTGAGATGGCTTGGGAAGATAGGACACCTTTTGACGCTATAGAATATCAGTTTGGTTTAAATGAAGCGGCCGTGAAAGCATTGATGAAAAAGGAGCTAAAACCTAGTAGCTATAAATTATGGAGGCAGCGCGTAGAAAATTGTAGTACCAAACATGTCAAAAAAAGAATGGATGGCATCACTCGATTTAAAAGTAAACTTCAAAGGAACATTTCAAACAATAAAATTTCTAAAAGAAGATGAGTCAACAAAAAACATTTTTATTTGCAGGTGCCTCCAGTGCTATTGCACAAAAGACCGCAGAAGTATTGCAAGAAAAAGGGCATCACGTGATTGGAATTAGTACAAAGGAAAATCAAGCAACTTACAATCATTTTTTTCAGGTTGATAGTTATAATTTTGGTTCATTTCCAGCCATTGAACAAGATATTGATGGTATTGTCTACTTTCCAGGAACTATTAATCTAAAACCTTTTTCAAGACTTAGTGAGTCTGAGTTTAGAAATGATTTTGAGATCAATTCTATAGGTGCAGTCGCATTTGTGCAATCCTATTTAAAAAACTTAAAGAGTTCAGATCATGCTTCTATCGTTTTTATTAGCTCTGTTGCAGTAAGCACCGGTTTACCTTTTCATTCATCTATCTCTATGGCAAAAGGAGCAATCGAAGGATTAACAAAAGCATTAGCAGCTGAACTTGCTCCAAGTATCAGAGTAAATTGTATTGCACCTTCCTTAGTGAATACACCGTTGGGCAATAAATTTCTGAACACCCCAGAAAAAATCGAGCAAATGGAAAAAAGAAATCCTTTACGAAAAATTGGAACGCCGCTAGATATCGCAAATGCGATTACTTTTCTTTTACTAGAAGAATCTGCATGGGTGACAGGTCAGGTGATGGCCGTCGATGGTGGTATGAATGTCTTGAAAAATGGGTAAAAAAGTACAACAGTCCTATAACTTTAATGAGTTAATGAATCTAGATCAACGAGTCAGAACTCATTTAGTAAATTCCATAGTTGGTTTTAGGAGTGTTTGTTTGATTGGAACAATCAATGAAAGAAAAAAAACAAATCTGGCGATATTTAACTCCATAGTGCACATTGGCGCTAGTCCTCCACTAATCGGCTTTTTTGTTCGACCAGATTGTGTAGAGAGACATACACTTTCTAATATTTTAGAGACAAGGTATTATACTATTAATCACATCAATGAATCAATATTCAGACAAGCACATCAGACTTCTGCTCGCTATTCAGAAAACGTTTCTGAATTTGAAGTCACACAAATAAATGAAGAATATAAAGAAGATTTTTTAGCTCCTTTTGTTGAAGATAGTCACATTCAATTGGGTGTAGAATTTAAGGAACGTATCGACATTGAAAGTAATGGCACCATCTTGTTAATAGGTGAAATTAAACAACTATATTTTCAAGCAGATTGTTTATGTGACGATGGTTTTGTCGATATCGAAAAAGCAAAAAGCATCACTTGTAGTGGACTTGATAGATATCATAGTACGAAGCATATTTCAAGATTAAGTTATGCAAATATTGACACACTGCCCTATGACCTAACTTTGAAATACAATAATGTTACCAATATATCATCATAGTGTTCAAATAAAAAGAAGTTGCAGATAAGTAAAATTAACAATAAAGTATTCAAACTATCAATTCAAAATATTTCAACGCTTTGATTGCGACTTCAATAGAAAATCAATACGAATAAAAACGCAAACCCTAAGACAAAAAAAACCAACCCGACATCGGATTGGTTTTTCTATAATTGAACGCTTTAAGGAAAGGATTACATCATCCCTCCCATTCCGCCACCTGGCATTGAAGGCATTGCTGCTTCTTCTTTTGGTTTGTCAACGATGGTACATTCTGTTGTCAATAACATACCTGCAATAGAGGATGCATTTTCAAGGGCTACTCTTGTTACTTTAGTAGGATCAATAACACCCGCTGCCTTTAAGTTTTCATACTTATCTGAACGAGCATTATAACCGAAGTCAGAGGTACCTTCTTTCACTTTCTGAACGATGATAGAACCTTCTAATCCTGCATTCGCAGCAATTTGACGTAATGGCTCTTCTACCGCTCTTCTGATAATAGCAATACCTGTATTCTCATCTTCATTCTCACCTTTCAAAGTAGCCAAGCCACTCAATGCTCTGATATAAGCAACACCACCACCTGCAACAATACCTTCTTCTACTGCAGCTCTCGTTGCATGTAAGGCATCATCTACTCTATCTTTTTTCTCTTTCATTTCAATTTCAGTCGCAGCACCAATGTAAAGAACGGCTACGCCACCAGCCAATTTAGCCAATCTTTCTTGCAACTTTTCTTTGTCATAATCAGATGTTGTTGTTTCAATCTGCGCTTTAATCTGACCGATTCTTGCTTGAATATCTTCTTTCTTACCAGCACCACCAACAATAGTAGTATTGTCTTTATCGATGCTGATATTTTCTGCAGTACCCAACATTTCCAATTCTACATTCTCTAATTTATATCCTCTCTCTTCGCTGATCAAAGTTCCACCAGTAAGAATAGCGATATCTTCTAACATTGCTTTTCTTCTATCGCCAAAGCCAGGAGCCTTTACTGCAGCGATTTTCAAAGTACCTCTTAATTTATTCACCACCAAAGTAGTCAAGGCTTCACCTTCTACATCTTCAGCTACAATCAATAAAGGACGACCTGTTTGAACTGATTTTTCAAGAATAGGCAATAACTCTTTCATATTGCTTACTTTCTTATCATAAATCAATACCAATGCATTCGCCAATTCTACTTCCATTTTCTCTGTATTCGTTACAAAGTATGGAGATAAATACCCTCTATCGAATTGCATCCCTTCTACCGTTTTTACTTCTGTTTCTGTGCCTTTCGCTTCTTCTACAGTAATCACACCTTCTTTACCAACTTTAGCCATCGCATCAGCAATCAATTTTCCAATCGTGCTATCGTTGTTGGCAGAAATAGTAGCAATCGCTTCAATCTTTTTATTATCATCACCTACAGTTTCGCTCATTGCTTTCAATTCAGTAACAATAGCCTTTACAGCTTTGTCCATTCCTCTTTTCAAATCCATTGGATTCGCACCGCTTGCCAATGATTTCAAACCTGGTGTTACAATCGCTTGCGCCAAAACGGTTGCCGTTGTAGTACCATCACCTGCTGCATCAGCCGTTTTAGAAGCGACTTCTTTAATCATTTGTGCACCCATATTTTCAATGGGATCTTCCAATTCAATTTCTTTGGCTACCGTTACACCATCTTTAGTAATTTGTGGGGCACCATATTTTTTTTCAATCACCACATTTCTACCCTTAGGTCCTAAGGTTACTTTTACTGCATTGGCCAATTGGTCAACACCACTTTTCAATTTTTCTCTTGCGTCTGTATTAAACGAAATTATTTTTGACATTGCTTATCTATTTTATTTTTATAATTTAATTCTTATTCTTGTAGTCCAAACCTCTTCTTAAACGATTGCGAAAATATCGCTCTCACGCATAATCAATAATTCTTCGCCATCTACTGTAATTTCAGTACCGGCATATTTGCCATACAATACAGTATCACCCACTTTTACAACGGTTGGTTCGTCTTTTTTACCCGGACCAGCGGCCATTACAACCCCACGTTGCGGTTTTTCTTTGGCATTGTCTGGAATATACAAGCCACTTTTCGTTTTTTCTTCTGCTTCTGCTGCTTTAATTACCACTCTGTCAGCCAAAGGTTTGATGTTTAATTCTGCCATTTTATTTTAATTTTTTGAATAAATAATTATATACTCACCTTAGCATTTATTATGCCAATGGAATTTTACTGAACTTTTGTCAGATTTACAGGTCAAAACTACATAATTTGTCAGACATTCAGGAGCATTTAATAATCCTTTAATATCTCCTTTTTTTGAAGCTATTCCTGCTATTCGCCTTTATCTTTTTTGGCTCTCAAATCTACTAGCAGCGTTTTACACGCAATCTTAATCCTTATAGCCAAAAAAGGATGCCGGCTGCTATCAGGGCTAGGGATGTACGAGGGGTTTTGAATGATGCATTAGTAGTTATGAGTTATGAGTTATGAGTTGCGAGCTCACGCATTCTATGGCAAAAAACAAATTTAATTATCTATGGCTCTCGCAAGTTTATCTAAGGCTCTCGCAAGTTTAGCGAAGCGCAACTTGTGAGTCTCGCCCGCCCTTGTTGGTGTTATTCACCAACAAGTATCTAAGGCTCTCGCAAGTTTAGCGAAGCATAACTTGTGGGTCTCGCCCGCCCTTGTTGGTGTTTTTCACCAACAAGTAACAAAGTAATTCCTCAGGCTATCGCAAGTTTAGCGAAGCGCAACTTGTGGGTCTCGCCCGCCCTTGTTGGTGTTTTTCACCAACAAGTAACAAAGTATTTACGGCTCTTTGACATGTTCTGAAAGGCATGTCGAAGTATAGTTATGGGAACATTTGTAATGTTCCAAACCCAACACTTAACTCCTTTTTGCCCATTCAGGTGTTATCACCTGAATGAACCTAGAACCATATATTTCAGACTATCCTCCTTTGGTTGGTGTCCGAATCTTCACCAACCAATTTTGAAAGAAAAAACTTATCTAATTTTTCGCCCATTCAGGTGTTATCACCTGAATGAACCTAGAACCATATATTTCAGACTATCATCCTTTGGTTGGTGTTAGATTCTTCACCAACTAATATTGACCGAAATCCGCGACAGGGGGTGAAGAGAGTAGCCCCGAATGTATTCGGGCTACGACAAAACACCCGGTGTTCTTGCACTTTGTATTTTGTGCTAGAGCAGTCGCCCAAAAAAAAATAATTTCTTAAATCTTAATATAACAAATGTAGAGGATTGTAAAAGCTAAGATGCTACTGACACCTCACATACAGCGGCGGCAAGGCAAGGCTATTACTGAAATTTCCTGCCCTGTCTTTGAGTATCACATAATAATAGGCAGTGTCGTAAACGTTGGCTGCAATTGGCTCACAGGCTTGAAATCCTATTTTTTTGCAACACATATTGTACTTTTCAATATCAATGGTACCCTCTATATCCTTTACAGAACCACGATTATCGATATAGGGCATTTTGAAAAATTCGAGACAACTATCGCGTTTGTCCAATAAAAAAAGTGACCAGGTAGGATGATACAAACAACTAGTGGAAGTATCCGTTCTACATAGATCACAGGGGTCAGTAGAAGTAAAAGAATAACCGAAATCTCCGTCTCCATCCTGAAAATGAATACTGATTAATAAACTATCGCCTTGATTGACGGTATCCTTGGTAAAATTGACAAAATCGATGGCTGGTGTGGACGAAAAAGTCTGTCTTTTCTTACATGAAAACGTAACAAAGAGCACAATAAAAAGCATTAAAATGAAAAGTGTTTGTTTACTTTGCATGTATTTTAAAATCATGGTTTTTGTCATTAGAAACAAATATACATAAAAGAATCTTTGCGATAAAAGAGGAAAACGAATTTAACGAATTGGCTCTTGAGCTATTTCAATATCAGCTAAAGCATTGCGCTGTGTATAGAGAATATTGCACCTTAATAAAATGCAATGTAGAGAAGATTCATTCTTATGTCGATATTCCCTTTTTACCGATAGAATTATTTAAGACCCACCAAATTTTATCAGACGAAAAGCAAGCGCAGCTTGTATTTGAAAGTAGTGGAACTACTGGTTCAATTAATGCAAAACATTATATAGCCGACGAAACCTTGTATAAAGAAAGTTTTATTCAATCTTTTATCAATGCTTATGGTTCTCTTGATGAATGGCATATTCTTGCTTTATTGCCCTCTTATGTAGAAAAGGGAAATGCTTCTTTAGTCTATATGTGTAAGGAACTGATGAACCTGACAAAAAGCGAATTGAGCCAATTTTATCTGCATGATATGGCAAGTTTGGCCTCTACTTTAAAAGATTTGAATGAAGCCAACAATAGAAAAACGCTTTTGATAGGCGTAAGCTATGCTTTATTGGATTTTGCAGAAAACTTTCCGCAATCGCTCGAAAACATCACCATCATGGAGACAGGTGGCATGAAGGGTAGAAGAAAAGAACTCACAAAAAAGGAATTACATGACACACTAAAAGCTGCCTTTCATGTGTCTCAGATACATTCAGAATATGGCATGACAGAATTATTATCTCAAGCGTATTCTGATGGCGCTGGCATCTACACGCCGCCAGCATGGATGAAAATAATTGTCACAGATATATATGATCCATTCGAAAAAAATGAATCACTTAGCACAGGTAGAATGAATATTATAGATTTAGCAAATATTTATTCTTGTTCATTTATCGGCAGCTCAGACATGGGCAAAAGCTATTCTGATGGACGATTTGAGATTATTGGAAGAATTGATAGTGCTACCTTACGTGGTTGTAATTTAATGATTGAGTGAGGACACTGCTGCTCCTTAATCTTTCTCTGTAAAAACAGTATCAGATAATTTTTGATTGAATTTATAAGCACTAAAAGTCAAGGTAACAGAACCGGTGGTTTTAAGAGGACTAGCGGTCTTTATAGGCGATTTTGAATTGATATCCACACTCACCATTTTCGGTACTTTAAATTTTTTCATATCAAAACTGATCATCGTCTTTGCTGGCATTCCATATTTTGAGCTGGCATCGAAAGTGTTGATGACATTCGCTGTGCCATTTTCTTTGGAAGTGATTTGTGCTTTCTGAACCAAACCTTTTGAATCAATATATATTTTAGCGGCCACTATATCTTGATCTTTCAGAGGGATGAGTTGAACAATATCACAGGAGATGGCATTCACTGTTTCTTTGCCCATGAATACTGGCATAAAACTTAGGGTATCAGAAATGATAGACAGAATTTGATTTGGATTTTGCTTTGGCAAAAAGACGATACCATTGCAACGTACTCTAAACTTAGAAGGCTTCTTATAAAAAGTCATACCATCTATATGTTCGATATTGAGTCCTGGAATATCAAAATTGATGAATGTTTTGCAAGAATAATCACTGATGGGTGCAAAATTCTTGTAGGCTAGACGGATGATTGCCTTTGCATCTTGAGCCATTGATTGTTGCATGGCGATAAAGAAACAAAATAGTAAAAGGATGCTTGCTTTCTTTTTCATGATAAAATATCTTTTGTTTTGAAGTGATACCAAGCCAC
>CAMBZT010000068.1 GCA_945872405.1 Chitinophaga pinensis | reverse complement strand
TTTCGTCTATACCGATTTTTTCAGTGCCTTGAGTGGGCGTATCAAAGGTACGCGGATTGCCATAGTTGCAAGCGCTCAGAAACACTACACAAACAAGAAACAAATAAAACAATTTATTGCTCACCTTCGGTATCTGCTTTTATCATTTGGTAAACGCGAACGAAGCGAAAAATAGAATAGGACACAAAAAGCATTGCCATGATTATTCTGCTATTGCCATCTAAAGAATCTCTAAGGTAATTTGTGAATCCAAAAAGCAATCCGAAAGTCATGGTAGCCATGCCCATAAAGAGACTGAGAATAATGGTTGGTTTTAGCAAGAATTTCATAGACATTGGTTTAAAAGTGTTGCAATATTACTATTAAAAATCAATATTATTCTATAAGAAATGTTAAGCAATTTGTAATTATTAAGACAAAGAAAGAAGCTAAAAACAGCACCTTAGCATCCCTTCTTTGTCTTTCTTTGTGTTTAGAAGCTTCCTAACTGAAAACTAATTGGTTTTCTGAAATACACCCTTACCGGTTTACCACCACTCATACCTGGATTCCACTTCGGAAGCAAGGCCACCACACGCAAGGCTTCCTTATCTAAGGATGCAAAGATACCTTTGAGCACTGTTACATTACTTACAGAACCATCAGTCTCTATCACGAATTGAATAAGTACTCTGCCTGTTTTTTCTCTTTCAATGGCATCCTGAGGATAATTGATGTGATTTCTAATGAAAACATCGATAGCATCTGGACCTCCGATGGGAGTTGGCATTCGCTCTAACTCACCTATCTCCAATATAGAACTTTCACTGTTGATTGCTGAGCCACCACCTGTAATTGGCTTAGGGCTAGGAACGATAAGAGGATCTACATTTGTGATTACAGGAGCTAGTGGATCTGCATGGCCTTCTACCACTACATTTGTGTTATTTACAACTGGCTCAGCTGTTAAAACCAAATTATTAATACTCACCCCTCTGTTGACATTTGGAGAACTAGGCGTTTTAGTGGCTTCAATAGTTGGTGGTTTTACTAATGGCTCCAAAGGTTTTACTTCTTTGGGTGGCGGTGTTATTTCCATAGGTACCGTTATGATGATCCCGCCATCATCTGTTAAATTTCTAACTATTGGCGATTTGCTCAAAAAGGTATTGGCATAGATAAATCCTACTAATAGAAAGGTAGCTGTTATAAAGGCGTAGAGCAATGATTTGTCATAATCTCTTCTGATAATATAAGCGCCGTATTCTTTGTTTCGATTTTCGAAAATCAATTCATTTCTTTGATGATCCAATGGACTTGACCAGTCCGCTAATGCTTTATTAAACATGATTAAAAAATTTAAAGGTGAATAATTTTTGTCCTGTTAAATACTAGAACGAACAAAGCTTAATTTTCCATAATTTTTTTTGTCATGAATTTGTAAAAACTGAAAGCGCTCCTACCTCGTCATTTTTTTTATTAGTTCGAATACATGTGGCAATCCGTCCACTGCATTCTTCTGTATAAAGTGAATATTTGAATTGGTATCGGTCACTGATGGTTTATGAGGATCGAGTATCAAAATAGGAACGTTTTCCGAAGCCATTTCTATGAGTCCTGCAGCTGGATACACCACCATTGAAGTGCCAATAATAACTAGTATGTCTGCCTCTTGTACTATCTCGATAGCGCGTTCAATCAAGGGAACTTCTTCACCAAACCATACAATAAATGGACGCAACTGTTTACCACCACGCATTTTATCCCCTAATTGAATATCTTTTTTTATTTCGTACACGATAGAATTCTCAGCCTCGTCACACATCTTTAACAACTCACCATGCAGGTGAATGATTTTTGTAGATCCGGCTCGCTCATGCAGATCATCCACATTTTGTGTAATAATTGTTAAATCGTAGAGTGCTTCCATCTTTGCTAAAAGTTTATGCGCTTCATTTGGCTCCACTTCTAAAAGTTGCTTTCTTCGCTCATTATAAAATTGCAATACAATGGCTGGATTTGCCCTCCAACCATCAATAGATGCCACTTCCATCACATCCCTTCCTTCCCAAAGACCACCGCTATCTCTAAAGGTTTTTAGTCCACTTTCAGCACTCATGCCTGCTCCGGTGAGGACTACCATTTTAGGTTTTTTCATAACACAAATATCTATAAGAAGACACTAATAAATTAAAAATATTTTCGTTTCTTTTTAATATGATTCAGTATGGCATAAGTTCATTCAGATTTTCTGTAGAACAATTTATGGAAAAACAATAAATATGAATCATAGACAAGTATTTATTTTGAAACCTTAATTTATCGACCAATGAATGTATTTAAAAATGTAGTTATTGTAATGATGATTATATCATCCACCATTTTTTTGTATGGCTATAGTGCCAAAGCAATTGTCAAAGCCAATGTTTCTGAGAAAGTTCTAACAGATCCAATAGCAGCTCCATTGACATTCTTGCCAGATACCGCCATGGCGCCACATATTCAACTTGTTTTTGCTTTAGATGCCACCGGTAGTATGGGTGGACTTATTTCAACAGCAAAAGAAAAAATATGGAGCATTGCTTCTAGTCTTTCGCAAGCACAACCAGCGCCAAAAATTGAAATTGGATTGGTGTTTTATAGAGATAAAGGAGATGCATTTATCACCAAAATAATTCCTTTATCAACACAGCTTGATGATGTGTATGAAAAATTGATGGAGATACAAGCGCAAGGTGGCGGGGATAGTCCAGAAAGTGTAAACCAAGGTTTTGATGATGCCGTGAATAAGATGCTTTGGGCCACCGATGATAGAACGATAAAAAATTTGTTTATAGTTGGTGATCTCTATCCTCATATGGATTATAGCGATGATATAAAATACCCCATCACTTGTATCAAGGCACGTGAAAAAGGAATTGTAGTGAACACTATTTTAATGGGCAATAATAGTGAAACAGCAAGGGTTTGGAAAGAGATCGCAAGCTGCGGAAAAGGGGAATATATTGAAATGGATATGAACGCAAACAACATTAATATTGTCACTCCTTATGATGCCAACTTAAAAAAAATACAAGAAGCGCTTGACGGATCAAGGCTATACTATGGGGGAGCAAAAGACCTTTATAAAAATGAGTCAAAGTCTATGCAATCAAAAAGCATTAACGAAGGCAGCTCTATTTCTAGCAGCGCCACTAGAGCAGATTATAACATGAGTACTAAGGAAAGTAAAGAGGAATATTATGGCAGACAAGAGTTATACAATGATGTGATGAAAGGACGCGTAAAAGTGGATACGATTCAGACAATTAACTTACCTAAAATATTACAAGACAAATCAACGGCAGAGCGCATTGTTTATGTAAAACAACAAATTGCCTACAGAGATTCCTTAGAAAAGGAAATGAGTTTGATTTCGAAAAATAGACAAGATTTTATAGCAATAGAGCTTGCAAAAAGAGATAGTGGAGAGTTAAAGAAAACCTTTAACAATAGAGTGTTTGAGAGCATTCAAGGGCAGGCCAAATCCAAGGGCGTTATAATAGATGGCAAGGTAAAATATTAATAATTTTGATAAAAGTTGGGCGTGGTTGAAAATCTTCAGCCACGCTTTTTATTTTAATAGGGCAATCACTTTCTTAAAATCAACATCATTTACAAGTGGTTGAAAAGCCGTTTCGCCCAATAGCTTTGATTTATTATTAAATCCCATTTTTATCGCTTGATTCAATGAGGAAATAGCTTTGACTTTATCACCCATTTTTGAATACATTATTGCAGATAGATAGGGTTGGTCACTATTCTGCGGGTCAACTGCGCGATAAAAATCTAACATTTGTGTTGCGTTTTTAAAATCATTCTGATTAGTGTATCGGTTCGAATAGGAATATCCAGCTAAACTTAAAAAGCCTAATACACGAGTGCACATATCCAGGTCTGCCTCATTCTCGGGATGCATCAACTTCTCTCGTTCTGAGGTCCACCAAATCAAGTCTTTCTGACCGATGAGCTTATTATAATAATCTTTCAGTCCTTGCTCCACTTTCACTTGTGCAGCCTTTTGTGCTACTAAAACTTTTGTTTCTGGCTTACTGGATGCCTCATCCACAAAACGCTGAAGCTTTTTGGCATCTACTCGATTTCCTAATAAATGTATCGCGGCTTGATAGGCATTTATTTGCGCTACAACACCATTATATTTTTTAGATTCCATCTTTTCGATAAATCTGAGCGCATTAGATGTACCACTATACACTTGTTCATTCATAACAAATGCATATTCATAAGTAATGCTATCTGGCCATTCATGCTTCCCATCAAATTCAAGTAAGGTAACGTCATATAGAGATTCAGAAGCCTTTGCGTGAGTTTGAAAATTAACCAAATCAGTAAAATTCATGTCTCGATTTCCGGCAAAGACCAAGATTGGCATTTTTTGTGGACATTGTTCCAAAGTAGGCATAGCTCCACCCCCAACTAATGAATGAACCTCAGAATGCATAGCTGCATAAGCACCTGCAACCTTTGCCCCACCAGAAAAACCACAAACATTTAAGAAGGAATCATTGATGGCATATTTCATTTTACACTCCTCTACGATATGCTCTAAATAGGAAATACAAGTATTCAAATCAATTCCATTCTTACAGTTATTAGATCCCACAAGAATCGCTTGATAGGATTCAGCCAAAGATTGGTACTTTGCTATAGGATAGGCAGCACTTCCTTGAGGATCACAGAAGATATACAAGGGATAGGTTTTTTTCAAGTCATAAGTACTAGGTAGATAAATGGCATAAGTTTCGTTTGGATAATTTTCTATTCCAACTGCCACATAGACTTTAGCTGTCGCAATAGTGAGTTTAGGTACCTCAGCTTTTCTATGTACTATCTGATTTGTTTGCTGACAGGCAGATAGTCCAAATCCTAATCCAATCAACAGAAACATAAAAAAAGTGATAGGAATTTGATGAAATTGTAACATGAATTTTAAATTAATAATGAATAAAAGAAATCATCAAAATCACTTTTGTTTACCCTGTAAAAATAGAAAATAATAAGCACTCAATAAATCAATAAAGAATCCTTGAGCATTTTATATGAAGAATCTATGATAAAATTTATAATTTTGAAATTATAATGGCAATACTATTGACTAAAAATAAAGCGGATAAAGAGACGACGATAAAAGCTTTTGAACTGATGGCAACAGCCAAAGCAATGACGACTTTGTATGAGGAGAAAAGAGAAGTAACCAGTAAATATGTTCATGCTACGAGTCGAGGCCATGAAGCGATACAGCTCGCTTGTGCACTACAGTTGAAGCCAACAGATTTTGTTTTTCCTTATTATAGAGATGATTCCATTTTATTGGGAATTGGCTATACTCCTTTTGATTTGATGCTTCAACTGATGGCAAAAAAAACCGATCCTTTTTCTGCAGGCAGAACCTATTATTGTCATCCAAGCAGCAAGAGAGAAGACATGCCAAAAATACCCCATCAGAGTTCGGCCACAGGTATGCAAACAATACCAGCTACCGGCGTTGCGCAAGGGATTAAATATCTAGAAGAGCAAGGAATCAAAAAATATAAGGGTGGTGAAGAACCCATCGTGATTTGTTCTTTAGGTGATGGTAGTATGACAGAAGGCGAGATTGCAGAAGCATTACAGATGGCTGTTTTACACCAGTATCCTATCATCTATTTAGTACAGGACAATGAATGGGATATCAGTGCTAATTCAGCGGAAATTCGAGCTATGGATGCGCCTGAATATGCCAAAGGATTTAAGGGATTGAATGTGGTAAGTATTGATGGAACTGATTTTGACACTTGCTATGATACTTTTAAAACAATTATTCAAAAGGTTCGTTTTTTTAGAAAGCCATGGTTAGTACATGCCAAGGTACCCTTATTGAACCATCACACTTCTGGAGTAAGAATGGAGTGGTATCGAAATGATTTGGAGCAACAAGCAAAAAGAGATCCTTATCCAAAATTGCGCAAATCAGTACAAGAATTTTTAGAGGAAGATGAAATTATAAATATAGAGGCATTGGCTAGCTCTAAAGTTTTAGCAGATTACGCAAGAGCCTTGTTAGAACCAGATCCAAGCCCAGAAGACCTCTTTACTCATATTTTTGCGCCCACACCAATAGTTGAAGAAAAAGGGGTGCGTGAACCGATTGGTGGCGAAAAAGTAATGATGGTAGATGCAGCGCTTCATGCTGTTGATGAAATTCTCAAGAAGCATGAAGAAAGTTTGCTTTATGGTCAGGATGTTGGAGGTGAGCTTGGTGGCGTATTCCGTGAGGCTGCACTACTTGCCAAAAAGTATGGAGACAAAAGGGTTTTCAATACACCAATCATGGAAGCTTATATCATCGGTAGTACAGTAGGAATGAGTGCTGCAGGTTGTAAACCTATAGTAGAGGTTCAGTTTGCTGATTATGTATGGCCTGGACTCAATCAAATGTTTACCGAAATGAGTCGTTCCTGTTATCTCACTAATGGAAAATATCCAGTACAGGCATTGGTACGTATTCCAATTGGGGCCTATGGTTCAGGTGGACCTTACCATAGTTCTAGCGTCGAAACTGTTTTATTACAAATCAAAGGCGTTAAGGTGGTTTATCCATCAAATGCAGCGGACATGAAAGGACTGATGAAAGCCGCTTTTTATGATCCAAATCCAGTAATTATGCTTGAACATAAGGGTTTGTATTGGAGTAAAGTAAAAGGGACAGATGCAGCCAAAACCATCGAGCCTGACGAAGATTATATTCTTCCCTTAGGTAAAGCTGCCATCGTGCAGGAGGCAAGTGAGCTGGAACTAAATAATGGGAACACAATGTGTGTAATCACTTATGGAATGGGTGTACATTGGGCACTTAATGCAAGTAAAAATTGTAAAAAATCTGTCGAAATTGTAGATTTAAGAACCCTAAATCCACTAGATATTGATACTGTTTTTGAAGTTGTAAAAAAACATGGCAAATGTTTGGTACTTACAGAAGAAACGATTCATCATTCATTTGCAGAGTCTTTAGCAGGAAGAATTTCAGCTGAATGCTTTCGGTATCTTGATGCGCCCATTAAAATAATTGGAGCGAAAAATACACCAGCCATTCCGTTAAATGCTATCCTTGAAGCGGCAATGCTTCCTAATGTTCAAATCGTTGAAGAGGCTATCTTAAGAATGCTTCAAGACTGAGCAATTTATTCTTCATTAGTAAATGGAATGATTGCTAAAATAAAGGGCAACCAATGCCTTCAATCTATAATGCTTTAAATGAGGAGTTAAACATCAATTTCTTATCTTTGTAACTCAAATTAGCATAAATTAAATCGTCTGTAGCATGAAATATTATAACAACATTTTAGAAACCATCGGAAATACCCCACTTGTAAAACTCAATAAGATTACGCAAAGTATTCCAGGTCAATTTTTCGCTAAAGTTGAATATTTCAATCCCGGTAACTCCATCAAAGACAGAATCGGTGCAAAACTAGTGGAAGATGCTGAAAAAAATGGAACATTAAAACCAGGTGGAACCATTATAGAATGTACTAGTGGCAACACAGGAATGGGTTTAGCTTTAGCTGCAGTAGTAAAGGGTTACAAATGTATTTTCACCACCACAGAAAAGCAATCAAGAGCAAAAATTGATATCTTACGTGCCGTGGGTGCTGAGGTAATTGTTTGTCCAACCAATGTAGAACCTGAAGACCCTCGCTCCTATTATTCCGTAGCGAAACGATTAGCAAAAGAAATTCCGAATAGCATTCACATGAACCAATATGATAATTTATCTAATCGTATGGCACATTACGAATCAACAGGTCCAGAAATTTGGGAACAAACAGATGGGAAAATTACACATTATGTGACGACTATCGGAACTGGTGGAACTGCTTGCGGAACCGCAATGTATTTGAAAGAAAAAAATCCGAATATTCAAGTGTATGGAATTGATGTTTATGGTTCTTTACTAAAAAAATATAAAGAAACTGGAGAGTTGGATACAACAGAAGTTTATCCATATTTTACAGAAGGTATTGGCGAAGATTTTGTGCCAGAAAATTATGACATGAACTTGATTGATCAAATTGAACAAGTGACGGATAAGGATGGTGCCGTAATGGCTCGTAAACTTGCAAAGGAAGAAGGTCTTTTTTGCGGTTACTCCGCCGGAACAGTGATGCAGGGAATCATTCAGCTAAAAAATAAATTTAAAGAAGGCGATGTTGTAGTGGTTATTTTACATGATCATGGTAGTAGATATATGGGCAAAGTGTATAATGATGAATGGATGCGTGAGCGAGGGTTTCTTACAGAAGAAGTGATTACAGCCAAGAGTATTGTCGAGAGAAAACAAATCAGACACATGATTGTCGCGTCACCAGACCAAAATTTAGCTGCTGTTTTTCATACTATGAAAGAACATGGATTATCCCAACTTCCTGTCGAAAATAATGGCGAGATGGTGGGCAGTATTACAGAAAAAATTATTCTTGAAAAACTAATGGACAATCCAATCAACAAGGACAATAAGGTGCAAGCCGTGATGAGTCAAGCTTTCCCCTACGTAGAATTAAATGCAACAGCCACCGAGATTTCTAAACTAATATCCAAAGAAAATGGAGCTGTTTTAGTAAAAGAAAATTCTGGACTTACAAGTATCATCACAAAGTTCGATTTAATTGAAAGCATGGCTGGATAAGGATTATGGAATACACTGACCAGATTGGGCATTCTTTTAAACTTTCACAAACTCCTAAAAGAATTGTTTCTTTGGTACCCTCCCAAACCGAATTTTTATTCGATATTGGATTAGCGCATGAAATTGTAGGTATCACAAAGTATTGTATATATCCCAAAGATAAAGTAGATAATTACGTCAAAATTGGTGGTACAAAAAATATCTCATTATCTAAAATCAAAGCACTAGAGCCGGATTTAATTATTGCGAACAAAGAAGAAAATACCAAAGAAATCATCTCCTCTTTACAAGCACTTTATCCAGTCTATACAAGTGATATCAGCAATTTAGAGGATGCCTTACAGATGATGGAAGACATCGGAAATTTAACACAAAAGCAAAAAGAAACATCAAAAATTGTCTTAGAAATAAATCAAAACTTTGCAAAGCTAGGAGGTCAAGAAAATAAATGGAAGTCAATTTATTTGATTTGGAGAAAACCATGGATGTCAGTAGGTAGCGATACCTTTATTCATCATCTAATGATGCTTGGAGGTTTTTATAATTGTTTCTCAGACAAATCAAGATATCCGATATTAACTGAAGAAGAAATCATTCATGCCAATCCCCAATTTATATTTCTTTCATCAGAACCTTATCCTTTTAAAGAGCGACATGTAAAGGAATTAGAACTTCTATGTCCTCATTCAAAAATTATCTTGGTAGATGGCGAAATGTTTAGCTGGTATGGAAGTCGATTAAAACACAGTGCTGATCACATGAAACAAATTCGGCAAAACTGCCAAGAATAAAATTAAGTAAAGTGCTCACTTACTTTTCAAATAATAACTATTGATTGAGACACTTTCTTAATTAGAAATCATCAATGGCATACTAATTCTAAAAATGGTTCCTACAGGGGTATTGTTTAAAATTTTTATAGAACCTCCATGATAGTTCACAATATTTTTCACAATATATAATCCCAAACCAGTCCCTTTTGTTTGACGAGTTTCTTCGTTCCCAACTCGATAAAACTTATCAAATATTTTTTCTTTTTCTTCATCAGAAATACCATTCCCAAGGTCTTTTACCTCAAAAATTGCTTCATCGCCATCTTTAAGAAGCATCACTTCGATGGGGGAGTCTTCTGATGAGTACTTCAAGGCATTTTCAATCAAATTCACTATTAAGGAGGTAAGGCTTGTTTTATCGCCCATCATAAAAATTCCATGCTCGATCTCATATTGAATTCTAGACTTTAGATTTTTATTAGTTTCAAATTTCTCCTTCAACTTTTGCATGAGGTATGAGAACTCAATCTCTTCTTTTACAAAACCATAAGAATCATTATCAAATTTTGTTGCCAACAATATATTCTCTACCAATCCTTCTAAACGTTCTGCATCATACAATGAATTATGTAAAAATTTAGCCCGAATATCTTCTTCCAAATCTCGCTTTAATAAGGTTTGTAATACTAATTTTATGGACGCAAGCGGGGATTTCAATTCATGCGTAATCGATAACAAAAAGTTTTTCTGCCGATTGACCAACTGTAACTCTTTCACTAAACTTCGACGAACCAAGAAAAAACCAATGACTAAAATCCCAATAAAAAATGCACCTTCTGAGAAAATCATTTTTTTTTGCCTATTAAACTTATCAAGAATTTTTAAGTAGTCAGCAGACAGATAGAAATCTGTTTCTTTAACACGCTGATTCAGCAGAAAAGTTGTCTTTTTCACCTCGACTAACTCATCAAAACTCAGCTTATTTTTAGAATGCAGCAGATAAGCCCACCAAAGAGAAAAAGCAATGACATAGGTAAAGATCAGGTACAAAAAAAGTAATGGACGGGAAATTCTATAATTCTTAGACAAGATGCTCGTTTTTAAGATGAACAAAAATACCTATTCAACGCACAAAGTAACTACAAATAGATGATTCCTGCCCTTTTTTATTCAGATTGCATCAACTATTTCTTATTGTTTTCTAAGCAAGCTTTTATAAAAGCAACAAATAAAGGATGTGGATTCAAAACAGTACTTTTTAACTCAGGATGAAACTGTACACCAACGAACCATTTGTGTGAAGGTATTTCTACTATTTCAACCAAGCCATTTTCCTGATTAATTCCGGTTGAAATCAATCCAGCGTTTTCGAATTGCTCCTGAAACTTATTATTATATTCGAACCGATGTCTATGTCGTTCAGTTATCTCTGCTGTTCCATAAGCATCATGGGCTTTAGAGGCTTCCTTCAATAAACATGGATAAGATCCTAATCTCATTGTTCCACCCATTTTTTTGACTTTCTTTTGCTCTTCCATCATATCAATCACGGCTGACGAAGTTTTATCATTCATTTCCGTACTATGCGCATCTTTTAAGCCTAGTACATTTCTAGCAAACTCAATGACGGCCATCTGCATGCCTAGACAAATTCCAAAGAAAGGAATATTATTTTCACGAATATACTTGATAGCAACAATTTTACCCTCTATACCCCTATCACCAAAGCCTGGAGCTACCAAAACGCCATCTAAGTCACCAAGCACTTTAGCTACATTTCCTTCAGTCAAATCTGCAGAATGAATACTGATCAAATTTACTTTGCAAAGATTTGAAACACCTGCATGAATAAAGGATTCATGTATTGATTTATAAGCATCTTGCAATTCAACATACTTACCTACCAAACCAATATTGACTGTAAATTTTGGTGCCGCTAGCTTATCCAAAAAATCCGTCCAAGCAGTCATATCTGATTTTCCCATATTAGG
>CAMBZT010000067.1 GCA_945872405.1 Chitinophaga pinensis | reverse complement strand
GCCGGTATATTTTATGAATTTATAGAAGAAAAAGAAATACCAACCATAAACCCCAAACGATTGCATATTGGAGAAGTGACGCTCGAAACAAATTATGCCATCGCTCTATCTACGAATGCTGGACTATGGTCCTACCTCATCGGTGATGTTATTAAATTTACTTCATTAAAGCCTTATCGAATAAAGGTCACAGGTCGAATTAGTCAATATATTTCTGCATTTGGTGAACATGTCATCATCGAAGAAATAGAATATTGCATGACCAGAGCCATTGAAAAATTCAATTTACAAGTCACAGAGTTTACAGTGGCTCCTCAAGTGAATCCATCAGAGGGCCTACCTTACCATGAATGGTTTATAGAATGCGATAGTATGAATCAAGAGATGGACCTCATCGCCTCGTATATCGATGAGCTATTGCAATCCAAAAACACTTATTACAAAGATTTAATTGTTGGACAGGTCATCCAATCACTAAAAATAAACCTGCTTGCCCCACATACTTTCGAAAAATATTTGACTGCGCAGGGCAAAATGGGGGGACAAAACAAAGTGATGCGGGTTAGAAACGATAGAGAGATGGTTGACCTACTACTAGCGCTTCAATCATAGAATGTCTAAAGACTATTCAGGCTCAACTAGAAATACCTTCTATTAATATTTGCTAAATCGCCCCGCCGATTGTAAAATCCAACTCAAAAGTCTTAAATAGTCTTACATTTGCAGTCAATTTTTTAAACTTATTACATGAATATATTAATTCAAGCTGGGCAATTATTATTGGCATTAACCATATTGGTTTTTGTACATGAGATGGGTCACTTTTTAGCGGCAAGAATGTTTGGCATCAGAGTGAAGAAGTTCTATTTATTCTTCGACTTTTTGTTTCCCATTCCTACCATCATGAACTTCGCTTTGTTCAAATTTAAAAAAGGCGATACAGAATATGGCCTTGGCTGGTTTCCTTTAGGTGGTTATGTGCAAATAGCGGGTATGGTTGACGAAAGTGATGATCCAGAAGAAAAAGATCGTGCTCCCTTGCCTTCAGATTATAATCAAAAACCAATTTGGCAACGTTTTATTGTAATGATTGGTGGTATTGTAATGAATGTCATTTTTGGTATTTTGTTTTATACCCTTTATTTAGGTGTCTTTGATAAAGATTATCTATCGGCTGAAGCCTTTAATAAACATGGCGTCTACACTTCACAATTAGCCAAAGAAATTGGATTTAAAGATGGCGATAAAATAGTTGCTATCAATGGTGTGAAGCCGGATAGATTGGAAGATATTATCTCTTATAAGATGCTCTTAGGTGGAAAAATTACGATCGAAAGAGATGGTAAAGAAAGTGTCTTAAATATGCCAGGTAATCTGTTCAAACAAGTAAGTAAAGAAAGTCCATTCTTGACACCATTGAAAGAGAAGGTAATGATGGATTCTGTGCTTCGCAACAATATGGCTTATGCAGCAGGCTTTAGAGAAAATGATACCATCATTTCCATACAAGGCATGCCGGTTCAGAACTTCTGGCATTTTAAAAGATTATTGTTCGAAAGATATACAACGCCTTCTTTTACGCTAACGAGCATGTGGCATCCAGAAACTTTACCAATGATGAATTATGCAGATTCCACAGTATCTATAGAAGTGAATAGAGCAGGTACATTGATGAGCTTAACGACTAAAAGAGATAGCGCCGGAAACATCGGCTTTATCCCAGCAACGACTAGAAAAGATTTCTATACCATGACCGATTATACCTTTGCCTCTGCCTTCAAATACGGCACCAGAGATGCTTTTGGGACGATCGTGATGCAAGTAATGGGTTTGGCAAAATTGTTTCAAGGGCAGATTGCAGCGCGCGAATCCTTCGGTGGTATTTTATCCATAGGCGGCATGTTCACTACTGTATGGGATTGGGGGCACTTCTGGCATATGACGGCGATGATTTCTATGGTATTGGCATTCATGAATTTCTTACCCATTCCTGCCTTAGATGGTGGACATATGGTGATGTTAATTATTGAAGGAATTCTAAGAAGACCTGTGAGTCAAAAAATCCAAGAATATGTGCAGACGGTAGGTACAGCCATTCTCCTCGCGCTCATGGTCTTTGCCAATGGCAATGATATTCTAAAAAAGTTTGGAATTTAATTCCTAAAATTGTGAAGGAGGATATTATTTTTTTGTTATCTTCGCACTCCAAAATTGTTCTTTTGTAGTATGCCCTGATGGCGGAACTGGTAGACGCGCACGACTCAAAATCGTGTACGAAAGTGTGTGGGTTCGATTCCCACTTGGGGCACTTTTAACATTTTTATAGCATTGACGCTATACTCAAAAAGCCTTATTTTATAAGGCTTTTTTGATTTTAGTAATATCTTGATTTCTTTTGTTTTCTTGAATTTTGTCCCCCTATTGTCCCCCAACATTTGAAATTAATAGCAATTCTTGTTACCTTAGCTAACAATAGGAAACTAATAGCAATTAAAAGAAAATAAGATGAGCGTAACTTTAAGGTCCAAAAAAAATGCAGATGGTAGTACTTCCCTATACATGGATATATATCACAAAGGGACCCGAACAAAAGAATACCTAAAGGAGTGCAAATTACTAAAAGCATCTAATCCCGAAGATAGAGTAGCGAATAAGGGCAAAAAAGAACTAGCTAAACGTATCACAAACCTACGTTCAGAAGAATTAGAATGTAGTGGATATAATATACAAGCAAAGCACAAAGGAAACCTTAAAGTGGTTGATTTCTTTGAGAGCTATATAAAAACCTACGATAAAAAGGATTTACGCAATGTTATTGGAGTTTTCAATGCATTCAAGGACTATCTATCTGCAAAAAACCAAAAGAACCTAGTTTTTACATCACTAGATGAAAACATCGTTCATCAATTTGCTGAATACTTAAAAACAAGGTGTACAGGAGAGGGCGCAAGTAGTTACTATGCTAGATTCAAAAAGGTGATTAAACAAGCAGTAAGAGAAAAAATAATAATTGAAAATCCTTGTATTGATGTCAAAATAAAAAAGGATTATTCTATTAGAAAAGATATTCTTACTGATGAAGAAATAGCAACTTTATACAAAACAAATGCTGGTAATCAACTTGTCAAAAATGCTTTTCTTTTCAGTTGTTTTACAGGATTACGCTGGGCGGATATTGTTACGCTCAAATGGAACGATATTGATATAGAGCAAAAGACTTTGAAGAAATATCAAACTAAGACCGATACTAAAGTAGAAGTTCCTTTAGGAGAGAATGCGCTATTATTCATTCCTAATATACCAACAAATGAATTTGTATTTAATTTACCTACTCATACGGGAGCTAGTAAAATGCTTACTAAATGGGTCCTAGATGCCAAGATAAAGAAGAAAATCACTTGGCATTGTGCTAGACATTCATTCTGCACAAACTTACTCATACATGATATAGCTATAACCACAATTAGTTCTTTGGCTGGACACGCCTCTTTAGTAGAAACACAGCGATATGTTAAGGTTAAGGAAGAAATGAAAAGGAATGCAATCAATGTATTGCCTAGTTTACAATTATTATCAAAATAAAAGTAATGAACACAGAAAAAAAATCATTCATCAAGCCTATTCAGTCATTTGGAAACCATGATGGGAAATACACTTTATCAAATCTTAACGAAGCGATAAAGGAATATACTCTTGAACGTATTGATAGCTATGTAAAACACTATTGTAAGACAGGAAATGTTTTGGCATTCATCAACAATGAAATAGATTTATGTGAAAGAAATTTAACCGAAGATTTAAAACATGGAATAGGAGTTCAGATTTTTCAGCACATGATTTCAAAGTATAAAGAATACCTTGCTATTAAAGGACTAAGCAATAATATTGCCCACGTGAGTCAACTAGCATTTGATAATTCAACAATAGCTAATTATTTTAATGACTACAAACTAACTGATTTTCACAAATCTGAATTAGAATTGGTTAATCAAGGATATTTGGACCTTTTAGGCAAGTGGATTAAAGGCAAAAAAGAACTGGTAGCATTCATATATATTCTAGTAGGAAAGGACTATTTTAAGAAGAAAATTAATACCACATTCACGAAAAATTCTATTATTGAAATAAGAAAATTTATTGAGAGTAGATATAAAATTGACATTTATAAACAAGCACAAGCAAGTCAATTTGATGTTACTACAGATTTAAAACGCTATCAAAAGCAATTTAGCTTTATATCCTAGATTAGACTTCCATTATTGATGGAAGAACTTCCATTTCTCTTTCCATTAAAAAAAATATTTTCCTCCCTACACTCCTATTTATAAGACATAGAAAGAATTGGAAATCTTTCCAATTTCTTCCTTTTGTTATGCAATCCTCAACTTTGAATCATATTTAAGGCTTTGCGCAAAGTCATTTTTTAATCTTCAAATAATTAAATGATGACAAAAGTTATTTTAACAGTTAACGAATTGGTAGCTTATACAGGTTGGAAAAAATCGTATATCTACAAAAAAACTAGTGATGGTACTTTACAATACAGTAAACCATTAGGCAAAACTATATTTTTTAGTAAGGTTTGGATAGATGAATTTTTAATGAGCAATCCAAATACTACAAAAGCAGAAAGTCAAGCAAAAGCAACGAAGTATATAACGCTTAGTGCTAAAAAGGCTTAGGAATTGTCATGTATTTCTTAACTGTTATCAGCGAATAAAATTGATTTGCTTATAGTAAGTTATAAATACTGACAAATACTGTCACAATGCTTGATAATATCACATCACGTTTATCCTTTGATGGAATTGGTACAAGTGGGTATCTAAAAAAAGCACCCTCTTATATCGACAATTGCTATGAAGCAATTCATCCTACAACTAAAATTCCATATCTTAAAGGGAACTTAAACAATCTTAGTATCAGCATTTCTAATACTGGATTAAACATTAGCGGGAGTATTCCCAAATATAAGAATAACAATAACTTTGAAACTTTATCAATGCATGAGTATAAAGATATTTATACTGAAATTTCAGATTTATTACACCAACCTATCTATAATTCAAACGTGAGCAAAGTAGAGTTTGGAACGAGTTTAGAAGTGGTGAATAGTCCTAAAGAATATTATCCATTTTTGGCATACTTAAATGGATATGAAAGGAATTTAATGAAAGGAAGTCTATATTTTATAAATACTCTAAGGACCTTGAGATTCTATAATAAAAGAACTGAATTAATAAAAAATGGATTTGTTTTTCCTTTGGAACTAAAGAATAACAACTATTTACGATACGAATTGAAGTATGACAAGAACATAGCTAATCAATTTAACAAAGCAAAAGTACAGGTCCATGATTTGTATAATCAAGAACTTTTTAATTTGTTAGTGCTGGACTGGAAAGCTCAATTTGACAATATTCTTAAACACCAAACAACCACCTACGAAGACATGACAAGCAAAACAGGACAAATTTTATTGTTAGAGAATTATATCCATGAAAAGGGTATGGATGAAACGTTACAGTATATCAAAACGCTCAAATCAAAATTTAGCACTGAACGTGAATATTACAGGTTTAGAGCAAGTATTAAGGAAGTGAATAAAACAGGTGTAAAAAGCGAATCAATGCAAGAATTGGAGGACAAAATTAATATCATGGTAGATTCTCTATTATAGATAAAATTAGATGAAAAAGTGATGGTAATTGGAGGTAAATGATGGCGAAAAGTGGCAGTAAATGGCAGTAATTGACAGTAAATAATATGGGACTAAATAGGACTAAATGGACCTAATTGAACCCTCTAATGTTTAAGTAAATGAAAGTAAATTTTAGTAATTAATGGCAAAAGGTATAAAAACAGGAGGGCGTAGCGTTGGCACTCCAAACAAAGTTACAAGCGATTTAAGGACCTCAATAAATGACTTTCTAAATAATAACATAAATACGCTACAGGAGAACTTTGACAAACTAGAACCTAAGGATAAGATTTACTTTATTGAAAGGTTATTGAAGTACTCTATACCTCGTATGAATGATAGTTCTTTTACGTTCAATAGCAATGCGAATAGAGGTTTTTACTTTGATATTGAAAGAGATTAATATAAAAAATACAACTGTATTTGAAATCATAAATTCAAGTTAGTCATTATGATTTTTATTATGACGAGCATAGTCAAAAACAAGCTTGCGAACTAAAGTTATGGCACCAGATTATACTCCACACCAGAAATGAAGCCGTTGACAGGAGTCGTTGAAGATGATGAACCATTACCACTAATTAAACTAAAATTATAAGTGCCTGCTGGAAGCCACATAGGGAAATAATTATATGCAGAATAGGTGGGACCTCCTCCGTAATATACTACATTCGAATCAATCTTTAAATTACCGTCAGGTAGATAACCAAATCCTCCCTTTATAGTAGTACCACCGTTCTCTATTTTCCATACCTTGCTAGCAGGTACTGTAAAGGTGGTCCTGATGATATAAGTCCAGTAACCAGACGCAATAGGTATAGTTCCAGATATTTCTTTCAAAATTGGTTGATTAAACACAAGATTGAACCCTTGTGAATATATTGCATTGGAGAATAAGATTAAAGACGAAATGAGTACAATTTTTTTTAGCGTTTTCATGTTTATAATTTTTAAAATCCTGAATATATTAATGTTTTAAGTCTGGCCGCATCTCCTGAAGATTCTGAATAAATGGAGTAAGGCACACTAAGAATTTGACTTGTTCCGGTGATTGAGTATGCCGTCCCTCCTGTAGGATCAGTTTCGGTTTTTATGAAGTAAGGACCATTTGACCAATTTATCGACCCAATACTACCACTAGAAACAAGACCATCTCCAATTTGAATGCTAACTAAGCCATTTGCGTTGGAAGTTGTTGAGTGAGACTCTATGTATACTGCTGTTCCACTAGCACTGCCTTGCAAAATACTTATTCGCATGCCAACTGCTGCGGACGCAACTAATAAATTTGAACTGTTTCTAACTACGGCTTGATAACTAATTTTTTGAGGAGACTGCCCCATAGTAATAAGTCCGGATGTTATAAGTGTGATAATCAAAAATATTATTCTCATTAGTTTTGTATTTTGATAATTTTGAAAAACTTCTGTTCTTTTTTATTCTTATATATTTTAAGCAGATACGTTGATGGAGGTAGACTTGTAAGTTCAATTTTTGTTTCTTCGCCAATTATTTGTTCATTTTTAAGGCAGGCACCACGTGAATCTGTTAGAACATATTGAAGTTCTTCAAAATTATTGCTCTCGACTTTTAGAATAAGGTTGTCTTTGCTAGGATTAGGATAGGTAGTGATTTTTAACCCTTGTTCAGTGAGGTCATAAAAACCTGTTTCTACTGATATTTCAAATGGTTGTTGGACACCTTGTAAGATTGATCCCACAAGATCTTCATTCATGGTGTATACCACTTGACCAATAGAATAAGCCACAGACCCACCAATACCACTAGCATCTGAACCACTTGAGTTCATTGATTGCTGGGCTTGTGTGGAGACTAGCATTAGACAGATGCAAAATGTAAAATTGAATCTCAATAATTTATGTTTAACTTGTGCCATCACTGTAAAGCTAAAACTTTTAAATATTAAAAAAATGTTTTTTGTAGTCTTATACTAAACATGTGCAAGATTCAAGTTTTAAATACAAATTTAATTTCTCAAAGAATATTCCTCAGCAGTCCTCAATAGTTGGTCCGCATACTTGTAAATGTCATCAAGTGACGATAACTCAGACTTGACTTCTTTCTTTTGCTCATCAAATACGCCAATAAATTTTTTATTGCCTAAGTACAATCTACAAATAGGTTTACGATTATTGTCATCTAAAAGAATAGCAAAGTAAGACTGTGCATCTCTTTGAGTAATTCTACTCAATTCAACTTTTTGTCTTAGAATTGATTTGACAATCATAAAACCCTCTAGTTCTTCCTCTGTAGTGACTACCTTACTCGAATCATCTTTAGAAAATTCTTTATTGGCGATTTCCTGTGCCTTCGTTGTTTCATCCTCCTTTGTCAGTGCAACTTTAAGTCTTTCTGTAATAAGGTCGCTAATATACTGCTGAATTGACTTCTTAGTCAAATTTGTAAAGAGGTCTAATATCTTAGTAGAAATATTTGATGGATAAACTTGCTTAGCAAAATGTTTAACAAACTCTGGACTTGGATTGCTTAACTCCTTGTGAAATAATTGTTTCAACTCATTTGTGTACTTCAATTCACTTGCGGTGTTTACAATACTTTCAGAATCAAAAATAGATTTATGAAATTTCTTTAGTTCTTCAATTTGATTTTCTTTGATGTCAGTAATATTGAAATCTAAAAATGGTTTTTCATCCATTTTATTAGGCTCTACAAGGTCAGAATAGAACCTATATGTAATACCATTGGTCAAAAGACCAAACTTTGCCTTAGATACATGAAAATATCGCAATAATTGTCCATCATGAATATCAAGATTTTCTCTCCAATGTTTGCACTCCACAAGAATCGTAACATTACCATCCTTGAATATTGCATAATCAATCTTTTCTCCTTTTTTTAATCCAATATCTGAAATAAACTCTGGCACTACCTCTCTAGGGTCAAATACATCATAACCTAAAGATTGGAGAAAAGGCATTATAAATGCGTTCTTTGTTGCTTCTTCTGTTTGAATTTGGTCCTTTAGATTGTTTACACGTTCGCCTAGTTGCTTGATTTGGTCCTTGAAGTCCATGTTTAATATTTTTCTTTTGATGTTGTAAAACTATTTGTTTCAGATTGTATCTGCGTATATCTTTCAACAAACCTAAGACATATTAAAATAAAATAAGAATCTATTTAAAAAATGGAAATAACATAGTTGGCAAAATTAAATTTGAAGAGGTTAAAGTTTACATCAACGAAACACAGTATTTTAGCCATGTACCGCTAATTTCTTGGGAGTTTTATATTGGTGGCTACCAACCTGCTCAAAAGTGGCTAAAGGACCGCAAAGAACGCAAATTAGAGTTTGATGATATTCTACACTATCAAAAAATAATTGTTGCACTTTCAGAAACTGATAAATTGATGAAAGAAATTGATAAAATAGATGTTGAATAGTCTTATACACTGGTCCAATTAACCTATTCTTCAATAGAGTTAGATAATTGTTTAACTGGATATTTTTACAATAAATTTTCCTTGTAAGTAATGGTGATAGTTTTTTCTATTTCAGAATTTGACTTTAGCATGATAAAATAGTTACAAAGATTTGATTCTACTTTAAACTTATTACCATTTTCCTTTAATTGCTCTTTTGCATAAATAGAATTAAGAGGGAACAAATTTGCATATCCATTATTTGCTTGATAGCATACAGTTATACCATCCCCATTATTTGGTTCATGTACTTTTACTTCTAAAGTTCCTCCGTTTAATATCATTATTTGTTCTAGTGGTGAATCTTTTGGGAATACTTCACCGTTCTTTATTGTAAATGTTTTTATAACTGGGTTTATCATGGTTTAATGTTTTAGGTAAATAATATTGCAAAGATAATACGCATTTTTCCGAAGATATTCAAGTATTTTAAATATTGTTGTTATCTTTACCTAAACGATGATTTATGCTAAATAATAAACTGTGTACAATATCAAAATCACCTACAGCGGGAGAAAATATGGTAAACATACTCTTGATAGATAATCAATTATTCTTAGAAAGTAATGGAGAACGTGGAAAATTGTACGAAAATACTGTGAGTATAGAAGAAAAAGAAAAACTTGTGAATGGCTGGAAAACGCAGTATAAAGACCTTATTTTAATGGACCATTCCAAATAAAATTCTTTATTGAATATTTTTTTTAACCAAACACCATAAGATGAAAAACTATTCTTTTAAATACTACATCAACGAAGAAGCCAAAGTGAAAGGTATTTTTTTAATAGATTGTTCTTTTGTTTCCGATTCAATGGAGGAAGCTAAAAAATATAGAGATGAAATTATCACGCTGTGGGAAAAAAAACATCCTCATTATTTTACTAGTATTCCACTTTGTATGACTACTGATTTGATTGAAGAGGAACCGAAATTCATAGGATAATTCATTTTTTGTCCCCCTAATGTACTTTTACTATTAAAAAATGACTATAATTGCTTATTACACAATAGATTAAAAAATTTGTTTTGTTCCCACTTGGGGCACAATTAATGAATAGAAAGCCTTGTATATAATCATATACAAGGCTTTTTTATTTTTCGGGAACGGTAGATTTTCGTCAAGAAAAAATTCCTGCACATAAAGTAGATAAAGTGGAAACTTTGAAGAAAGGATAAGAAACTTATTGAAAACAAATGCTTAGCCCTGATCGAAACGAATATCCTTTTTGCACTTGCACTCAGCAAAAAGATAGCAGTGAGGAGCAGGAAAGCGCTACAAAATATTATTTCCCTTTTTCAACCGCTACAATCAAATCCTTATCCATAGGCATTTTTACCATAAAGGTATCGAGCACTGGATGGGCAGCAGTATAATCGAATGCATCCAATTCTGCTTTCACAGGTCGAATGTTGGCGATAAATGCATCTTGCTCTGCCTTTGACATGAATGATGCCTTGGCACCCATTTCTCTGAAGGGATCGACTTGTTTTTTGTTTTTCCAGAAACGATAACAAACATGTGGACCTGTCGCTAAGCCTGTGCTACCAACATATCCAATCACTTCGCCTTGCGACACTTTTCTACCTGGTCGCATGCCCTTGGCAATTCGACACATATGTAGATATTGTGTTTCATAGACTTTGTCGTGCTTTATTTTTACATAATTGCCATTGTATACGCCGAATTTAGCTTCCTCCACCACACCAGATGCTGTGGCAAAAATAGGCGTTCCCTGAGAAGCTGCGAAGTCTGTTCCGAAATGTCCTTTTACCACGCCGGTTACAGGATGCAAGCGATGTGTATTATATTTGGAACTGATGCGTGAATATTTCACCGGTGCCATCAAAAATTTCATTTTTAAACTTTTACCTTCTTCGTCATAATAGTCCGTTTTATTGCCATTCTTATTGGCAAAAGCATAATATTCTTTACCCCCATAATTAAACAGAACGGCTTTCACATCCATAATTTCAATGCTCTCACCGTTCACTAATTTTTCGGTATACATAATTTTGAACTTGTCGCCTTTCTTCACTTTGAAAAAGTTTAGGGTATAGGCAAAAATATCTGATAACTGAGAAGCGATATCAGGATTGATATTATTTTTATCGAAAGTTTCCCAAATGGAGCCTTCTACAATACCTGCCGCAATTTTATCTTCGATCACTATAGGACGGGCGTAGCGAGTGACCTTACCATTTTCGTCATTCAAATCAAAAACCACGTAATTGATTTTATCTTCATTATAGATTAAAAAGGAAGGGGGAAAAATAGAATCATTCACTTTGGGGCTCAACACGCAATATTCCGCACCTGCACTTAT
>CAMBZT010000066.1 GCA_945872405.1 Chitinophaga pinensis | reverse complement strand
ATCGATGAAAATAGAAGCAGAAGAAATGGGCATCGATTTAACAAAAAGAAAAGCACCTGGCTGCATATTGGTGATTCTGTAACCATGGGGGTTGGTGTTGATGATGACTCTACCTTTAGCGCATTAATCTCTCATGAGACAGATTCTGTCAACATACTTAATCCGTCACTGATTGGCTACTCTGTAGTTGATTACAAAAATGTGATTAGACAGTTGATACTGAATGACAGAAATGCATTGAAGATAACCCATGTTACATTGTTTTATTGCTTAAATGATATCTATGGTCAAACCTTTATAGAACAAGCTACTCCACGTTATAAAATATTAGAGTTTATAAAAACGCACTACAGAACCTATATTGCATTAAAAGGATTATTGTTAGATCGACCACTTGCTATGTATGACTATGATAAAAAATTCTATACCGACAATGGCAGAGAACTAAAACAAGTGGTAAATGAAATTTCTCAAATTCAGCTCATTTGCTTGATGCATCAGATAGATTTTAATATCGTTGTATTGCCGTATCTATCGCAGTTAGAACAAAAAAACAGGCCTTCTATAGAATTTAAGCTCCTTTCTACTGCCCTAAAAAACTTCAACAAAAATCCACCATCAATGACAGATGCGAGTATTGTTTTCGATAAGAATGATGAATTAGAAAACTATTATTTGTTTGGTGACGGCATTCATTTTTCTAATGCAGGGCATCATAAAATAAAAGAATTTTATGCGGCAGAGGTGCTGAAATAGAAAACTAACTATTCGAATAATTCTCCTTGCTCACCTGCATCTTCCACTCCGCCATCAAAATCTGGACCTACAATTCTTCCTGATGAAGAGTACGTTTCTTCTTCGCTCTCCTCCTCATTTACCAATTCTTTGATATCGCCTTGAATAGGAAAATAAGTCAACTTATTACCTAATGCCTTCCATCCTTTCACCTCAATCAAGTCCTTGATAAAATGTGTTTCTGTTTCTTTATCCTTGGTCTTACCTTTTAGTATCGTAAACTGAATTTGAGAATTTTTCTTTAAAGTTAATACCATCACTTTTGATGCATTATGCTCGGTGATAAATCGATAGCGTTTCCCTTCTACTGAAGCCTCGATTTTAAATCGTTTGATATAAATGTTTTTGCTAGAACCATCGTAATAGACAGTTGAAACAACATAACCAGCATGATACTTTACTATTTCCTGAATGGCATCCAAATCATATCTGTTGGTCAATTCAAAATTGGTTAACTCATAATCACCATTTTTGTACAATACTAAAATATGATTTCCTGTATCGAATACTCCTAAATGTCGACCACGTTGCTCTTTATTTAATCGACCAACCGTCTCGTCTAACCATATATCTACGCCACCAAGTGTGCTTTGCCCTTTCGATTTGAATTCTACTTTTTTTACAGGGTACTTAGTTATGATATTCCCTTGACTTTGGCGCCCTTTCACTGCTAATTCACCAAAATTAAAATCAAAAACCTTATTTTTTGCTGCGGCGGCAGGATGCAACTGAATGTTTATCAATTCAGATTCGCTATTGGGTTGTGCAGAAAAATAAAGTACTTTAGAGCCCACCTCACCACTAGTCAAATCATATTCTTTATCTCTTGTGATAGCAGTAACTGCAAATCTTTTGACAAATGTTCGTTTGGTTTTACCATCTGTGTATACCATATGATAGATTTTCCTATCTTCTTCTTTTTTCCATACATCAACGTGTAAAATATCTTTACCAAAAAACTTCTTTTCACCTACCTTGCTCACAATCATCTTTCCACTTTTCAAAAAGACGATGATATCATCAATATCGGAACAAGCACAAACCAACTCATCACTTTTCAAGCCCATACCAACAAAACCTTCTACCCTATTCACAAACAACTTTTTATTGACAACTGCTACCATCTTTACTTCAATAGTGTCAAACAGTTTTATCTCTGTTTTTCTTTCTCTACCAACGCCATATTTCTTTAATAATGTCTCAAAATATTTGATGGCATACTTTGTCAAGTTCTTTAAATGATTTTCAATTTCAGTAATACCTGATTCTAACTTTTTAATATGCTCGTCTGCTTTAAATGCATCGAATTTTGAAATTCTTTTGATTCGTATTTCAGTCAATTTCAGGATATCTTCCTCCGTAATTACCCTAAAAAAAAGCTTTTTATATTTACTCAACCCTTTATCAATCGCCTTTATGACTCCCTCCCAGGTATCTTCCTCTTCGATATCGCGATAGATTCTTTTCTCGATAAATATTTTTTCTAAGGAAGAAAAATGCCATTGTTCTTGCAAATCTTTCAAGTTAATCTCTAACTCTCGTTTTAACAATTCCTTTGTTTCTTTGGTAGAAATTTTCAAAATTTCATCGACAGATAGAAACCTCGGTTTTTCGTCAATAATCACACATGCATTTGGCGAAATAGAAGATTCACAATCTGTAAAAGCATACAACGCATCAATGGTTACATCAGGTGAAATTCCAGTAGGCAATTCAATAGCAATTTCTACCAACTTAGCCGTATTATCGGTTACCTTCTTTATCTTTATTTTCCCCTTGTCGTTGGCATTTACAATAGAGTTGATTAATGAAGTAGTCGTAACGCCAAAAGGAATATCACGAATGGCTAAATTCGATTTATCAATCACTTCAATTTTTGCTCTTACTCGTATTTTACCACCTCTTTCGCCTGCATTGTAATTAGTAGCATCCATCATGCCACCTGTCGGAAAATCAGGAAAAATATGAGGTTGATTGCCTTTTAGAATTTCAATGCTTGCTTCAATTAACTCACAAAAATTATGAGGCAAAATTTTCGTAGAAAGTCCAACGGCTATACCTTCCACCCCCTGCGCCAACAATAGTGGAAACTTCATAGGAAGCGTCACTGGCTCTTTTTTACGACCATCATAGGAGTTTTGCCACAAAGTTAAATCACGATTGAAAGTAACATCCAACGCAAATTTCGACAGACGTGCTTCAATATATCGTGGTGCTGCCGCTCTATCTCCTGTTCTATTATCACCCCAATTACCCTGACAGTCAATCATCAAGTCTTTTTGCCCGAGGTTTACTAAGGCATCTCCAATAGACATATCTCCATGTGGATGATACTGCATCGTCTGTCCAATGATGTTTGCCACCTTATTATAACGGCCATCATTCATCTCGTTCATGGCATGAAAAATCCTGCGCTGTACTGGTTTTAAACCATCTTCAATGTTTGGAACAGCACGCTCCAATATCACGTATGAAGCATAATCTAAGAACCAATCCTTATATAAGTCATCTACTTGTATAGAATGTATATTTAATTCATTTTTTTCTGCTTCGCTCATCTTACTTTTTCAATATTATTTTCAAATCACAAATTCCCACATCAAACCATTTTCAAATTTTCAAATTCATCCATTTTCAAATTAAACAATTCTCAAATTAATCCAATTCCTCCACCGCTTCTACCTCTACCAAATCATCTAACTCTATTCTTAGGTTATTGATAATAAACAATTGTCTCTCCATCGAGTTCTTGCCCATATAATATTCGAGCATCTTTTTGATGGACGAATTATCTCTGTGAATCACAGGCGTCAACTTGATATCATCCCCAATAAATGCTTCAAATTCCTCTGGACTAATCTCACCCAAACCCTTGAAACGAGTAATTTCTGGCTTGCCTTTCAGTTTCTTAATGGCTGCTTGTTTCTCTTCCTCACTATAACAATAAATGGTTTCTTTTTTGTCTCTAACTCTAAACAGCGGCGTCTCTAAAATTTTTATATGTCCATTCTTCACCAAATCTGGGAAAAACTGCAAGAAAAAAGTGAGTATTAATAATCGAATATGCAAGCCATCTACATCGGCATCGGTCGCTATTACCACGTTATTGTAACGCAAATCTTCGATACTTTCTTCTATGTTTAAAGCATGCTGCAATAAGTTAAATTCTTCATTTTCATACACTACTTTTTTGGTAAGCCCATAGCAATTCAATGGTTTTCCCCTAAGACTAAATACCGCTTGCGTTTCTACATCACGCGCTTTGGTAATGGAACCGCTAGCAGAATCTCCCTCTGTAATAAAGACAGTAGTATCAAGCTTTCGTGCCCCCTTTTCGTCATTAAAATGAGCTCGACAATCTCGCAAGTTTTTGTTATGAAGATTGGCCTTTTTTGCTCTCTGCTGAGCCAGTTTTTTAATACCAGCCATGTCTTTTCTTTCACGTTCGCTCAAGTTAATTTTACGAAGTAAGACTTCGGCCACAGCAGGATTTTTGTGCAAATAATCATTCAAATGCTTACCAAAAAAATCACCTACAAAAGCCTTCATGCTGGTGCCTTCCTCTACTGTATTACTTCCAAGCTTTGTTTTTGTTTGCGACTCAAAAACCGGTTCTTGAATGCGAATGCTTATTGCAGCTACAATAGAAGTACGAATATCTACCGCCTCAAAATCTTTTTTGTAAAAATCTCGAATCGTCTTTACAAACGCCTCTCTAAATGCGCCTAAATGGGTGCCACCCATCACAGTATGCTGTCCGTTTACAAAGGAGTAATACTCTTCGCCATATTGATGCGCATGAGTCAAGGCCACCTCAATATCTTCTCCCTTCAAATGAATAATCGGATAAATAGCAGATTCCTCATCCACTTTTCGGCTCAACAAGTCATGCAACCCATTTTTAGAAATGTATTTTTGACCATTAAAATCAAGTGTCAAACCTGCATTGAGGTAGGCGTAATTCCAAATTTGATTTTCTAAATATTCAGGTATAAAATGATAATTCTTAAAAATAACAGTGTCAGGCGTAAAGAAAACCCGCGTACCATTTGGTTCATTAGTGCTCTGCAACTTATGATCAACAGTTAAATTTCCTTGCTTAAACTCGGCTACTTTTTTCTGTCCATCTCGAATACTCTCAATCTTAAAATACACCGACAAAGCATTTACAGCCTTGGTTCCCACACCATTCAATCCCACTGCTTTTTTAAAAGCCTTACTATCATATTTACCACCTGTATTAATCTGAGAAACGCAGTCAATCACCTTGCCCAAGGGAATACCACGACCATAGTCACGAACTTCTACACTTTCTTTAGTTACAGTAATTTCGACCTTTTTCCCATTGCCCATCACATATTCATCAATACAATTATCTATCACTTCTTTGATTAATATATAGACGCCATCATCCTGAGAAGATCCATCACCGGCCTTTCCAATATACATACCCGGCCGCAATCTCATATGTTCTTTCCAGTCTAACGAGCGGATGTTTTCTTCTGTATATTCTTCTTGTGATGCCATATTATTTACCTTTTGTTTGCTTTGCTACTTTTTAAGATACCTTATTTTACCTGGCTCGTTGATTGCTTTTCCCAAAATTTTTAGCAAACAAAGATAATAAGGAAAGGGAATGCCTTAAATTTTAAAGCCAAAGAATAATCAACATTTGTGCGTAAGTAGATAAATAATGTACAAAATAGAATACACGAAAAGCATGTTTGTTCATTAGTGAATATTTCGGGCATATCCCAGCCACAAACAGCCGTGCTGGGTCCTGCTATTCGCGCTACAAGGTAGCTAGCTCCTATCAGTTACGCAAATAATCGATGCAATGCGTTATTAAAATGCTAAAAGTTAAGATTCAATTTCTTTGATTTGTCGTCGAGGAAAATTAAACAAGAGGCTTGTAAACAGAGGCACAAAGAAGATAGCTAGTGTAAGCCCAGAAATCAACCAATCTGCTGTATGACTTCCTAAAAAATGGCTAAAAGCCGCATCTGGCATATAGTGCTCAAATACAGAAAGTAACAATTTAATTCCTAAAACACCTATTACAACAAAGGCACAGGTTTCTAAAAAGTCATATTTTTCCATCAGTTTTACAAAGGCCTGCGCCACGAATCGCATCGCTAAAATACCTATAAATACGCCAATCCAAATCGCTATAATATTTGGGGTATAGGCCACTGCTGCAAAAACATTGTCGATAGAAAACGCCAAATCCATCAATTCAACCAACGCAACTGTTGCCCAAAAGCTACCAATAGAACCTACTGAAATTCTGTATAACCAATTGCTGTTTTTATCTAATAAATCGTCCTCTTTTTCTACTGTCTTTTTGCTCTTGTACCAATCCCAAACTAAGTAAAGTAAATAGATACCACCAATAGGTTTTAACCACCAAACGGTGATTAAAAAACCAGCTAAAATCAAGCAAACTCCTCTAAAAAAATAAGCACCAAAAATACCATACTTCAGTGCTTTCTCTCTTTGTTCCTTGGGTAAATCCATGACCATCGTCGCAAGAACTGCGGCATTGTCTACAGACAATAAACTCTCTATGATAATAAGCATTCCAATAATCGGAAGAAACTCTATAAAATGTTGCGTAAAATCTGCCCATTGGGTTGGAACAGAAGCAAAATAATTAGTGACCAGTGAAAAGAATTCCATTTGAAAAATTAAGTTACAAAAATAGAAATTCTAATCTAAAAAATTGATCTAATAAAGGATACTATCCATTCACTCAAATCAACATGAAACAATTTATAAGGAATAATAATTACGGCTGTCCATAGAAAGCATGAAATAAGCGTATATCTAATTATTTTTTGTTTGTCCTTTGTAATCGTTAACGCTATTGCTATACCAATGGGGATAGTTAACAAAATTGGTGTAAGAAAAGCAATTCCTTTCAAACCAAATCTTCGTCTCAAAAAAACCAGAAACTTATTTCTAAAACTGTGCACAGGCGTAGGTGACATGCCCTTCTCGCGTCTTTGTTTTAAAAACCATTTCTTTAAAAATTCACCTAAAAAAGTGAAAGAATAAACACCAAGCACTCCACCAGAAAAGTTGATTGCAAAAGCAGAAAAAATTCCGAAATTAGATTCCGCAGCGATGACAGTTAACCACGAATATTTGAAGGCGGACCCAATCACAATCAACAGGATACCAATAATTTTAGTCAGCAATTTACTTTAATTTAGGAGGGACTTCGTTTCTAAAATGTCCATTCATTTTTATTTTATTCAATATCTCTACTTTGTTTTTCATACTTAACAAGGAACTCTTAAGATGATAATAAATAAGGCTTTGTCTCGATTTTTCGTCTGGAATAGACAGCAAACGATATTTTTCCTCGATACTAAACCCAACATAAGGGGCAATATCATAGGCATTTAAAGTTGTATAATCTAAAAAAAGTGGTTTACTTAGTTGTAACAAATCCTTCATCTTCTCCAATAGATCAATAAAATCGTCGCTCAATTTGACTCTATCTTCTATTGGTGACATCACTTCTTTGACAATCGCACCATAATATGGTTTTTCATCCACATCCTCCACTACATGAAGAATTCGTAAGATACCGACTCCCTTTGTTTTTATATCCATCTGACCATCTTCATAGGTTTTTTCAATAGAAACAATCTCCATTTCTGTCGCATATTCACTGATGCTATTTTTTATGTAGGGGGGAATTGCGAATCGCTTTTCCACTGCCATCGCATCATTAACCAATGCTATATACTTTGGTTCAAAGATATGTAGGTTCAGCTTTTCCCTAGGGTATACGACCAGTTGAAGAGGAAAAATAGGAATAAACTTCTGCATACTATTGTCACTTATTTATCATTAAATGCAAAAAAACAAAACTTTCTTATGGAATAATAATAAAACTGAATCCTAATTCTATAAGTTTTGCTTAAACAATTAAAACATGAAAATAAAAATCATACAAAAGAACTCATTTTAATCAAGAGAGCATCTTAAATAATACTAATTTTTAAATTCTTAAATTCCATATCATGAAAAGTAAATTTTGTTTCGCAAACCTTTTGTACTTGATTTTAATCCAATCAATTGCTTTTGCAGGAGTAATCACAGGAACGGTCTACGAATATTCCTCTAAGGAACCATTAGCTTCTGGTGCCATCATCATTAAAAATGCGGGATTTTCAAAGACCTATCCGATCAATACAGATGGCAGCTATGATGCAAGCGGCCTACCAAATGGCTCTTATATGGTTATTGCAGACTGCAATGGTCATAGAGATACTGCTATGAAAATAAGCGTGAGCACAGATCAAATCGTGCCCCTCGATTTTTATTTAAATACTTTGTTAGCAGAGGTAAATGTGGTTGGCAAAGTAAAAGGTGGCTATACTCCAGTCATTAATCCCTATGACAACAATATCGGAATTTATATCAAAGCGATAGATATGAAGCATGCTGGTCTAACAAAAATTGAAGACATTGCCGAATTAAGTCCAAAAGTAAATGTGAATGAAAATGGAGATATTTCAATCGCTGGCAGCAGACCAACTGCAACAAGAACTATGATTGACGGTGTTTACACAATGAGTGATGTAAGTTTACCAGTAGGTTCTATCAAATATATGAGGGTGTATACAGGTGGTATTCCTGCGAAGTATGGTGATTGCTCTGGAGGAGTAATTGTGATTGAAACAAAAAGTTATTTTGATTAATGTTGGATTGCTATTTAAATAAAAGCGGATGAAAAACCATCTGCTTCTTTTATTGTTTAACAACTTTTATATAACTATTGTCAGTGGGATTTCTAACAAGATATAGACCGTATGCATATAGTGCAGCATCAATATATTGATTGGAGTTTAGTATACCCACTTTTTGGCCTGAACTATTTATCAGTTCAAAGTTTTGATCCACTTCACTTAGCACAAAAATCATTTGATCGAAAAGTGTTGGATAAACATTCCAATTGTTTGTGTTCATAGAATTTTTTATACCTAAATCATACTTTGGATTCATTACAGCAATAGCATCCAAATCAAAACCGCAAGAAGGAAAAGGAGTTGGCCAAGGATCATTCACCTTGTGTCCTTGATGGTCATAGGATGTATAAAGTGGGTTAATATTGCCCACCACATCTACTACCCTTACATAAACAATATCATTCAAATCTATCCCAACCGAATCTATCAATTCGTCTAAATCGAAAGGCGTACCATAACCTGCTTTGTACTTACCGGCCAAATTATTGATGTGACGGGCATCGATCAGACCAAAAGTATCTATCTGCATACTGTCTTGTGTATATGAGGTTGCAGGAAAACGAACAAATTTTATACCATCGCTACTCACTTCGACAAAAGCAAGTTCTAAAAAATCATCTTGAAAAGAATTCTCAAAGACTGCAAAATCATAACCAGCGTTATTGATAATACCCGAAAGGAATGAACAGGTGACTATGCCTCCATCGCCTAAGCTCAGCACACCTGCACTTAAAGCTTCGCCTAAAACAGCGCTAGTGTTGCCAACTGTTGCTTTTCCTATTGTAGTGTCTTGTATATTTATCCATCCTCGCTCAACAACACTTGCAGTTGCCCATGCACTTATACGAATATCATCTTTAGCAATAGCAGTTGAGCCAGGTTGACCAGCAGATGGCGCAAATTGGGCTGTCAGTAGAATGCTAAAACAAGAGAATAAAAAAATTAAGTAAGGTTTTTTCATGATCCTAAAAAACTAGCATTGAATACTTTTTTATTTGTAAAGCCATAAGGACAGTGTCTACATGCACTTTTACAACAACTGCCTCTTTCGAGATGATACTTTTCTGTGAATACTATATACTGGTTTTCTTGATAGCTCATCGGCATTTGATCATAATTTGCTTTCATGTCTTTTAGACAGGAGTTACACAAACAATCTTTATATTCTAAGGATATAAATTTTCTCTCTGCAATAGATAAAGGGATTGTATTGCAATGACATTGAGCAATCTGCTCAGCCTTGCATTCAAACAAATTATTGCAACGTTCGCATTTTTTTTCTTCGTACTCCAACATTCATGTATTGTTGAAGCTATCTGAAAATAGTTTATTGAAATAAGATAAAGTGACTCTTTACATTATCTCAAAGCCTTTATTCCCGAAAGCTTATGATAAAAAATTTGTTAAAGGCAGGTCTTCTGACTTATCCGTTTCTCCTTCCCCATCAAGTATCCAAACGATGAGTGGTTGTGGTAGATATCCTGATTTTTTATTTAAATCAGAACCGGAATTACAGCACCGGGTAGTGTTGTCGACTCACACGACATTCCCATTTTCATTTCTTAAAAAGAAAACCTATAACGATGTAAAATTGATACATTATATCGAGAAAGGGTAATTTATTTTTATTTTAAAGTTGTCAAATCTAAACAATTGTCAAATCATAGATTTTTGTTGTCAAATCCTAGATTCCATAAAAAACAATTATTCAAAACAAAAATGCGTACTTTTACAGGAGCAATGGTGCTGATGTAAATTCATTTTATATCGCTTAATAGGGAATCCGAGTGCAAATCCGGAACAGTTCCCGCTGCTGTAAGTCCTGTGTTAACAAAAGCTTTTGTTCAATTAACCACTGTTCGTTTCGATGAATGGGAAGGTAACAAAAGCAGGACAAGTCAGAAGACCTGCCAATGCAACCATGATATGTTCGACTTCGGGTATAAAGTCTTAATATGATGTAGGTAGTTTTACCTTATTTATCATTTTTTTCAATTAAACAAACATGAAAAAAAGTTTTCTTTCTTTGGCTGCGGCTGTGCTATGCATCACTACATTTTCTTTAAACGCTCAAACTTTTAACAAGGGAGCTATCATCGTAGAAGGTAACAATTACGGGTCTCCTGGCAATTTAGTGAAGATGGCTAAGTATGAGCCTAGTACTAAAAATTATGTATACTTCGATTCTATTCTAGGAGATTTTACCAATGATGTTTTGAACGATGGTCACTATGCCTATATCCATGTTGGCAATGCAGACCCTTTCAAAGATCGCATCTATAAATATAACGTTGTTTGTCCTCAAAAGCTAGATAGTATAGTAATTTCAGGTTTTCAGAAAATGAAAATTAGCAACGATAAATTAATAGTGAGTCGTGCATTTGGGGCGGATAGTAACTTCGTGGAAATCTACGATAAAAATGATTTTTCATTAATTGCTTCAATACCTGAAGTAAATCAGCAAAGTAATGGTATTGCAATTGGTGGAGGAAAAGCATATGTGGCGGTAAGTGGCAGTTGGCCCGCATACACAGATAGTGGTACTATAGCAGTCATTGATTTAGCAACCAATTTATTTGAACGATTTATTAAATTAGATACATTAGCGAAAGTGGTTAACAATGTATTTTTCAATGCTGACAAATTGTATTGTATTGCTGATTATGATAAGATTACAGAATATGATTTGACTATGAACACTTTTACGCACTACTATAACACAGGAATTGATGCTGCGAACGGTATCATAGGCAACAAAATTTACTTTTCAGATTATGTTGGTTTAGCATCATTTGATGTGACTACTCATGTTTACACAAGTCTTTTCCCACTTGCCTTTACCCAAATAAAATTGGATGAAGCAAGCAATGAATTTTATTTCTTAAATCAAGATTGGACAGCCTATACTTCTACATTTATAAGAACTAATGATAGTGGCAATATCATGATTGATTCATTTCAACAAGGGGTTGCTTCGGTTTTTGATTTTTATATCGACTCAAATAATGCACCAATAACCTCTAATTATTTTGTTAATCTATATAGAGATAATGACACAAGTTTTCAGATTACTGCAAGTGATGTTGATTGCGATGCACTTGTGTATAGCATATCTGCTGGACC
>CAMBZT010000065.1 GCA_945872405.1 Chitinophaga pinensis | reverse complement strand
AATATACAGACGACCTTACCTTAGCGCGATCTTTTGCTAGCAGATTGCCTTTTGAAAACTATTTGGTGGGAGGTTAGTTTTTATTCTGTAAAGAAAAATTTTGTAAATTCTGCTTCAGCCATTTCTTAAAACAAAATTCAGAAGTGAACGTTTTAAAAAGAATACAAGTTGAATATTTAATAGCATATAATTTTACAGAATGAATCGAATCTTTTTAATAATAATTTTATTTGCATTGTCCAACTGTGCAAATAGTAGCACAAATAAAAAAACCATAGAAATGAGCACAGAAACCAACCCCCTCGCCGAATCGAAAGACAATTTATTTCAAACAGCATATATTGGTGGTGGGTGCTTTTGGTGTATGGAAGCGGTATATAAAGAACTTAAAGGTATTGTGAAGGTAGAAAGTGGTTATGCTGGAGGCAAAACGACCAACCCTAGCTACAAAGAGGTTTGCTCTGGAACTACTGGCCATGCTGAAATTATAAAGTTGACATATGACCCAAGTGTGATCACCTACAAGGACGTTATCGACATTTTTTGGCATGTTCATAATCCAACCACATTAAACAAGCAAGGAAACGACCAAGGCACACAATATCGCTCCGTTATATTTTATGAATCAGAAACGGAAAAACAAATAGCCGAAAAATCAATGTTAGAGGCACAAGTTCAAAAAGTATGGACAGACCCAATTGTTACCGAGATTACGCCTCTTCAGAAGTTTTATTTGGGGGAGGACTATCACCAAGATTATTTTGCCAACAATCCCAATCAAAGTTATTGTGTTTATGTAGTAAGTCCTAAAGTAGAAAAATTTAGAAAGGAATATAAAGAACTGCTTAAGCCTTAACAGATAACAATCTCTTAAAAAAAGAAGAAACTAAAGAAGCGCTAGAAGATATCCGATGAAGGATTTCCCCAGTTATCTCCAAAAACAAATTCTTCTAAATTTTTACGTTTCCTAGTGGCGCGTTCCATTTCTTGATAATAAACATCAAGATCTTCGACTTTTCCTACTTTGCCAATGGCAACTCCAGCCATTACCTCGTATTCGCTCTCGGTAATTTGAAATGATGTCAATACTTTTTTGGTGTCAATCCCACCCATCTGATGAACATAGATTTGTTGCGAAATGGCTTGAAGGCATAATGTCGCCATTGCGGCACCACAATCATAGGCATAAGAAGGATTCTGTTTTCCTTCTATTTGTTTTTTCGCAACAATAATTGCCAACACGGGCGCCGTTGCCCATTTTTGATTCCACGGGTCTAAACAGCTGAAAATTTTATTATAGGCCACTCCTTTGTCTTTAACGCCAACAATTAGCCGCCATGGTTGTTCGTTTCTAGCAGATGCCGCCCAACTCATTGCTTCAAACAATGTTTTTAAGGTTTCGGCACCTATCTCTTCATTGCTAAAAGAGCGAGGACTCCATCTTTGTTTGATAAATTCATGCACGGGAAAAATTGTTTCGGCTGTTTTTGGTTGTACCATGTGTTAGGTTAAAAAAAGTATTAGTTAATATTGATTTTCTGTATCATTTCGAGGATTTGTGTTGCCGCGTTTTTAGTGTCTACGTCGTTCACTATAAAAAGTATGTCCCCCATTTCGTCAATTACAAAAGTAGTGCGCATAATACCCATGTATTCTCTGCCCATAAATTTTTTCTTTGCCCATACACCATAATCTTCAACCACTTTTTTTTCAGTATCTGAAATTAAAGAAAAAGGTAGTGTATATTTTTTAATAAATTTTTGATGTTTTTTTTCATCATCAACGCTCAGGCCAAAAACTATTAATCCTGCTTTTTGCAAATCGCTATAATGGTCACGAAAACTACAAGACTCTGCGGTACAACCGGGAGTATCATCTTTAGGATAAAAAAAGAGTACAATTTTTTTACCTAAGAAGCTTTCTAATAATACAGGGTTTCCGTTCTGGTCTTTAGAAACAATTTTTGGCGCTTTATCGCCAATTTTCAAGTGTGTCATTCTATTTGTTAAGATATATTTAGTCAATTAATAAACGAAACTCCATCGATATGTTTTGTTGTTTTTTCTTTCGTCACAAACAGATACAACAATATCGTGAGATTTTAGTTCTTTGGGTCTATCAAATGTGTATTTAAGTAAAGCTGTCTTGGCGTCAAACTCAAGCAAAACCCATTTACCGTCCAAGTACGCATTATATGAGGCTACGCCAGAGAGGTTATCTGTCAAAGCAAACTTGATAGAAGATTCATTGGTCATTACCTTGTTGTTTATAATATTAATGGCACGTAGTTGTGGAGCTGTAGTGTCTATATTAACAATAAAACTGCCAAGGGATTTCACTTTACCAAAAAGATATCCATTTTCATACCTTCCTCCGCAAGTTACAAATGCACCATTAGCTTTGTTGGTCAGGAGCGCTTTTGATTCAAGCTCATTCGGCATAAACAAACATTTGATGCCGAGTTCAATGGGTGTATAAAAACAATCCGAAGCCCGGCCTATTTGAATTAGTGGAGAATATTGATTACCTGTTAATTTAGAGTAGGTCACAGAGCTAGTATCAAAAAGAGATATTCTAGGAATAATTAATTTTAAATCACCTATAGTAATATCAGATGTCTGAAACGGTAAAAGCATTTTAGAATTAGAAACAACCTGTTTTTTAAACGTGACTATGTCTCTTGTTTTTTTAACATAGAACCGAAGAGTGCTCTTGTTTTTTTGAAAGTCCAACACTTCAATCTCTACTAAATGAAATCCTTCATCACCGAAAACGTATATACCATTATTGGTATTTGACTTAAAGCAATTAAAGTTTTGGTTTGGTTGAACAAAACATTGTTGAAAAATTCTGTTTGTGGTTTCTTTTAATCTCTGATTCACATAACCAACGACATTTCTGGTTTCGTCGAATCCAAACTTATCCATGGTGTAATTAAAGAAAGGTTTTCCATCAATCATTAATTGAATAATGTATACTCCGTTTTTCCCAAGACAGCCCTCCATTTTGTCTGATGTTTCTATCGCAAAACTCACCGCATTTGAATTAATCCTTATCGTGTCTTTAACAGGAGAGAAAACAGCTGCTTTTGCAACGCAGTTAAAAACTAAAGGATTGCTTACAAACCTTTCGTTGTCCATGTTCAATATTGCTATTCCAGAAATTTGTGGCTTAAGATGATCTATAATTTTAATTCCCAAAAACTGAGGATTAATAGCTTTTTCGGAGTTGTCTCTAATTTCAAAATGCAAGTGCGGACCACCCGATCCTCCACTATTACCGCTTTTTGCAATTTGTTCTCCCTTTTTGAAAGTGATAAAATTTATTGGCAAGTATTCATCAACCTCAAAACTTTCTTTTTCGTATTGTTTTTGTTTTATATACGCGGCAACCGATTTAGAAAAAGATTGTAAATGTCCATAAACAGAAGTGTATCCATTAGGATGTGTAACATATAATGCATTGCCATAGCCATAAGCAGAAACCTTAATCCTTGAAACATAGCCGTCGCCAATTGAAAAAACGGGCAATCCTTCAATTTGGTTGGTTTTTATATCCATTCCGGCATGAAAATGAGTCGACCTGCATTCACCAAAGACGCCAGACAAGTATAAAGGAATGTTGAGTGGAGCAACAAAATCAGTGGCTGGATAATCTTGACCCTTCACAAGAACACCAGTAAATAAAAACAAAAAAAGGATTCTGGTTCGAATCGCCCAACCCCATGGATGAAATAACAGAGTATAAATCAAGTATATAATATGTCGCAAGCTAACTCCCATTTGTGTTCAAGCTAAAAAGTAGGCTTTAATGAGGAGTTTGCATAGTGATCGTTGAAGACGCCTACAATTTCATCTATATTGTCAGTGACCGTAATCAACTCTAAATCTTCGGTGTGAATATTTCCTTCTTGTTCACACATGACTTTTCTTGCCCACTCTAATAAGCCAGTCCAAAAACGAGTCCCATAGCAAACAATTGGCACTCGAGCAATTTTACCAGTTTGTATGAGTGTCAAGGTTTCAAACATCTCATCCATTGTGCCAAATCCCCCGGGCATTAGCACAACCCCTTGTGAAAACTTCAAAAACATTACTTTTCTCACAAAAAAGTAATTAAAATTAAAATTCTTATCGTGGTCGAGATAAGGGTTTGCGTATTGCTCGTGAGGCAATTCAATGTTGAGCCCGACAGATACTCCACCAGTTTGTTTGGCGCCTTTATTGGCCGCTTCCATAATTCCAGGCCCCCCACCGGTAATAATTCCAAAACCCTCTTTAGAAAGGGCAGAAGCAATTTCTACAGATTTTTCATAATATTCAGTACCTGGTTTTGTTCTCGCAGACCCAAAAATTGATACACAAGGACCAATCTGTTCCAAGCGATCAAATCCATCTACAAATTCGCTCATAATTTTGAACATAAGCCAGGAAGAGCTGGCTTTATATTCGTTTTCTGCCCATTGGCGTGGTGTTGTTTTCATATAAATAAATAACTGTTTAATTTACTAATAAATACTATTCAATTTCAGATTTAATATTCTTTACTTCTTTAACAAAAAGAGAACAAAAATAAAGACCAAGAAAAGTTAAAACACCGTTAATGAGTAAAAGCTCATAGCCAATTTTGTAGCCATGAAAAAGAGTTGCAGAAATCTTATCCAAACCTAACGAGAGGTGTAGTTTTTTTTCATACCATTCCGGGCTACTCAAGACATCAAGTCCTAAGGCCAGGGAGGGAGCAGCTACAACAACCAACCACAAAAACTTATCGTTTAGTTTTTTCTTGGTGAGAATTCCAAATGAAAACATACCTAGCAGTGGTCCATACGTAATGCCAGCGAATTTTAGAATAAAATCAATGATTAATTTATCGTTTATTGCCTTAAAAACCATAACCATTATGAAAAACAAGAGTGCAAACGAAAAATGAACACGAAGTCGAGTTTTTTTCTTCTCTTTTTCTGTTTTTTCTGTCTTGTTCAAGTCGATAATGTCAATGCAAAAACACGAAGTAAGGGATGTTATCGCGCCATCTACACTGGGAAATAAGGCAGAAATTAGCGCTAGAATAAACAGGATACCAATTACACCAGAGAAAGCGCTACTCAACGCTATAGTGGGAAATAAATCATCGGGTGCGACCTTAATATTGTTGAGACTCGCATAGAGATAAAGAATACCGCCTAGGAAAAGAAATAGAAAATTCACTACAAGAAGCACTAAAGAAAACGTAACAATATTTTTTTGAGCGTCTTTTATGTTCTTAACGCTAATGTTTTTTTGCATCATCTCCTGGTCTAATCCCGTCATAGCAATAGCAATAAACATTCCACCGGTAATGTGTTTTAAAAAGAACGAACTGGATTTAATATCTGTGTTAAAGATTTTGGTATAACCCTTTTGGTCCATGAGCGTAAGCGCATCTCCGAAATTTATGTTCATCGATTTTACAATTACAATGATGCAAACCACAAGACCCAAAAGCATTCCTGTTGTTTGCAGTGTATCAGTATAGACAATTGTTTTTACGCCCCCCTCAAACGTATATAGTAGAATCAATAATAAGACGACAATCGTTGTAACTTCAAAGGGAATGTTTAGTTTGTCAAAAATGAACAATTGAAGAATGCTAATAACCAAATAGAGGCGAGCAGTGGCTCCCACCACACGAGACAGAATAAAAAAAGAGGCTCCTGCTTTGTGCGCCCCTGTTCCAAAACGTTTTTCTAAATAAGTATATATAGAAGTAAGATTGAGCTTGTAGTACAAAGGAATTAACACAAAGGCAATCACGGTATAACCCAATAAGTATCCTATAACCACCTGAAAATAGTAAAAATTTCCTGTTCCTACTCCTCCAGGAACACTAACAAACGTTACACCACTCAGGCTGGTTCCAATCATACCAAAAGCCACCAAAAGCCAATTGCTATTACGATTGCCAATAAAAAAAGATTCGTTGTTGCTTCCTCGTGAGGTATACCAAGCAACAATTAGCAAGAGAAGAAAATAGCCGACAACAACAGAAAGCAATAATGTGGTATTCAAAGCATATTAGATTTGTCACAAAGAAAAAAGAAAAGACGATAAAATATAGAGGAGTTATACACAACAAACTTGTGTTTATCCGTCTTGTTTTTTGAGCTCTTAAAGAAATTGCTTTGCTTGTGCGAGGAAGTTCAATTTCTTTGTTTAGTTTTATACTTCATTTAATTTCTTTAGAGTTGAATTTAATAAGCGGCGCAACAGGATTCTTAGGTTCCTATATTCTTAAATTGTTAGTGGATAAGGGAGAAAAAGTGATTGCACTGAAAAGAAAAAACAGTAGCCTTCATCTTTTAGGAGCTTATGAAGACAAGGTGACTTGGATTGAAGGAGACGTGAATGATATCCCTTCCTTAGAAGAAGCAATGAAAGGTTGTGAATATGTATATCATTGTGCTGCTACAATTTCTCTTAGTAATAGTGAGAGAGAGTTAATGTATAAGGTAAATGTAGAGGGAACAGCTAACATGGTGAATATAGCAATACACCATAAGGTAAAAAAATTTGTGCACATCAGTTCTGTTTCAGCAATGCCTGCAATTGAAGATAGATTGATTGACGAGTCTAGTATTTGGTATACAAATCCTTATCCGTCTTCTTACGGACTTACAAAATTTTTGGCTGAGAGAGAAGTACAACGAGGCATTGCCGAAGGCTTAAATGCTGTGTTATTGTGCCCATCAAGTATTCTTGGACGATGTAATTGGAATGGCGGCACAGGTTTGTTTTTTACAAATGTATACAAAGGGCTTCCCTTTTACACAGAAGGTATAGGAGGATTTGTGGATGCTAGAGATGTAGCAGAGATAGCAATACGCTGCATGCATAACGAACAAACAAACAATGATAAATTTATCGTTTCTGCAAGAAACATGAGCTATCAAGAACTCTTTATATTGATTTCAGAGAGCATGAACAAGCGGCCACCAAAATATAGATTGAATTATTTAATAGGTGTTTTGGCGATTTTTCTAGATTTTATGACCAGTTCCATAACAAAGAGTGAAAGAATGGTGACCAAGGAGGCTTTGGAGATGGCAAAAATCAAAACCAATTATGACAACACAAAAATCAAAAAACTGCTTGATTATGAGTTTCTGCCAATTGAGCAAACAATTAAAGAAACAACGCTAGCATTTTTAAAGGCCGCAAAATAGCTATTAAATGTGCATTTGTTTAACAATCAACAATGCCATTGTTTACCACAAAACCGATAAAGAGCTCAGCAATAGATACGTGTAATAAGTGCACAAAAAGAGGCTAGCAATTGTAGCAAAAGCGAAAAATCGAAATTGTTTATAATCAAATAGTTGCATTTTCAATGTTTTATGCATAAATTTACATTACTAAAAAAATATTTTTATTAACAACCAAAAATTTAAAGTCATGAAAAAACTAGTCATTTTGGTGCTTTTTTGTACCACCTTTTCTTTAGTAAATGCTCAAAATTTCTTTTCCAACGACATCTCTTTTTCTGGTCAAGGAGTCGTGCTTACCTCTTTAGCAGTTAGTACTGACGGTAGCTTTTATGCTTCTGGATATTCAAAAGATCCTGTAACATATTTGAACACTCCGCTTCTAATTAAGTTTGACAAAAACGGTGCCTTGATTTGGCAAAAATCTTTTAACGGCTTGTCTGGTGGAAACATCCAAGATATTAAAATTAACCACGACGGAGCTTGTGTTGCTGTATATCAGCAGACAGGAAGTTTTGGAACAATGAAAGTGACCCCCGGTGGAGATGTTGCCTGGTCTAAATTTTATTCAGAAGCAGGTGGCTTACTTGGCGGAGATCCTTATACAAAATATTCTATCAGTGTAGCCAATAATAATCAACTTTTTGTAAGTGCAAATTTAGGATACTACTCAAAAGCGGCCCTTTTCAGAATATCAGACGATGATGGTAATGGTGATGGTGACGGTGATGGTAATGATGATGAAGACAATGATGGTGACAATAACGACGATGGAGGTGATGTAGATACGGTGGTTATTATTGAAGATGATGGTAGTGGGGGCAAAATGCCTTCAATGGCAATGACATTATGTGATGACGACACATCTGTAATTGTTATTGGTAAAGACAATGATGACGTTTATGCTTTCAGAGTGGGCTTGAGTGGTGCTACATTATGGAGCAAGGTATACGAAGATCCTTCATCTAATTATATCAGAATGAAGTCGATTACGGACATTAAAGACGGAAATTATTTGATGGCAGGTATGTTCTCTGTCATGTATGGAGCTACCTATGACAAAGGAATTCTTAGTAAGATGGACAAAAACGGAACAGTCCTTTGGTCAAAAACATACGCACCCGTAGAGTTAGACATCACAATGGACTTTGAAAAGGTACTACAAACAGAGAACGGAAACATCTATATTATTGGCTCAGTTCAAAAAACCAGTTCTTCTGCTCACTTTCCAGTAATTATTCAAGTTGACGCAACTGGTCAAGTTCTTCATTCAATGTATATTTCAGACAGAAACATCAATAGTGTTAGATTTCCAACAGCATGCATTGATGGCGTAAGCCACGGAAACAACTTAATTTTTGTTTCTAATTATTTAACATCTGGCTCTACAGACCCGATAAGTTATGTGAATAAAACAGATGACATCAATAATTTGTCTTGTAATAAAGTAGCAATGCTTGTTGTTGCAAGTCCATATGCAATGGAAGCTATTCCAACACGTCCTTTAACAGGAATAAATGTTACAACAATTAATGTTATTGTTGCGGAAGGAGTAACCACTTCTAAAGACCTAGATGTTAGTTCAACATCAAATTGTAAAAAAGGAAATTTTGATGATGCAGTAGTAGAGCCAAGTTCTATTCAAACAATCAACACAATAGAGGTGAACGTATATCCTAACCCAACAACAGCAACCCTAACTTTTGAGTTAAACAATGCAACAAACACAAGTGTTAGAATATACGATTTAAAAGGAAATGTTGTAGTAGCAACAAATTTAAATGGAAGCAATGTTGATGTAAGAGCCCTTTCAGCAGGTCTTTACAACTATGTTGTAACGTCTAATGAAGGAACTACAAAAGGTAAATTCATTAAAGAATAATAATCCTCATTATAAGTAGAAAAAGGTTGCCAATTTGGCAACCTTTTTTTATGTTTTGTATCTAAGAATATCCACTTCGGGATTTAAGCTTGAGCAATTCCACAAATGATCTACTAATTGCTCAGCAAAGTAGGGAGCCAAAGAGGTTCCTTTGGCGCCAAAACCATTTAAAATGGCTAAGTTTTTCATTTCTGGATGGGCTCCTAGCATTGGACGTCTATCTGGCGATGTGGGCCTGATTCCAGATTTGTGTGCTATAATATCATAAGGGGTAACAACAAGGGAATCAATATTTGTTTTTAAATTCTTTAAACCCTCTTCGGTGGGCCCATCGTCTTCGAACTGCCACTCATAAGTAGCGCCTGCATAAAGTGTTTTTGTGTCGAGAGGACTAATAATACCAGCTCCGGTAACAGTAGACTCGATAGGCACCTGATTTCTATCTAACAAGAGATATTGACCTTTATTAGGTTTTACAGGTAGATACTTAAAGAAAGGATTTTCTATATTTCTATAACCTTCGCAAAAAATCAATTTGTCGAAGCAAATATTTTTGTAGGTAGAAGAAGAAACATCTAAAAGGCGATAATCAAAACGCTCATCCATAAGAAATCCTTTTTTTTCTAAAAAAGACCGGAAGGACGAGAGCAATGATTTCACATCAACTCGAAACGATTGGTGGATTTCAAAATACCCATAAGGATTGTGAAAGCGTTTCTCATCAAGGTGTTTGATTTCTTCAGAAGAAAGATAAGGCAGATAATCTTGGGTACCCGCAGAAGCAGAAAGATTATTTATTTCTTCAACAGAATGAATAATTTTTTTTATTTGTTGAGACTGAATAAGGTTTTTATCTAACAGTAATTCGAGTGACTGATAGGTCTCCTTTGCAAAAGGAAGGATTTCGTCAATAAGCCAAGATTTTACAAACCGTCGACCAGTAATTGGGTTCACAACACCTGACGAATGCATGCTAGCAGACTTGTGGTCAGGAGAATCGATGACAAGCACACTTTTATTATTTGTCATTAGAAAATAACTCAATAAAGTTCCTGCCAATCCTTGCCCAACGACAACAGCATCTACTTTCATTTAACTGAATTATCTAAAATAAGACAAGTCTTTAGGAGGCGTTGGAGGCGAAGTGTCGTCATCACCACTATCAATAATATCATTATTAATGCTTAGCAGAGCTTTCTTTAAAAAAGTAAATACCAAATAGATTACAAAGCAACTTATAAATCCAAAAAACAAAAGCGGCAATAAATCTTTGCTTGTTATAACTTCATTATTATTCATTTTTTTGACAATGTCTGACTGTTGTACAAAGAAGGAAAGCACATACATTAGAAACAATTCAAACCCCAAACACAAACTTAGATATCTGAAAACCCACCCAAATCTTGATTCTTTTTTTTCTTTTGCAAGACGAGATATTTTTACACTAAAAAATATCATTAATAATAGATCCATGTAATAAATTTTTCCTTATAAAGATATGGATATTTAAAGGGATTAAAACGAAAAGAAACTAAACCTAAGGACTAACTAAGATTGAATAACTCTTTTTGTTTTTGTTTAGGCAAAGATTTTACAACTTCCTCATATGAATGATCGATGAGGTCTCTTAATGTTATGTTTTTTAATTCGCTGTGTTCAAAATTCACGGTATTCCACATTCTTTTATTCATATGCCAACCGGGTTCTACACTTTTATAATTTGCGCGTAGCTCTATCGATTTTTCGGTGTTGTATTTTAAATTAACGCAGAAAACTTTATTTTCTAGTCCTGTCAGCGCAAACATCTTGCCCATTACTTTGAACACTAGAGTTGTTTTATCAAAAGGAAAGCATTCGGTAACGTCCTTTTTGTTTATACAATATTCTCTATATTCATCTTGTGAAATTTCTGGAAAAATAGTAGAATCAATAACATAAAAAATGCTTTTTCTCCATCCACCCAAAACTGCCATCCTCAAGCTTAACTCTATACCAAATACCTATGTGGTCGTCTAAAGAAAGCTTAGTTCCTTCATGTAAAGAGACAGATGTGTTGCTGCTGATGTCAGGAGAAGCTTTTAGCGCTACTGTTGACGAGACAATAATTGCTTCATTTGTCGATGAAAGGTATTGATAACGTTCAAAAGCAATTGTCCCACAAAACCCACAAAGGAAAACAGAAAAAACACAAAGAAATAAAGAGATTTTTTTGTAAAACAAGACAGACGAAAACAAGATGTATAGAGCGAAAGAGGTAGTAATCCAACAAAACAATATAGATACTATTGCCCATTCGTTTGCCGAAAAAACATCCTTTAATTTATTCCAAGCTCTCAAAAGAAGAATAGCTGAAGTAGGCGCTATTTTATCTGTGTTTTTTTGTCGTGCAAAAAACAAATTTGTTTTTGCCGCTCTATAATGCGGGTTCGCCTTAATTGCTTTTTCAAAGTATATGATTGCCTTAGTATTTTCTTTGTTCTTATAATAACTATTGCCCAAATTATAGAATACAACATCTGAACTATAACCAGCATCAATAATTTTTAAATACTCATCTATACATTCTTGATAATGTTTTTTCTCATAGTTTTTGTTGGCATCTTCAAAGAGCTTTTCTAAGTTTGTTTGCGCCACGCACAGAATCTTTATCATTAAGAGAAACACAATGCAGCTTACTTTTTTCATAGCGTTATTTTAGTTTTTCTTCAAGTAAAGAAATAATTTCCAACGACTCCTGGTAAATTGTTTTAAGCTCGTCATTTTCTACAGATGGAGAGTATAAGGCCACTTCCGTTTGGTTAATAAGCGAAAAACAACGATCTATTATGGCGTTGTCAAT
>CAMBZT010000064.1 GCA_945872405.1 Chitinophaga pinensis | reverse complement strand
CAATAATTCTATTCATCTCAATATTTTTCTAGAATGATTTACGATTATATCACTACTACAATTAAAGATCGTATTCGATACATAACGCTGAGTCGTCCTGAGAAAAAAAATGCATTTAATTTCCAACTTGTATCTGAGTTGAAACACGCCTTTCATGTTGGGCAAGAGGATGAAAATACAAAAATAATTGTATTAAATTCTGATGGCGATGTCTTCAGCGCTGGTGCAGACTTGCAGTATTTACAAACATTACAAAGCAATACATTAGAGGAGAATTTGGCTGATTCTAACCACCTTAAAGAATTGTATGCAGCTATTTATTATCATAAAAAGGTAGTCATCGCACAAGTAGAGGGACATGCCATTGCTGGTGGTTGCGGCTTGGCCACGGTAACAGATTTTACCTTTTCTGTACCTGAAGCAAACTTCGGTTATACAGAAGTAAAGATTGGATTTGTACCCGCAATTGTAATGGTATTTTTGTTGCGTAAAGTTGGTGAAACAAAGGCCAAAGAATTACTACTTACTGGTAAGTTAATCTCCGCTGACGATGCAAAAAGTGCGCAACTTATTAATGAAGTATTCAGTAAAGAAACCATCAAACAAGAAGTATTGGATTTCGCCACAAAATTATGTACGGAAGCTAGTGGCGATTCTTTAACACTCACAAAAAAAATGATGAGCGCTGTTCAAAATATTGCAGATTTTGCGGCGCTTGATTATGCTGCTGAAATGAATGCAGAGGCTAGGATGACCGCTGATTGTAAAAAAGGCATTGCCTCATTCTTGACAAAGCAAAAAATAAGTTGGTAATTCTGTCACTCTATTTTTCTTATATAATTCTTCTCCTTTCAATAACATTAAATTCTTTCACAATGATGGAGGTAGGAAACTGATGCTGCTCTTGAGCTTTTATACCAAATGGATAAATGTAACTGTCTGAAGATGCGCCGATTTTTTGCAAGACAAATTAAAAAAGCCCTTAAAAATGTTTCATCATTTTCAAGGGCTTTCGTATGTAGTAGCTTATGCTATTAATTTCTATTCAGCAGTATCTGCTTCAGTGCTTGTCTCATTTGATTCTATAACTGGAGCTGCTACTTTAGTAGGTTTAGCTGCTACGATAGGTTTAGCTGATGCTTCAACAGTACCAGCTGGAAGGATATACACAAATGATTTATCGTCCGCCTTTCTTTTAAAAGTAACTGTGCCATCTATCGTTGCAAATAAAGTATGATCTCTACCAACTCCAACGCCTGTACCAGCTTTGTATTTTGTTCCTCTTTGACGAACAATAATATTACCCGCTATTGCTTCTTGTCCACCAAACAATTTAACGCCAAGTCTTTTGCTATGCGATTCTCTTCCGTTTTTCGAACTACCTTGTCCTTTCTTATGAGCCATTGTGTTTTTGTTTTACTTAGTTTAAATAATTAAGCGATTGCTTCAATAGATATTTTAGTCAATGCCTGACGATGACCGTTTTTCTTCTCGTATCCTTTTCTTCTCTTCTTTCTGAAAACGATTACTTTATCACCTTTTTCATGAGATAAAATTTTTGCACTAATCTTTTTACTTAGTGTAGGAGTGCCAATTTCTGTGGTAGAACCATCAGAAACCATTAAAACCTCACCTATTTGAATAGTATCACCTTCGTTACCTTCAAGTCTATTCACGGTCAAATTGTCTCCTTGAGAAACCTTATATTGATGACCACCTATCTTTATTATTGCGTACATGTTAAAATAATTTTGGAGTGCAAAGATACCACTTTCTTTATAAGAAACAATATTATTTTCAACTTTTTATACTCATCTGTCCTATAATTCATTCATAGCCTTCAGCCGTTGTAATAGAGTGGGATGAGAATAATGAAAAAACAGATACCAAGGATGCGGTTGTAGATTACTTAAATGATTGATCGACATCTTTTTAAGTGAGGAAGACAAGGCAGTACTTCCATAGGTTTCTTTCGCGTAAGCGTCTGCCTCATACTCATTTTTTCTGGATAGAAAGTTCATCATTGGACTTGTTAAAAGAGAAATCGGACTATACAACATTCCGAAAACAATGAGCGAAATGTGGAAACTTTTTGCGGTGCCTAATATAGCCGGCAAAATATCACTATTCATCATTCTTCCAAAAATGTACAAAGTGATAGCTGTTGTTAAAAAGGAGACTGCCATACTTTGGAAGATATGTTTTTTCTTATAATGACCTACCTCATGTGCAAGCACAGCCACGATTTCTTCTTCTGAAAGTTCATTGACCAGTGTATCAAACAAAACAATGCTTTTTGAGCCTCCAATGCCACTAAAAAATGCATTTGCCTTAGAAGATCGTTTTGAGCCATCCATCAATAGAATATTTTTTAAAGGGAAGTTGACCTTAGTAGCATATGCTTCAATTTTTGTTCGAAGACTTCCAGCCTCAAGTGGCGTTAGTTTATTGAAGAATGGTAATAAAATGGATGTATAGAAAGCCGCAAAAAAGAGTGAAAATCCAGAGATAGTTGCCCATGCCAATAACCAAAACCATTCCCCTGTTTTTTCTTGAATAAAGATAATGATAGAGAGTATTAACCCACCAATAATAACACTTAACAACAGACTTTTAATCATATCAAAAACAAAGATTTTTGGGGTAGTTTTGTTAAAGCCATATTTTTCTTCAATTACAAAAGTGTTGTAAAGAGAAAAAGGCAATGAAATTAGGGTTGAGGCAAGTCCTAAGATGCCAAAATAAAGTAAAGAAAGCAAGATTTCATTCTGTATAAAATGGCGTAAATACTCGTCAAGTATTGCAAAACCACCCATCAATAAAAACAAAATTATGAGACAGGTAGAAAGAAGAGATGAAATCAAACCAATTTTATCTTTTTCTTGATCATAAGATTTAGCTTTGGTATATTTTTCTTTATCATACAAATTTTTAAGTCCCTCTGGTAATTCTCTTTCCCAGCCTTTATTATTTAGTACCTCCAATAGTCTATTAAAGCAAAATTCGAAAACGATAAAGACAATAATCAAATAAAACAAAAAGCTATGCATAATTATATCTATATTGAAATGCAAATTTAGAAACATTGATTTAAAGTAAAGTTATTATTCGTATCAACTTATTTCTTTGCATGGCTCCTCTAAAGTGCTACATTTACTTTTTATTTTATTTTGATGCTCATCTCCGAATTTAGAAAACATGCTGCTCAGCAATTGCAGCCTTTGTATGAAAAAACAGAGGCCTATAAATTGATTGATATTCTGCTAGAGGAATTCTTCTCCTACTCTGCTTCTATGCTATATCTTAACAGAGATCAAGCGCTGAATAACAGCGAAGAAGATTTTTTGTTAGTCGCTTTAGAAAAACTCAAACAAGGAATGCCGATTCAATATGTACTTGGCAAAGCTTGGTTTTTTGATTTACATATCAGAGTAAATGAGGCAACTTTAATACCACGTCCGGAAACCGAAGAACTCGTAAATTGGGTAGTCGAAGAAAATTTGAACAGAGATAACCTACGAATTCTAGAAATAGGAACAGGAAGTGGTTGTATTGCTCTTGCACTTAAAAAATTTCTTCCATTTAGTTCAATTACAGCAACTGACATCAGCAAACAAGCACTTTTTGTGGCTGAAAAAAATGCTACACTGAATAAATTAGACATTTCATTCATAGAGAATGATATACTTAATGCAACGACCTCCAACTTGATAGCAGGAAGCTTTGATGTCATTGTCAGCAATCCTCCATATATCAGAAGAAGTGAAGCGGTTTCGATGCATACAAATGTCTTAGATTTTGAGCCTCATCTAGCATTGTTTGTAGAGGAGGAGAACCCACTAATTTTCTATGATGCCATTGCTGATTATGCAATCATATATCAGCAAAAGGGATTGATTGTCTATTTTGAAATCAATGAAAAAATGGGTGAAAAACTTAAAAGTTTACTGATTGAAAAAGGATTCCAAAGTGTACAACTTAAAAAAGATATGTTTGGAAAGCTACGAATGCTTTGCGCAGTCTTAGGCTGATCTGGCTTATTGAGCTTCGAATCTAATTTCTTGGATAATAAATGAACTACTTTTCTGCTTAATCAAGAAGAAGGTTCTGAAATTACCAGTGGCTGTCACTAAATTGCCCACAGTAAATTTTGAGCCTTCTGGTGAAGTACCTTCATGCACTGTAGCATATGATTTGGAGGGATGTTTTGTAAAAAAATCTTTTAGAATCATCTCAGCTTGCTGCTTGGTATACGTATTCTCATTGTCTAAAATAGTGATACTGACATGCACATCAATATATGCCGAAATGGAGGCGATATTGCCGGTGTTGAGTGCATTAGTAATGACGCTATTCTGGCTATAACTTGTATTAAGAGCAAATGTTCCTAACAAAATTAATATTAAAAGCTTTTTGAACATTTTTATTTTTTATTGTTAATGATCTTACATCCAAATATGTGCCAAATCTAATTTTTTGTTAAATTCCCAAAATTCTTAACGAATATAGACATCTTCTTTTAAAGAACCTAAAAAAAAATGTGCTCATTAAACCTTACTTAGGCATTCATCTCCGTAAAATACTGAAAGAAAAATGGGATGGTCTCAATTCCTTTGTAATAATTAAATAATCCATAATGTTCATTGGGTGAGTGAATGGCGTCACTATCTAGTCCAAAGCCCATCAAAACGGATTTAGTATTCAACACTTTTTCAAACATGGTAACAATAGGAATTGATCCACCGCTTCTCATGGGCAATGGTTCTTTGCCAAATGTGGCTTGCATTGCTTTGGCAGCTGCCTTGTAAGCAATCGAATCCGTTGGTGTTACCGCTGCTTCTCCTCCATGGTGATCGGTTACTTTTACTTTCACGGAAGCAGGGGCAAGAGCTTCGAAATGTTCTTGAAACAATTTGCTTATTTTTTTTGAATCTTGATTGGGGACTAAACGCATGGATATTTTTGCAAAAGCCTTTGAAGGCAAAACTGTCTTGGCACCTTCTCTAATATAACCACCCCAAATGCCGTTTACATCTAAGGTTGGGCGTATAGAAGTTCTCTCCAATGTGGTATATCCTTCCTCACCCATTACTTCATTAATATCCAAATGTGCTTTATAATCTACAATGCTAAACGGAGCAGAATTCATCATGGCTCTTTCTTCCTTGCTTACCTCATCGATATCATCATAAAAACCTTTAACAGTTACTCTTCTTTTTTCATCATGTAAGGAAGAAATCATATCGCATAAAATGTTGATTGGATTTGCAACAGCTCCTCCGTAAATGCCACTATGTAAATCGCGATTGGGTCCTGTTACTTCCACTTCCATATAGGAAAGACCTCGTAAGCCAACTGTGATGGAAGGCACATCATTGGCAATGATGCCTGTGTCAGAAATCAATACCACATCACTTTTTAATCTTTCTATATTTTCTCTGACAAATGTTTCAAGATTCGCTGAACCAACTTCCTCTTCACCTTCTATCATGAACTTTACATTGCAGGGCAAAGCATTGTTTTCCATCATCAGTTGAAAGGCTTTTACATGCATGTAAAATTGACCTTTATCATCGCAAGCTCCTCTAGCATAAATTTTTCCGTCTTTAACCACAGGTTCGAATGGGGGAGAAGTCCACAACTCATAGGGATCTGCAGGTTGTACATCATAATGACCATACACCAATACAGTGGGTAAACTTGCATCAACAATCTTTTCGCCATACACAATGGGGTAGCCTTTGGTTTGGCACAATTCCACTTTATCTGCACCTGCCTCTTTTAGTTTATTGGCAGTATATTCTGCAGCTTTGACAACATCTGCAGCAAATTTTGGATCTGCACTAACACTTGGAATTCTTAATAGCTCAATTAGCTCAGCCAAAAAAACGTCTTTCTTTTCTTCTAATTTCGATTGTAAAACTTGCATAAATGAATGGATATTTTTATTTAAATATTTTTAGTTGACGATAATTTTTTTTGTGATAATTTCTCTTTCGTTAAAAATTCGAAGCAGATAAACCCCAGCAGATAAAGATTTGACATTGATTTCTTTTTTTAACTCATGGCCCAATAGCCTTGTTTCCAGAATCACTTCACCCTTCATGTTTTGTATATCTACGGTATAAGTTTGATTGCTCAGGTCTAGTTGTGCTATTGTGAAATAAGGATTGCATGGGTTGGGGTAGATATTAAATGCTGTTTTAGATTTGATTTCTTCAACACCTGAACAATACTCATCTCTTGCTTTTGTAATGGTATCTATGCCACAATCACTCAAGTGCACTTGTTTAATAACATAATGTTTACCGCAGAAAGAAATGGTGTCATTAAATAAAAAGTTGATGGCAATGCTATCCGCGGGCATTCCAATAATTGTATCTAGATTATAATCACTCTCATTATCTACATGAATGATGTAAAATACTGAATCATTGCTTAAGCAATTGTTACTAATTACAAATCCATAAGAGAAAACAGAATAAGTATAATTAAAATCAACATTGAAATCAACCGAATCATTCACAAAAACTCTATCTAATTTCCATTCCGAAAGACTATCAAAAACAACAGTATCTGTTATGTTCTGCAAATAACTTGCTTCAATGGAACTCACCCCACTTGGCATATATGCGATACCCACTGTTGCTTTTTTTGTGATGCTTGCATAGACATTTAAAGCTGTCAAATAAGAGCCTTTAATACTTGGATGTACATTGTCCGATGACCATAAATTAATCGTGCTATCAATAGCTCGAGAACGATAATAACTGATGCCTGATGGAATAATGCCTGCATTCATACTATCTGAAATATTCAAATGCGTTTGACGAATTCTAGCAAATTGTCCTTCATAAGTACAGATATCAGGAAAACCACTGCAATTCATGTTATCGCCATATTTCCAGCCTGCAGGCATGTAAAAAAGAACACGCGTGCAAATATTGTTTCTATGGATGCTATCGGTTAAAAATTCGGCAGGTGGGTAAATTTCAATGTCCAATTGTCCATCTGGAAAAGCGGTCTCTTGACTTTGAGCTTGGATAATAACGATATCCCATTTTTGATCACTGATTTTTGTTAGAGATACTGGATTGGTCGAATGTTGTAGAATCTTATGTCCGCCAGGTGTATTCGAATCCCAAATGATAGTATCGCCATTACTCAATGCAATTTGGGCAACCATATCTGGCACATTATTGACATAGGTTAAACTATTGCCCAAGAACAAGACGCGATAGGTACGTGCGAAAATAAGTTGACTACTAAAAAATAATAATAATAAACTGAATTGAATGTTTTTCATGACCTATTTAGGTTTTTGGTCTGCAAAGATAATTTAATTATACTGCGACTAAAATGTTATTTTTGACACTTAATTTACAACCAAAGTGGCAAATTTAGAAGCATTCACAACTGCAGTAGAGAAAGGATACACGTTTGAAGGAAGCAATGTGATACTTGGTGGTGCCGTATTGGATGGTGTACCTATAAAACGCTTCTAAGTCTATTTTAAAAGAAAAGATGCATTTAAAATATATGATTTAAAATCTACTCATTTGTCAGTCATCAACAAGATTTATACCCTCATCAAGAAGGAAGCAGTAATGGAACTTAGAAATAAGTATGCCTTGGCTGGTTTGTTGCTTTATGTTTTTTCCACCATTTTTGTGCTGTACCTTGCACTAAGTAACCAAGGTGCTGCAAAAAATATAGAAGTGAAATATTGGAACGTCTTATTTTGGATTGTCATTTTATTCGCATCCATCAATACCATCACCAAGAGCTTTGTCCACGAAAACAATAATAGATATTTGTATTACTATTCTTTGATTTCACCAGTACTTATCATTACATCCAAATTGATATATAATGTATTGCTCATGCTTGTCATCAGTATTCTGAGTGTTACATTATTCGCAGTGGTCTTAGGCACACCAATTAAAAATTTTCCATTGTTTTTTGTTGTGATGCTGCTGGGCTCTATTGCTTTTTCTTTCCTATTCACACTTTTGTCCTCGATTGCATCAAAAGCAGGTAATGCATCACTTACGGCCATCTTGGGATTGCCTTTGATGGTTATTTTAATCATGTATCTAATGCGGCTTTCTCGAGAATGTTTTTTTCTCGAACATAGCGAAAATTTATGGATCAATTTAGCAGTACTTTCTTTATTTAATTTTGTCCTATTTATACTCTCAATCATCTTATTTCCTTACCTTTGGCGAGATTAAAACAAAAGGTATCGATTTTTTGTTTTAGGGCTTAGACTTGTTACTTATGAATAAAATTTTTACTCAATATTGGTGGAAACTGACTGGAATCGTTTTACTTTTCTGTGTTTTTGTCGGTGGACTCATCTTACCACTAAGCCCAGGTATTCTTAATGTGGAACCCGATACCGCACAAGTGGGTGAACAAGTTTCCTTGACTATTGTAGGATATAATACTGAATTTTTGAAGAGCAAGTCTGAACTGAATGTTTGGCTGAAATTGAAAGATCATTATATAGTCGCGGATTTTGTGAAAGTGATAGATGACCAACACCTTGAAGTAATGGTAACATTGCCATATACGCTAGGTAAAGAAGATCTTTCTAACCAAACGATGGACATGATTGTGTCTGATAACCATAATGGTACTATTTCGCAAAGAAATGCATTAGTGGTGGGTGCATCCAACAGGGAACCACTAGATGTCAAAGAAAAAGCTTGTGCTGCTCCAGTCCTTCAAAAATCTAAGCTTTTCGGTTTCCCAAACAGAGAAATTCTAAATGAATCAATTCGTAATTTGTTTTTTCATGTACCTATGTGGTTTTGTATGGTGTCAATTTTAATGTTTTCTTTTGTAAGTGCCATTTTTTATCTCGTAAGAGGTGATAAGAAGTACGATATCTATTCCTCTTCTGCTGCACAAGCAGGCCTTTTATTCGGTAGTTTGGGTATTTGCACTGGAATGCTTTGGGCAAATTATACCTGGGGAGAACCATGGCCAAATGATCCTAAGTTAAATGGTGCTGCTATCGCAATGATGATTTACATTGCCTATGCCATTCTGAGAGGTTCAGTCAATGATCCAATACGTAAAGCAAAGATTTCTGCAGTATATAATATTTTTGCTTATGTAATTTATATTGCCTTTATTTTTGTTTATCCTAGATTGACCGATAGTCTACATCCTGGAAATGGCGGAAACCCTGCTTTTAGTAACTATGACCTTGACAGTTCTATGAGAGTATTTTTCTATCCAGCAGTTATCGCTTGGACTATTTTGGGATTTTGGCTTGTTTCCTTAAAAATTAGATATAAATTTGCCCTTCAAAATTTTGAGGAATCTGAAAATTAATATGTTAAAAAGATATTCAACTTTAATACTTACCCTCTTCTTATTTTTACCAACTTTCGCTGGTAATTCATTCAACGAATTGGTGCAACAAAGTCACAAATATTATGTAACAATTGGAGTCGTTTTTATCATCTTGATTGGTATCTTCCTTTTTTTGGTCTACTTAGAAAGGAAAATTTCCAAGCTAGAAAAAAAGTTAAAAAAATAATTTTATTTCATCAACCAATTATTTAAGAATTAGTAAAATATGGCAGTTAAAAAAACAGACAAACACGAAGAATTTGATTTCTTCCAAGCCGTTGAAGATAATTTTGAAAAAGCGGCTCGTCATCTAAGTTTTCCAAAAGGATTATTGAATCAAATTAAAGCTTGTAATAGTGTTTACCAAATGAGGTTTCCTGTAAAAATCGGAAACGAATATCAGGTGATAGAAGCATATCGAGTGCAGCATTCTCATCATCGTATGCCTACTAAAGGCGGTATCAGATACAGTCTTGCTGTTGACCAAAACGAAGTAATGGCATTGGCAGCATTGATGACTTATAAATGTGCCATTGTAGACGTGCCATTTGGTGGTGCAAAAGGAGGTATCAAAATCTCTCCAAGGAATACTCCAGAGGCAGTACTTGAAAATATAACTCGTCGTTATACCTCAGAGTTGATTAAGAAAAACTTTATCGGTCCTGGTATCGATGTGCCTGCTCCTGATTATGGAACTGGTGAGAGAGAAATGGCTTGGATCCTTGATACGTATATGACATTCAAACCAGGTGAAATTGATGGTTACGGTTGTATTACTGGTAAACCAGTCTCTCAAAATGGTATTCGTGGAAGGACAGAAGCTACTGGTCGTGGTGTAGTATATGCGCTAAACGAAATCTGTAGTTATGCAGATGATATGAAAAAATTAGGCTTAACCACAGGATTAAAAGGAAAAAAAATAGCAGTTCAAGGTCTTGGTAATGTTGGTTTTCATGCGGCAAATATCATTCAAGAATATGGTGCTATTGTAGTGGCTATCTGCGAACAAGAAGGCTCTATCCATAATCCAAAAGGTTTAGATGTACAGGCTGTTTTCAATCACAGAAAAGCAACGGGTTCTCTTAAAGATTTCCCAGGAGCTAAAAATTTGAAAACGAATCTTGCTGGTATGGAAGTGGATTGCGATATCTTAATTCCTGCTGCGTTAGAAAATCAAATCACGGCGACCAATGCGCCTAATATCAAAGCGAAAATTATCGCCGAGGCTGCAAATGGTCCAACCACACCAGAGGCCGAAAAAATATTGATAAAGAAAGGAGTGATGATCGTTCCTGATATTTATATCAATGCTGGTGGTGTTACGGTAAGTTATTTCGAATGGCTTAAAAACTTAAGCCACGTGCGTTTCGGTCGTATGAACAAACGTTTCGAAGAAAAAAATCAAGAAGCGCTTGTGAACCTTATCGAAGAAATGACTGGTAAAAAATTAAGTGATAAAGAGAAAGGTAGAGTGATCCACGGTGGCGATGAAATCGATATCGTGAATAGCGGATTAGAACAAACCATGATTGAGGCTTACAAGGAAATTCGTAAGTTTTGGAAAGATACCAAGAAGTGCGAAAGTCTTCGTGAAGCAGCATTTGCGGTGGCGATCAATAAAATTGGTAACTCTTATTATTCAATGGGTGTATTCCCATAAAGAGCACAGGGTCTCTCCCTAAAAGAATCTATACTCCAAGACTCAATAAACCTAGTTTATTGAGTCTTTTTTTATGTCTATACAAATGGCGTGCCCATGCAAAAAAAACGCATGGTCAGGCTATCCACAGTGCACGGCACTTGTTCCTATCCGTCACGCACACTATCAAATGGATTCATAAAACAGTCCAATGATGCGTAATTATTTTGTTTCGAGATGATGCAAAAAAAATCAATTCATAGCAATGCCTATTCGCCCTTGTTGGTGTTATTCACCAACAAGAAAAGAAAAAGCACTAGTAGATTAGATTGATTTGTATATTCTTATCGTATTATTTCTAGATGCACTTTCTTAGTTTTGTTATACATTTTGTTCAAGACTATTGCTTTCTTCTACCAAATAAGTTAAATTTACACAATGAATAACTTAAAATATTTTGTCGAATCAAAGGCATTTGGCGTTTGTTCATACTTAGGCGAGCGATTGCATATGCCTAAAAAAAATATTAGATTGTTTTTTATCTATCTCTCTTTTGCTACGGCTGGCTCTACAATTGTTCCTTATTTAATATTAGCTTTTTGGGTAAAATTACGCGAGTATGTAAACTCCGAACGTACTGCTGTATGGGATTTATAAGTGAATAAGGACTCATTCGCTATATCCTTTTGATAAGATTTCTTTTCTTCGAAGATAGAATTAAATATCTATATCAACTCTTACGATAGCTATTTCCTAGCTGTGCATAATATTCCTCAATATAGCTTTCAATAATGTCATTCACTGGTCTTATTTCCTTCACATATTCAATACTTGGACCTGCCACCCATACTGTTTTATACGTCGCTGCAAAAGCTGCATTTTCAACGGCTTTCATTCCCTTAAAAAAGGTAAACATTTTGATGTATTTCTTGAGCGATTTATTCTTGCTTAGCAGGTTTTCAAACCAGTTTTGTTTGGTGCCAATTTTTTGAACATAGGGTGTATTGATGACTGTACAAGGTGAGCCAGAAATTTTTGT
>CAMBZT010000063.1 GCA_945872405.1 Chitinophaga pinensis | reverse complement strand
TTGGCTTCTGCTTTTGCCGTCTTGTTTTTGTTTTGGAGCGTTACTTTATTAGCTAGAAAGGTCTTGATCAAATCTGAAGAAGATTATACCCTGTTTAATATAGTGGCAATTATCGGTGCTGGTATAATCGCTGCCGCTGCTGGGACTTTCTGTGATTCTTTCTGGTTTTCGGCTGTAGAAGGTGAGGTATATGCCTTATCAATTGGCTTTTTGATGTTCGTAGTTTGGGCTATTTTTAAATGGGATTCAATAGATGATGATGAGTATGCAGATAAGTGGTTTATCATGATTGGATTCGCTATTGGATTATCTTTAGGTGTCCATTTACTTTCGTTGTTAGCGTTGCCGATACTTGGCGTAGTGTATTATTTTAAGAAGTATAAATATGCACACCTCAGTTTTTTGATTGCGATGCTGCTCTCCTTTGCCTCAGTGCCTCTCATAATGTCCTTTGTAATTTCTGGTACGCCATCGTTTGCCGCAATGTTTGATAAACTTTTTGTCAACACATTTGGGTTGCCGTTTTATGTTGGTGCCGTTTTTGCCATTTTGTTGATTTTCAGCTCACTTATCGCCGTGGCTTACTCGAATAGAAAGAATGGTTATGCCGATTGGCAATTGGCATTGATTGTTATTGTTAGTTCCTTGATACTTATTTCTTCTTCCTCATTCGATGATGCAAGTGCAGCAATGGCATCAATCTTTAAGTTAATTATTGTAAACGCGCTAATCGCTGTTCCGATATACATGAACAAGAATAGTCGTGTTTTTAATACAGTGATATTAAGTATTTTATTTTTGTACATAGGTAATTCATCTTATATCATGGTGCCAATACGTTCAGTGGCCAATACGCCGATCAATATGAATAAACCACAGGATCCATATAGATTATTGTCTTACTTAAATCGTGAGCAATATGGTGATCGTCCTTTAATTTTTGGTCCTCAGTTTACGGCAGACAATTATGATATCAAAGAAGTGAAAGACGAAGGTGATATCACATACAGAAATATTGCTACAGGTCAATATGAGACATTAGGGAAGAACTTTAAGTATGTATGGAAAAATGGAGTAGAAGTGTTGTTTCCTCGTTTAGGAGTGATTATGGAAGGAGAGAAGGCAGAAGCGTATCGTGGCTGGTTTAGAAATTGGAGCTCTACGATCGATTATAATATTGTGGATAGAACTGATAGAGATAATGTAATAGTAGTAGATAATCAACCTTCGCAAGATATTGCACAGAGCACCGCTGATCAAATGAATAAGACACAGGCAGGTGGCCAACCTCGTTTTGCTGTCAAAGAGAATCTTTCAATGGCAGATAATATCGCCTTCTTTGTGAAATATCAGATGGGCTTTATGTACTTTAGATATTTGATGTGGAATTTTAGTGGCCGTCAAAATGATATACAAGGTTTGTATTATAATGATGAAGGCAGATGGATTACAGGTATTGATGGATTAGACAAAGTGCTAAGGCCATTTGGAACACCACAAACAGATCAAACCATCTTACCTAAAGATGAGCAAGGCAATTGGGCACATAATGTCTTCTACGGTATTCCTTTTATATTGGGTATTCTTGGAGCTGTGTGGTTGTTTAGAAAAAATCCTTCCGTTTTTACGCTCATCTTTTTGTTCTGGCTAATTACCGGTATTTTGCAAATTGTCTATTTGAATCAGCCACCAAGGGAACCAAGAGAGCGTGATTATATCTTTGCTGGTTCAGCCCTCGCCTTTAGCATGTGGATTGGTTTTGCTGTTATTGCCATTGCAGATTTTTTAAATAAGAGATTAAAAGTTGGTATGGTTGGACCTTTGATCGCCATTGGTGTATGTGCTCTGGCACCATTTTTAATGGGTTCACAAGGATGGAATGATCACGATAGAAGTAATCGTTATGTAGCAAGAGATATGGCTACCGATTATTTAGAATCTTGTGCACCAAATGCGGTGCTCTTTACTCAAGGTGACAATGATACCTATCCATTGTGGTATGCACAAGAGGTAGAAAATATTCGTCCAGACATTAGAGTAATTAATTTGAGCTTGATAGGGGTAGATTGGTATATCGATCAGTTGCAATTCCGAATGAATGAAAGTGCCCCCATTAAACTATCTTTTAAATGGGATCAGATCAAATCTAGTGTCCGTAATGTAGTTAGATACAATGCTAGTCCTCTTCTTGATCAAAATCAATATTATGATGTTCGTGATATAATGAAATTTATCGCGAGCGAAAAGAACGAGAATAAAGTAGTTGACCAAAATAGCGAAAAGAAAGAGATGGTGAGTTACCTACCAACAAGAAAAGTTTTCATGCCTGTAGATTCTGCAGCAGTAGCAAAAATGGATATTTTGTCAAAAGAGGATTTACCTAAGATGGTAAAAAGAATGGAATGGGAAATCCCTCAAACCACACTATTAAAAAACAACTTAATCATCTTGGATATCATAGCAAACAACTTATGGGAGCGACCAATTTATTTTGCTGCTTCTTGTTCGCCTAATGAATTTGTGGGAACCAACAGTTATATGCAACTTGAAGGGATGGCTTATAGAATTGTTCCTATGTTAAATGCCTCTGGTGATGTCAATAATTCGCCGATCAGAACAGATGTTATGTACGATAGATTGATGAATAAGTATAAGTGGGGAAATATGAAAGATCCTAAGGTATATTTAGATGAGAATATTCTTCGTATGACATATAATATCAGAAGCAATTTTGCAAGATGTGCGGAAGCATTGGCAATGAAGGGAGAAAAAGATAAAGCATTGAAACTACTCAATACTTCTATGGAAAATCTACCTACCACTCGTGTTCCATTAACTATCTATAATCTTACAATACCTGATGTTTATTATAAGGCAGGAGATAAAATTAGCGGTAAAAAATATGCGCTAGAATTGATCAGTTCTACTAAATCCTACTTAACATATTATCAGAAACTTGGCTATGACGGTAGCAATGATGAAGTTCGCCGTAGTTTCTATATCCTAAACACGATGATGAATATCTTTAAGGGTAATGGTGATGAAGCCGAAGCAAAGAAAACAGAAACAATTATGAATGACTTTTCAAAGGTATTTCCAATGCCCCAAGAACAAGGAATTTAGTTGTATTAAATTTATTAAAATGCTATCCTAATGGGTAGCATTTTTTTTGTCTACTATTGCACATTATCCTGTTTATTACTTAATACTGAACTGAAGTTCTATTAGATTAATTTTGTATCATTAAATACCGTGCTTAATAATTCTAATAGAAGAATGATTGAAGAAATTGAAAAACCGAGCAAAAGAAAAAAAACAAATTATACCTCACCCATAATGGCAGTGGCATTATTGTTGTTTGTTGTTGGATTGGCTGCACATTTCATGTATCAATCTTCAAAGTTGACAGACAAAATAAAGGAGCAGCAATCAATTCGTATAGAGTTGAAAAATGATGCCGATAAAGACTTTATTCTTCAAACTTTAAAGGCGAAAGATTACACAAAGCTAGTATCCTATGTGCCAAAAGAACAAGGATGGAAGGAAATGAAGGGTGAAATGCAACATGATCCTTCTTTGTTGTTAGATGAAAACCCATTGCCAAACATAATTATTCTTCAAGTGAAAGCAGAGAAAAATACACCTTTTCATATTGGATTGATTAAAAAGGAGATTACTCAGTTGGATGGCGTTGTAGCAGTAGAATATAAAGAGGCAGATATCAAGCTGATTGATAAAATAATTAGTAAACTGACACTTAGCGGTGCTATTCTGATTGTCATTTTATTTCTTATTGCAGTATACATCATTGCAAGTACAATTCGATTAGCTATCTTCTCACAAAGATTTATCATAAGAAGTATGCAATTGGTAGGAGCCACCCGTTGGTTTATTATCCGACCATTTATTGTAAAGTCACTATTCAATGGACTTTTTAGTGGACTACTTGCAAGTGGAATGATTTCAGGGCTTTATTTCTTAGTGGAATATTATTTCCCAAAGTGGAATGTATTTCATCCACTTTCCTATTTCATCGCTTCCTTAGTTATGATAGTATTGCTGGGTATCCTTCTCAGCATTTTATCAAGTTGGATAATGGTAAGGAAGTACCTAAGAATGAAGTTAGATAATTTGTATTAACAAATTCAGTTAAGATACATCAGAGAATATTAGAAAAGCTGTTTAAAAAATGTTGAATAAACTATTTACTGTTTGTCTACACTAAAAGACTGACCGTTCCAGTAGATTTGAATTTTGTAGGGTAAGGGCTTATAAATAATTACATTGTTGTATAATTGTGTTTTTTGCACCGACTCATTGCTTATGCTGATTTGTTTACCATTATACAATGCGATTACACGCCGGTCCAAATCCGTATAAATTAAAACATTATTATCTATCATAAATGTTTCAGGCGTAAAGTTTTCCAATCTTGTTTTCTGTCCTTTAAAATAACTGTAGAAATAACCTTGGTTGTCGGTGTATACAAGAATATTTTCTTTGATGTAGTACCAACTAGGAGCAATGTCCATCAAGGTTTGCACCTCTCCATCATAAAAAACTTTGAAGGTATTATCGTAGGTAACATAGGCGACCATGTTTTCACCAACTTGATAGCTCAAAGGCTGAAATGTTTCATGAGTGTAGATGTTATCTAGATAATAAATTTTAAAATTATCCATGTAATCAATATAAGCCACGGTATTCCTTTCAAATTTAAAATTCTTAGGTAGAATTGTTTCTAGCATCGTTTTTACACCATTAGTATAAATACAAAATGATCTAGACTGATCAGCATATAAAATTAAATTATCAGCAGCATAATAATTTACTGTTGTGTCAATATTCCAATTTTCAACGGTGCTTAGAACACCATTTTGAAAAACTTTAAAAGTATTTAAATAATCGATATACGCAATAATACTATCGCCAAATCTTGGCTTATAAGCCCAAGTTTCATAGGTATTAATCTTATCATTCCAAAGAATTCTGAGTTGTTTGAAATAAGTATAACCGAGTAGATAATCGCTAGTGCCTATGGCTTGTGGAGTAGCATCTTGAACTTCAAACACCTCACCTTTATAATAGACTTTGAATCGATTCTGGAAATCTGTATAAGTAACGTAAGAACCTCCAACAGTATAATTCTTAACTGCATTAAATTCTAATCGTTTGATGACTCCCGCGTCAAATACATAAAACCACTTTTGATCATCTTCAAAGGCACCAATATTTTGAGCTTTTGTACTCGAAAATCCAAATGACAATAGAAAGGAAAGACAAGTAAATAAAAGTTTGAATGGCTTCATGAATCGATTTAAAAACTATAAAAATAGAATTGTAAGATAAATAAAATAACTATAAAATTTACTCTTTAGACTCAATATTCACTTTTTGTGATATTACTCTGAAAGTAGTTCTTCTGTTTCGCTGATGTTCATCTTCGGTACACTTTATGTCGTTACCGCAATTATTTATTAATTTGGTTTCGCCATAGCCTTTTGCAATCAATCGCTCTGGTGAAATGCCTTTCGAAATCAGATAATCAATAACACTTTGGGCTCTTCCTTGTGATAATTTTAAATTGTGAGCATCACTACCTCGTGAATCCGTATGTGAACCAATCTCGATGGTGATGTCAGGGTTTTGCTTAAACAAAGAAAGCAAGGTATCTAATGCAGGGAACGATTCTGGCCTAAGCTGCGTAGAATCTAGTCCATAATAAATATTTGAAATTTCAATATCTTGAGAACTAAATATTTTTTCTAATTCTATTTCAACTGTTATAACTACTTCTGTTCTATTGGCATCTCTTTTTCCTTTAGTAGTGGTGGTCGTGCTTTTCTTTAGATAGCCGTTTTTAGAGGCATCAATGTTATAATCCATCTCTTTCTCTAGTGCAAACTTAGTCATTCCATTTCCATCAGTTAATTGAGCAAGAACTTTGTTAGAAATTAATTCTACTTTGGCATCCTTGAGTATTTCTTTACCAATGATGTTGCTTTTTGGATCTTCTGGTATGGAATAGGTTTTGGTTACCACCTTTACTTCAAGGACAAAATTATTTTGTAGAAACAATTGATAGGAGTAGATATCATCCATCCCTTTTCCGTTTTTTCTAGCAGAGGTTAAGTAACCAGATTTGAGCACTGTATCTTGATCGTTTGCAGGTTTGTTTTTATCAAGGATTAAATAAAAATCGTCAGCTCCACTATTAATTGGATACCTCATATTCTCTACATTTTTCCAAATATTTTTTTCTTTTGTGGCCTTAAAAATGTCTAATCCACCCATGCCAGTTAGACCATTGGACGAAAAATATAGAATATTATTATTCTCGTCTAGCGTGGGAAACATTTCATCTTGCTCAGTATTTACCGCCGAGCCAGCGTTACTAGGTTCTTCAAGCGTGCCATCGGCATTAATGGCAACAAAATAAATATCCCTGCCACCAAAGCCGCCTAAAAAGTCTGATGTAAAAAATAAAGTTTTGCCATCTATGCTTAAAAATGGTTGACCAACATTGCAAGTATCACTTAACAATGGTTGTGGTTCTGGAATTCCCCAGGCGCTTCCATCCCAAAGACTTTTGTAGATGGCGCAAAAATCGCTTTTAGAACCAGTGCTACCACATCTTGTGAAAAATAGGATATTATTGTCCTTATTAAAACATGCAACGCCTTCGTAAAAGTTTGTATTCAATGACGCATCAAATGCCTGTGGGTTACTAAATACAATGCCATTGTTTTTGGCTATGTATAAATCACCATATTTTTCACCAGTCCATTTGTATTTATCATCACCTGTTGCCTCGTACCTGTCAGATGTAAAAACCAAAGATCCATCTTTCAATTTAAAAGCAGCATAGTCGCTTTGTGCTGAATTTATTAACTCTAGATTAACTGTTTTTGCAGCCTTCGACTCTGCCATCCATACTTGAGCCAGCTTACAGATTTCAATATTACGCCTGCATTCTGGACCATAATCGGCATCTTCGCTCATTAATTTTTCAAAAACAATAGCAGCTTTTTTGTAGTCTTCGTTTCTTTTTAACTCTAGAGCATATTCAAAAATAATCTCCGAATTTTCTTTTAGTTCAATGTTTTTCTCATACCATTTTACAGCCTCTGCTGGTTGATTGCTATTTTTGTAGGCTCTTGCAATCATCAGCGTTTTTTCAATTTTTTCTTCTGTGGTTTTTAGAGCGGAAAGTTCTTTCTGCAATAAGTCAGAAGCAAAGATGTATTGCTTCGATTCAAAGGCTGTTTTACCATCTGTTGTTTCCTTAGCTGTCCTACAAGAAGTGCCTAAGAAGGTAAGAAATCCAAAAAGTATAAAAATATTTTTCACCATTAAATCATTATTACAAAGGTAATTAATAATGTATTTATTATATTAGATTTTTATTAGAACATTAAATGTTGAAGGATGTCTAAGAGAATGCTTTAGTATCCTATTGTCCAGAACCTAAAAATAGAGGACAGCAATATTTTTGTAAAACGAAAAAGGTATGAGTATTTTAAATGGTTTGGTTTTAATGGGTGGGGCATCAACGAGAATGCAACAAGATAAAGCATCTTTGAAATATCATGGACTGCCACAATATGAACATATTTATAGAATGATGCAGCCTTTTTGTAAGGAGGTGTATTTATCTACTTCTCGCCTCGATTATACTTTACCCGCTATTCCAGATTTGGAAATATACAAAGATATAGGCCCTATGGCTGGCATTTTATCAGCTTATCATAAGATTCAATCGAGTTGGTTGGTGATTGCCATTGATTATCCACGGATCTCAGAAACAGATGTCGAAATATTGATTCACGAAAGATCCACAGCGTTTGATGCAAGCGTTTTTTATAATGAAGAGAGCGGTTTTTTTGAACCTTTTTTAGGCATTTACGAAAAGTCTTTTTTTACCAATACGAGCGCAGAATGGGCCTCGGCAAACTATTCAATGCAACAAATCTTGAAGCAAGCTCATGTTTGTAGAGTGAGGCCGCACTCCAACGGAACGCTCAAGAGTATTGACACACCAGATGATTATAACCTTGTTAAAAATAAAATCAATGAAACCAAAGGAAACCGCTAGTATTTTAATTCATAGATGGAAAGCTGATCAAATTGCTGAAGCAACAGATATTGTGGCTATTGAAGAGCCATTAGAGATTAGTTTATCTTATTGGGTTTCAGATGCACCTACAAAGAAGAATATCTCCATAACAATGCGCACTCCAGGCAAAGACAAAGAATTGGCTATCGGTTTTTTGTTTACAGAAGGCATCTTACTTGACATGGATACTGTTGAAAAAGTAGAACAAGTGAGCGAGAATGAAGTTTGTGTTCATGTGAAGCAAAATGTGGCGCTAGATTTGTCAAAGATTGAACGGCACTTTTATACTTCTAGTAGCTGCGGAGTGTGTGGTAAATCTTCTATAGACTCGATTAGAACGGTGCAAAAGAGAAGTAATGACGATACCCTTTTTCAGATTGATTCTTCTATTTTATTGAAATTAAATGAAAAGGTCACTACTCAACAGTCCATTTTTGAAAGCACAGGGGGGCTTCATGCATCCGCCTTATTCGATAGCATGGGTCATTTCATTTCATTGTATGAAGATGTGGGCAGACATAATGCTTTAGATAAATTAATTGGTGATTGCTTTTTACAAGGCAACTTACCATTAAAAGCGCATATTTTGTTTTTAAGTGGACGTGCAAGTTTTGAATTAATTCAGAAAGCAGCTATGGCTAAAATACCTATTATATGTGCGTTAGGCGCACCATCTTCACTTGCCATTGAGTTAGCAAAAGAATTTAACATTACCTTAGTGGGCTTTCTAAAAATGAACTCTTTCAATATTTATTCTTGTAGTTCAAGAATTAGTTAAAAAAGCATGGTGATTCACCTAGATTTGTCGAACAAAATAAGCAGATGAAACTTAGAATTAAAGGAAATTCGGTTCGATATAGATTGAGTCAAAGTGAAGTGGCACAGTTTAATCAAAATGAATATATAGAGGATTGTGTAGATTTTTTAGCTGGCAAGCTTATCTATGCGCTTCAAGCAACAAACACTATTGATAGCCTTCAAATTGACTATAGCAACAATAAGATTATAATGTTTTTCCCTTCCACTGAGATAGAAAGATGGACCACTACTGAGTTAGTTGGTTATAAAATTTCTATTCCACTTTCAAATGGTTCCAATATGCAACTCATCTTAGAAAAGGATTTTGTTTGTTTAGATGATGTGGAAGAAGATCAGGGCGACAATTTTCCGAACCCTAAGTCGAAGTGCTAATTTCTCGCTCATTTGCTCGAAAACAAATTATCTGTTCGTGGCTTTCCCTTGTGAGTTGGGCTTCAAAATTCCAAACCTAGCTGCCTAACGTCAGCAGTTTTTTTATTTTCTGCACTCCCTCGAAAACAAGTTTTCGGTTCGTGGCATAAAATAAAAAAACCTTGCATTCGCAAGGTTTTTCATTTTGGCGGAGAGAAAGGGACTTTACGGATAGTTTAATTAGTTATTGTAAATCAACACTATATATCAGTTTTGTATATTATAGTGCTAAATCAGTGCTGAAAATTAATTAATATTGTGTATATTTGCATCGATGGATGAGTTAAATAAATATACTTTCCCGAGACTAGTAAAAGGTAAGAAGCCTATCAAAATACCCAAAGGCTCCAACCTAGAAAAAGAATGGGTTAAGACCATTTGGTACGTTAATTACACATTCAACGGTAAGCAATACCGAATCAAAGGTGATATAAATCGTATAAAAGATTATCGTGAAAAATCACATCAAGCAGAAGTACTACTTCAAAGTATAAAAGACGACCTTAAAAACGGTTATAACCCTTCCAACCCAGAAGCATTTGTTGCCCAAATGGTAAATGAAGATATTTCCCTCGAAGATTTAGTGAAAATATACCTAGAAGACCTTAAAATACATACTAGACCTAAAACTGTTGGCAGTTATAAAAGCAAGTTACATTATTTGATTGAAGCCTTTCCTAAGAAACTCGTTAAAAGTTTCACATCAACCGACATTGAAAAGTATTTGTATGGTAAAATTAGTTCAGTCAAACCAGCTAAATTGTTTTTGAATGGTAAGAGTTTTGAGTTGAAAAAATCAATGCCGTGGACAGCCAACACCGTCAGAAGTGCAAAAGGAATATTCCATGCTTTTTTTCAATGGTGCATTGAAAAAAAATAATACAAAGGTAAAAATCCAGTTGGCGGAGTAGGAATAAAGAGAATCCGTAGTGAAGTTGCCTCAAAGCCTAGACATACACCATTTGCAACAGAAGATATTAGCAAAGTGATGTCGTATCTAGATGAACATGATAAGCCAATTGCATTCTTTGCTCGCTTCATCTATTACTCTTGTCTTCGTCCTGGCGAAATATGTAAGCTTAAATTGAAGGATATTGACCTAACTAGAAAACTAATAACAGTTCCGCTCAACGTAACCAAAAACACTAAGAAATCTACTCCAGACATCATTGACATTGAATCCAGTCTATTTAATGAGATTGAAAAACTGAAAGTCGAGAAATACCCGTATGATTGTTTTCTAACCTCTAAATCAGACACAATCATTGGTCCCGTATCAATGGGTAGCAATACACCGTATAAGCGTTTTATTAAGGCCTTAGGGGTTCTTGGACTGCTAGGAAAAGGTTATACACTTTATTCATTTAAGCACTACTCAAATATTATACGAGTTCAAAATGGTTGGAATCTAGCAGAGATAATGAAGGTTAACAGACATAGTACTGTCACCAATACAGAAAAATATTTGAAGGACCTCAGCAGATATACAGACATAAGCAAAAAAGAAGTTCCTAGTATCTAAAAAAGAGTGACGAATAGGTCACTCTATATCATTTGTATGCTTTTATGCTGCATCTAACAGTTTACTAACTTTCACTACTGTCTTATTCGAACATTCATTAACCTTTGCAATTTCTCTGGTAGTTAAACCCTTTTTCAAACCTTTGATAATTTTTTGCGATAGCTCTTTTTGCAAAAACTCTTGTATGGTTTCATTTGAGCGTTCTGGACGACCAAGCTTGCCACCTTTCAAAACATAAACCTGTCTTCCGACCATTGTTCGCTCTTTTATATTTTCAAGCTCCATTTCATAAAGCGAACTCATTACGCTGCTTAACATTTTCCAAATTGGATTCTTTTTGCCGTTTGGTCGTGATTGTAATCCCAAATTCCGAATGAAAACATTAACTTCTTTTTCCTCCAACCATTCAAGTGTACGAATTACGTCTCCAGTATTACGACCTAAACGGCTAAATTCTTCAACCACCAATTCCGTTACTTTGCCACTATCCACTAGTTTAAGCAATTCCATACCTTTTGGTCGCTCTTTAAAACTAACTGTTCCCGACACTTTATCTAATAAGGTCAAATCATATTTATCCTTGTCAACAGTGAATCGGTTGCCAGTTTGTTGAAGTGTTGAAACCCTGTTATATTTTACTCTCATTTGGTGTATTATTAATGTGTGTGTAAATATACATCATTTATTCCATAATACCAAGGGATTGGGTGATTATTTAAATCAAAAAAGCGATGCACAAGTATTCTTGATTAATTGTACACCACAATTCAATTTTTAATTATTCCTATTTTTGTCAGCATCGAATATTTATAGTAAATAAGAAATATGAAATTTAATAACACTCACTTTTGGTATAATGCCGACCACACCAAACTTCACATTGACCCAGTAAAGCCAAGAATGAAACTGCCAATGTTTGATGAGAAAATCGTTGAAGTATTGCTAGCTATTCCGAATGATGTGGATGGCATTCCAGAATCAACCGTGTATGATAATTTATATGGCAAATCTGCACCACCAATAGAAACTACAATGTATAAAGGACTTATCGGTATGCCTTTCATAAAGTTCTTGGCCATGCCATTGGAGGAGCCAGAAAGAAATCTTTATGAATACCAATTCATACTGGAATCTGGCAAAAAAGTGACCAATCTGCTAGACGGTTTGATGTTTGAGAATGTAAGCACAGAAATAATAAACATTTCCATTGGCAACCTAATAGGCACTTCCATTGATATCAACGGTTGGCAACCCAACAGGTTTTATCTAATACTAGATGGCATTATCCAACCAACACAGCATACAACAGAGGATACCTTTGGCTATATATGTGGTCAGTTCATGCCAGAGCTATTGTAATACCCCCCCCTCCTCCGTTACCGCCCACATATACCCCTGGCTCCCTTGGGCTCAAATTGGGGTATGATGGTCTAAAAAATATTTTCCAGATTTTTTTGAACTCAAAATATAAAGCTGAGCTAAATTGA
>CAMBZT010000062.1 GCA_945872405.1 Chitinophaga pinensis | reverse complement strand
ATATGACAATAGAAACAAATCAATGGAAATAACAAGAGAACTTAAATTAGCCGTTTTAATCGATGCCGATAACGTGCCTTATTCTAATATCAAAGGGATGTTAGAAGAAATTGCCAAATATGGTACGCCTACCTTCAAAAGAATTTATGGCGATTGGACCAAACCAACCTTATCCGGATGGAAAACAGTATTGCTCGAAAATGCAATTACGCCCATTCAACAATATAGTTATACTACTGGTAAGAATTCATCCGACTCTGCGCTAATCATCGATGCCATGGATATATTGTATACTGGAGGCGTAGATGGTTTCTGTATCGTTTCGAGTGATAGTGATTTTACTCGACTCGCTACTCGTCTCAGAGAGGCAGGTATGAAAGTGTTTGGTATAGGAGAGAAAAAGACACCTTCGCCTTTTATCGCTTCGTGTAATAAATTTATTTATATCGAGATTTTAAAGAAAGAAATCAAGGAACCAGCCACTCCAAAAAGCAATTCAAAATCGGCACCCAAAAAGAAAGAAGACCCCATAGTCTCAAAACACAAAGCGCTGGTGAAATTAATTTCAGATAGTATCAACGATATGGCTGAGGAAGATGGTTGGGTATTCCTAGGCGTTTTAGGAAGTTTGATACTGAAGAAACAACCTGACTTTGATCCACGAAATTATGGTCATAAAAAATTGATAGATTTGATTAAAACAATCAAGGAGTTGGAAGTTGAATCGAGACAAACAGAAAAGAGTACGGGCTTTAATTTTTATGTAAGAATCAAATAGTTTTTTTTCTGATGAAAGCAATTTGCATAATCTTTTTTACGTTCATTTCATTCATATCAACGGCTCAACAGAACAATGATAAAAGCATTGTGCCATCGACTATTCAAAAGATTGATTTGCTGAAAATGCCTAATCAAACTATTCCATCAGTGCTGCCCAATCAGTATATGCAATCCTTAGGTTTTTTTTGTAAGCAAGAAATTCAATTGCAAAAACAAACGATTATTCCCATCAAAGTGCGAATAGGCACTCAACAAAGTTGTGATCATTTGGAAGGCAAGTAATACTCTTGATGCCTTTAACCCATTCTAAGATGATTGCCTATTTTATTCTTTACTCAATTCTTTTATTTATCTAGTTTTGTCTTGTGAAAGCATTTATTTTTTCTTTACTCATTAGGTTATATCCCATGTTTCTACTCAATGGTATTTGGATGGGTATGTGGACGAATCAGTATAGCAGATTGAGGGTTTATTTGATTCGTCAGCCGCTCAATATCAATGGTGCTTTTTCTATTTTTGGAGGAAGTATTGCGAGTGCGGCAGATCCCTTTCTACCTTTGATGTACAAGTTGGCAATGTTGCAAAGAGGAATGAATATAAGTGTTTGGACAAAGTCAGTGGCAGTCAGATTCATCAAACCTATAGATAAATTGGCTTTTTTCGACTACGTGATTACTGAAACGGAATTGAATACTGCCATTGCACACCTTAATGAAAAAGGCAAGCATGTGGAGATTCATCATATCAACTGTATTGATAGAAATAACGTCGTCTATGCGATAGCAGAGGTACATACTTATATGAAGTTGCATAGCTGACGGTACCAATATTTATCAGTAAGAGAATTCTAATTTCTCCTTGTCTTTCATTTCTTAATCTAAGTCAATGAACCTAAGAAATGCTTATTTTACATGGCATCAGCCTGGTCGAGTACCGCCTGTTCTACTTCTGAGATATTGCCGTCAGCCATAGCTGCGGAAGTCATACGTGCCATTACTTTTGTTTTTACAGCAGGGTCGGAAGGCATGCGGAGTGCGAGCTGTTTCATACGTGCCATATCGAAGATGCCTCTGATACGGTCTACATCGAAGCCGAGTTCACGGGCAAGTGTCAATGCCATCAATTGTTCTTTGTCTTGAAATTGACCATCTGCAGCCCACACGATCATCATGTTATTGAGTATATAATCTCGCTCGGTAAGTGCACTATCTGCTTGTGCAATAGTAGCCTTAGTTGCCATAGACGCACCTATAATTGAACTACCTGATTGATACATTTGTGGCGAGGTAATTTTATCAACAATCCATTCGTATTTGGTGCTATTGAGCACTGCACCACAAAAGCCACACTTAATTTCAGTAGTGTCTTTAACGGGTGCTGAGCATGAAGGGCAGGAGTGGGCATATAATTCACCATTGGCTTTTTCGAATTTGGTATCTCGACACATGATCATTACTTCTTTGCCTGTCTGCACACTCTGATTCAATAAGATGGCTTGATTGACGGTTATTCTAATTTTTTGAAAAGATTTTTTGATAAAGAATACAAGATAATCTTTACCATCCTTTTGATAAGCATTATTTAATTGCACCGCATTCAAATACAATCGATTGAAAATAAATGGATCTTCTTTTGTAGCAGCGAAATTTTCATACATTTCTTCACTACAAAAACGACGAATAATGGTGGGATCTTTTTTAACTGTTGCTGTCATTATCTGCATGTATGCATTGCTGGCTTTATCTTCTAGCCATTGTACTGCATCATTTTTTAACCAGGGTAACTGCTCTCTAATCTTTTTTGTATTTTTTCCTTCAGCTTCAAAATTCTTTGAGAGACTCACATAATCGTCGGGTTGAGAGATCTCTGATAAAATCCAATCGTAATCACCCAAAGAAGTGATGGTACCACAATAACCGCATTTAGCGGTCTCTCCAGCAATATCTTTTAGCTCGCCACCACACTTTGGACAGTTATTGCTGGTATATAAATCTTTTACTTCTATTCCATTTTTCTTGATAAATGTCCAGTATTCGATACCTTCATAAGGTCCGCCATCATTAAGGTTAGGGTATTTGGCGCTTACGAATGAATCAATCATTGTAAACTGAATGGCTAGATGTATGATAGAGTAGGGTCCATCATTTTCTGTTTTATCAATACTCACTCTTTGTACCACAATATTCTGCATGGTATTCACTTGATCAAGTAAATTCATCATCACAAATTGTGTGGTGAAACGCTGATATACCCCGTCACTAATCCATTTGCGTACAGAGCTAACATCCTTTTTCATCCATGCTTCTTGTATCGCAAGAAAGGCGATTTTTACTTTGTCTTTGAAGGCAAACTCATCGAAGCCTGGATTTTTTTCTAGAAATGAATTATCGATAGGTGAGGTCAATGGAACAAAATAAGTGGAAGAAGATTTGTTAAAGTTTTTTGTTGGAATATTATTAAAGGATGAAGCGTTTCCCTTGTTTTTTGCATAAAAATATAAAGCCACTACAATCGCAACAATTACAATAACGTTTAATGGAAAGGGTAAGGCAAAAATCAATCGAAACAAAAGATAGATGATCACGCCGGCACCATCTCCACCACCGCCGCCGCCGCTACTTCCACCACCTCCACTATGGCCGCCACCACCGCCGCCCGCACTAGCAAAGGTTTCTATACTTGCCACAGATAAAAGGAGTAAGAAGGCGAGGCTCTGTTTTTGGACTTTAGTGAATTTAATTACGGACATAGTATTTACTTTTTAAGGCTTATCAAATGTAGAGATATAAGCATAGAAAGACAATAGAAATCTATGCTTGTAGCTGAATTTTATAAACATGTATGAGGCAAGTTCAAGTCTTAGAATGCTGCTGTAGAAAGTCTTTTTCTGAACTCGATAAAGAATGTATCCCTTTTTTATTAATTTTATCGAGGATACGATCGATCTCTATTTGTTTTTTTTGTTGGGCTATGTTAAATTGATCGTCTATTTTTCGTTTGGTGTCCTTTAGTTTTGAGGCATCTGACTTCTCAGTAGAGGACAAGATATCTTCCAAGGAATTTCTATTGTTATTATAAAGATAATAATAGCCACCAATACCTGCTAGAATTAGGAGAATGAAGGTCAAGATAATCATACCCATGATGACAATATTTCTAAATGTGAGTCGTAAAAAGCAATGGTTTATTTCTTCTTAGATTCCTTAGTTGCTGGGTTATGTTTCACTTCTTTTACTATCGCAACGACTTTCTCTTCTTCCATAGGAGCCATCAATTCATCCTTTTTTTTGTACAAAAGAAAGAAGATAACAAAAACAGGAATCAGACTAAATGCAAATGAAATCGTATTTCTTTTATCGAATTGTGCGCTATCATAGACAAAAGAAACTTCTTTTGCACCTGCCGGAATCACCAATGCACGCAGGATGTAATTGGCTTTCATAATTGGCGTTTCTTTTCCATCAACAAAGGCTTTGAATCCATCCCCATCTTCTTGCTGATAATATATTTCCGAGAAGATGGCCAACTGTTGAGTTTTGGTATTTACTTCATACTTTACGTGATGATTATCCTTGGAAATAAGTTTAATGCTTGCTGTTGAGTCAAATTGTATTTTAGCACCATCTACCAATGGCTTCGCATATTTAGTCCATAGAATGGCAGTTTGCCGAGGATTCCAAACTGGAGCTGCTCCTTGTGGATTATCCATTGAACGCATTTCTGCTAAACCATTTGATACCAATTTAAAATCAGGGACAAACCATGCAGAACCACAAGCATTTGAATTTTGTTGTGGTTGAGGACCACTGGTACCATCACCACCAATCAGGTATTTGGTGTTTAACATATCCCAAACAGCCGTATTGTTTTTACCAATTTGATTTTCAATCAACTCTTGATAGCGACGTAATTTAGCAGGATGATAGCCTCCAATTGATTGATGGAAAGCAGAAGTGGGCGCATCATTAAATGGATTCGGTCCACCTTGGTTGGGGTCACCAAACAAATTAAACACACGATAATCGCTTTGATCGGTGATTATAGCTGTATTTGCAGCATTGGCTTCAATTTCTTTTTTATCGGTAAAATCATCTGTATTTAAGCTTCTATTATCCACCATCCATAAGTCTACAATCATTATTATACCTAACACAGGCACTAAAATTTTAGCGTTGATGATATCTTTTGTGAATGTCCAAAGTAAGCCAAACCCAATAGCTAGATATAACAATGAACGAAGGATATCTGCTTTCATAATGGAAGCTCTATCTTCTGTTACAGCGGTCAGTAACCATTTTGGCATAGGTTTGATTTGTCTTTTAAGATCTCCCAATAATTCTATATCGCTAGCGAAAGGAAAAAGACTGCTGCCTAAGAAATAGAATACAACTAAAAGGCCTCCAACGATTCCTCCAGTAATGTATAATGTTTTCATTTTTTGAGCGCCATTTTCCTTGCTTTCAATAAATTCCTTCAAGCCCCAAATGCCCAATATACCAACAATCATCTGAACTACAGAGATACACATACTTGGTGACCGGAAACGATTATACATCGGGAAATAATTAAAAGCAATATTGGTGAATGCAGTTAAGTTTTTTCCAAATGATAATAGTAGAAAGAAAATACCAACGGCAAGTAAGGCATATTTTGTTTTGTCTTTGATGCTAAAAAAACCGAGTACCATTAGAAATACTAAAATGATACCCATATAATTGCCACCACTTACAAAGGATTGTTCTCCCCAATAGGCAGCTACGCCGTTTTGATAATTTTTTCCTTCTGGATTAGATTGTATTGCTTTTAGAGTGGCGCTATTTTCGTCTAAGGCTTGGTTTGCTTCGTCATAAACAAGGTTATTGCTGCTATTGCCTCCCATCATATCAGGAATTAATGCCGAAAAGGTTTCTAGTTTTCCATTACTCCAAGCAGTGGCATAGTCAATATCAAGTCCTTCTTTAGGTTTTGTTTTGCCATCATTCAATTCGGAGACACCACTTCTTATGGTTTCTTTGGCAGAGATAACATTATTTAAAAGATTATAATTACTAAGCGCAGAAATTGCAGTGATGCCTGCTACTAATGTAGCCAGCTTAATGACATGTTGTGTTTCCTTTTCCAGCAATAATTTGATTCCTGCAGCAATACAAAATAGAATAATCATCATAATCATATAATAACTGATCTGAGTATGATTTAATGATAAAGTGATGTTCATGTAGATGAGCGTAATAATAATACCTTTGGTGTATTCTTTTCTTGTTAAAAAAATAAGACCAGCCAGAACACCAGGCAAACAACCGAATCCAATAACTTTCAGAACATGTCCTCCCTCAAGACTGATGACATTAAAAGTCGCCAAACCCATTACTATGGCTCCTGTAACTGCCATCCATTTCTTTATGTCTACTGACAATAACAGTAAATAAGCTCCTAACATAATCCAAACCAAAGTATCGAAAGAGAAGAAGCCACCAAGAAATAATTTGCCAAATAAAAATGGAATTTGGTAAAAATAATTGGATAATGAACTTCCATATGAAGCTGGCATACCAGAGAATAAAGCATTTGTCCAGTGAACAAATTCTCCTGTTTTCTCTCCATAAGGTTTTGTGGATTTTTCTAGAACTTGTCCCAACAATAAATCATTTGCGCCAATTACTTTACCACTTAATGCAGGATAACAATAAATGGCTCCTGCAACAATAAATAGTACAAGTGCCAGCAGATGAAACTTCATTTTCTCGAAGATATTTTTCATAGTGGGAATATTATATGATATGAATAGTTGAAAGGTAAGATACTATATTTTTTTTAGCCAAACATCAGCCTGTGTCTGCTGCCTAATTTTCAACTCCTTATTGGCCTCTTCTTTAGAAGTGGAGAGAAATTCGCCGACTGTCGTAAAGCCTGTGTTACTGGTCTTTTTGTATACTTTTTTACCTTTATTGATGAGTAGGCTCTTCAATTTCTCTGCATTTTTTGCTTCCTTAAAACAGCCTAAAATCACATAGTATCCAAGCGGTAATTCTTCGTTTTGGTGGAGTACAGGAGTGATATTTACATCAATTACTGGAATAGGAGCTTCTAGGGCAATAGATTCCTCAATGACTTTCGCTTTTACAGGGCATTTTTGATTAAGCGTTCTAAAGCCAATAGAGTCATTGATAATGGTGCTCGGCAAATAATGTTCAGTTCTTTTATGAGCTGTAACATGCTTGATTGTATTTTCAGACGACAAGAAGTTGATAAAGTTTGCTTCTTTTACTTTTATCGGAGCTTCTGTAAAAATAAGTAATTGTGATAGCGCAATAATCGAAACGAGACAAGCTAAAAGTATATATGATGAAGTACTACTTTTTCTTCTCGTATTTTTTCTTCTCTGATCTTTTTGTTTTTTTATACTCGGTTTATTAATCGAGTTAACACCTTCATTTGCAACTGTTCTAGTGAAAATTCTTTCTACAGGATGATGATACATCCTGTTTAAACCATATGATGCTAATGAAAGATTTTCAGTAAGACCTGAGATAAAATCTATTTTATCGTCTTTTGTTTTCTGTAATTTACCAATCTCTTTTATAATGATGGTCTCTTGCTTTTCTAAAGATAGATTCCATTGATTTACCTGCTTTTCAACAAAGAGCTTGGCATCTGAGTACGACACATTATTAGAAAGGGAGATTGCACTGAGTAGCAATCCATCGCTGCTGCTTAGGAGGCGATTAAAAGAAACTGTTTTTGAAGGAGGGAGGAACTGATTTTGTCCTGGATAAATTTGCGCACCTTCGTAATGTGTAATAAAAGCACCAAAACCTGGTACGATTACACATTCGTTCTTTAACATTAATTGCTTTAGTTCTTTTTCTATATTCATCCGTTCTTAGTAGCTAAACTTGACACCTAACATCACATTGGCCCCAAACTGTGGGTAAAGATACCAATTTTGATATTTCATGTGTGCCAAATTTTTCGCGTCTAAAGATACAGAAAAATTCTTATGAAATTGATAACTTGCTCCTAAATTGATATCAGCAGCCCCTCTAATTGGCACCGAATTCATGCTTTGGTCACGAGCAAATGCACCAGCTATTCCGTTGATATCTATATATGTAAATAATTTATCTTGCCATAAATAAGAAACTCTAAAATTAGCTGTGAAGGCTGGCATATGCCATACTTTTAGATAATCTAAAGCTTCATAGACAGTATAACCAGCGATGAGACTAAACTTCAATTTTTGATTGATAGTATAGCATGCTTCTAACTGAATATTAATGATTTGTGTACTTCTATCATACACAACATCAAATCTTTTCATGTCGCTCGTGTCATTTACATATAAAGCAAAATTTTTCACAACTTTGTTAGTGAATCTGATGTCGTAGTCAAAATTTTGTATTGTTCCTTTAAATCCTGCCACTCTATTTTCAACTCTAGAATTACGTATTTCTACCTGATCGTTGATGAAGGGATTTTTCGTAACCAATGATAGAAAAGTATTTTTCTGTAACTCTCTATTCCAAGCAGAATAAAAAATAAGCATATGCTTATATAATCTCTTTTCTGTTACTAGGTTGGGAAATAAATATGCCACCCTACCATCAAATGCTAGTTGAAAACCTGCCTTTAAGCTCCAATTATCATCATCGAAGGTATAATCGGGAGCGAAACGAAAAATATTCCTGTTGATGCTGTCTTTGACACCCGGATAAGTGAGTTTGTTGATATCAAAATTAAATAATAGATTGGCGAAGTGTTTTTGTTTAAACTGTTTTACAAGTTTGGTATTTCCATTAATACTGTATTCGGTATTAGAAGATTTTGTAAACATATAATTAAAGCCAAGATCCTGACGATAATCTAATTTTAGCTTGTTCTTTTTCGGATTTAAAAAATAGACAGTGCCAGAAAAATTATTGACTATTTGTCTTATGCTCGTTGGAGGGTAATCAAAAGGATCCTTATCTAAATTGTAACCATAATAATGATGTACATCCCTATTATAATCCATATTTAATCCCATTTTCAACTGCTTACTTGCAACAAAATCTGCGTAAAGACCACCTCTATGATAATTCATTTTCTGATTGTCTAGCTTACCTTGTGCCATTGTATAGTTATACTTTAGGCCATAGGTAAATTTTTCTTTTGCAATATTGTTATAGTTCAGTTCGGCATACGGCTGTAGAAGTGAACCAAAACCAATTTTTATATAAGAATTTAGGTATTTCTCAGCCAATTCTTTTTTTGCTCCTTGTGCTTTCAATTGATTAGGAGCGTATTCAACATTGATTAATTTATCTGTCGCATCTATTTCATACTTCTCTTTTCTAATCATCTGCTCTTTAATGATAGGTGAATAGTCGAGCTTCTCGCTACTCTGTATTACAGGTTCTTTATCAATCAGCACCTCTACTCGATTATTCAAATCTTTTGTCCCTGATTGAGCGAAAAGGGATGAAGTGGCTGATGAAAAAAGCAGCAAACTAATTATAACCTTTATATATTTTATCTTAATCATTGTATTACCTATTTATGGGTTAGGAGTATCCATTTGCTCGACTTCTATTTTAGTATCCAATCCAGTGTTAATTTCAATTTTAGATTTTTTTAATTCTTCATCCTTTGCATGCTGTAATTTGGTTCTTGCTTCATCTAGTAATTCTTTATCCCCTTTATAATTTTCAAGAATACTTTCATATGTGGCTTTTGCCTGATAAAAATCTTCTAAAGAAGTATAATTGTCACCAATTAGAATGAATAGCTTGGCTAACCAATAATCATAGCCTTCCACTTTTTCTTTTACTTCAAAGGCTTTGTCAAGAGAATTTTGAAACAAATCTTTTTTATTGAGGATGTATGCTAAGTAAAAGTTAGACTCCGCAGTTTGTTCGCTTACTTTTCCTTTGGCAACTTCAGCATATTCAATTAAAGCATTCTCCCAATCTAGTTTCTCTATTAGTACTGAGGCCTTATAATATCGAGCTTCCAATTTGTCTGTTGGAGAGGCATTATTATTGATGATCATTAAATCCGCATACTTCAGCACATCATTATCTGAGCTAGAGAGATAGCTACTTCGCATTACATTCATGAGCATCCCAAATTCATCTGTTTTATTTTTATTTAAGTCATAAAGCAACGCATAAAAACGACGTGCTTTTTCATAGTCTTTGAGACTTTGAAAACTTAATAAGGCGGCTCGATTGAGCGCTTTTTCATAATAAGAACTTGTACCCATAACTATTACTATATCATAATGAGTTACGGCTTCGTTATATTTATTTAACTTAAAATAGCTATCACCCAAATAATACTGTGCCTTCAGTGCAAAAAAACCAGTAGGAAATTTATTGACATAGCTTTCTAATGATGTTATAGCATTGTTGTAATCACTACTCATGTACCTATCTTCTCCTGGTCTGAAGTACAAAGAATCTTGAACAGAGGTAGAAATTTCATACCCAATTTGATTGAGGTATTCGATGTAACCTGAAGGATTTCCCATATCTACATAGATTTCCTGTATGATAGAAAGCGCATCTTTTTGCTCTTCGGATTTTGGATAATTCGTCACCACATCTTTGTAATAGCTCATTGCTTTTTCGTTGTTGCCTAGGTTGAAGTTAATTAATCCAATATGCATAAGGGCGTCTGCTCTGTATCTGCTATTTGGGTAGTTCTTAGTGAGCTGCGTGTATGAGATTAATGCACTTTGAGCATCCTCTAAATCTTGTTGTTGAGTGATTCCTTTTTCATATAAAGCCATTTCAGCATAAGGTGAATTTGGATATTTACCCACTAAATTTTGAAGATTTATAACCTTATCAGAATACTTTTTTTGGAAACCTTGAATCATAGATAATTGAAAGAGGGTATAATCTTTGTTTAGGGAGCTTTCTGTCCAAACCTGCTTATAATTATCTGCTGCATTATTCAAGTCCTTAGTCATGTATTGGCAATCGGCGAGGCGAGTAGTAGCGTCATAGAATAATTCTTTAGTACTCATTCCAGATTGTGCAAATACATTTACTGCATTTTGAAGCGGCTGTATTGCCAACAAATATTCCTTTTGTTTAAGATAAGCATATCCTTGACTAAAATAGGCTTTAAATGTATTTGTGTTGTTGTTGCCTAGTTTTTCGATATTCGCAATTTGTATATACTTACCAAACTCAAGAATAGATTTTGGATAATCATTGGTGGTATAGAAAATTTCTCCTTTCAAAAATAATGCTTCGCCTTGAATTTCTTTGTCAAGAGGAAAGGATAATGATTTATTAAGTAACACTAAACTGCCCACATAATCTTTATCATTAAATAGTTGTACCGCCTGATAGTAGGTCACTTGCTGATAAGCCTTATTCAATACAGCATTTTTATTTTTTGTACTTTCTATCACACGAATAGCTTCCTTATAATTCTTTGTTTGAAGTAAAGAGTTTGCTAGAATAACGGTGATGTCATCTATTTCGACACTCTTTGCAAAAGCATTCAAAAATAAGGGTGCATGAATCACTACCGAAGAGAAATCATCTGACTCATAAGAAAGTTTGATATAGTTAGCTGCCGAAATTTCTTTAATCGATAGGTCAAAGTCCATGCGTGATGCCTGGGCGAATGCAGTTTTTGCATTATCCATTTCATTCACTTTTAAATAGCAGTTAGCAAGAGAATAGATAGAATTCTGTCCTAGCGAATCCTCTATTACATTCAGTTGTTTGAAGTTTTTAATAGCATCGACGTATTTACCAATTTTATATTGAGTAAATGCCAATTGATAGATACTTTCCTTTTTTACTTTTGTTGTTTTGTCAATATAGGTTTGCAATAAGGGAGCAGCCTTTTCATAATCTTGTTTGTGATAGAAAGACTGACCAACGATATATTGAATCTCTGTTTGATACTTCAATGAATGATCTTTGAGGTATGGCGCTGTATATGAAATAACTTTGTCATAGTTTTTCTTCATAAAATATATTTGGGCTAAGTAGTAGGGCACCAAGTTTTTATAATGATCAATACTTTGAATGGTTTCAAAACTTGTTTGTGCTATAGAATAATCACCTTCAGAGAATGCAATGAAACCATAATAGTAATTCGCATCGTTTTGATATTTATTTTCAAAAGTCTTTACTTCTTTGAATAATGGTTTAGCCTTGGCGAACTCTTTGTTTAGAAAATAAGCATAAGCCAACTTAAAACTATATTCTGTTCTATGAAGGTTGCTTAAATCTTTTTTTGTTACTTTCTCGAACCAGATAATAGACTCATCATATTTTCCTTCTTGATTATAGAGCCTGCCTAATTGAAAGTAGGCTAATCTTCTAAGAGAAGTTTCATGAAAATTATGAATATAATCGAGTAAAATTTTCTGTGCATCTGGTTGTCGTAAATCAACGGCAATCGAACCGATGTAGTATGCTGCATTACTTATTTTTAAATATTCTGAAGTAAGGTGACTAGGCTTACATTCTATTAAAAACAGTTCAAATTCCTTTCTGGCAGCAAGAAGTTGCTTCTGCTCTAAAAGTTCCGTTCCTTTTTTATAATGAAGATCTTTATCATTCATTCCAAGGCTTTCTTGTGCCGAGAGGGGTGAATGAAACAAGGAGAAAAAAAAGAATATGATGGTTAGTTTTCTCATGAGGTTAATTCTATTTTTTTTTATCAAACCAATGATGTATTCTTCTGCATTTAAAACTTAAACGATAATCCAAGCGTGGGTAGTATAGGTAGTTGATAAATTTTGTTTTGTGTGACTCTGTCAATATAGAATATATTTTGTCTGTCATAGACATTACTTAGACTAATATTTGATTCAATTTCCAAATTTTTACCAATCTTCCATTTCTTTTTTAGTCCTAAATCTAATCGATGATAGACAGGCAATCTTCCTTGATTCAATTTGCTTTCATACAAAATACCCAATTG
>CAMBZT010000061.1 GCA_945872405.1 Chitinophaga pinensis | reverse complement strand
TATTTAAAAGTAAATCCATTATTTACTCAGTCCGCTCGTTTTTTTGTCTTTTTTATTGAATCCTAAATGAAGTGAAATCACATGCGAATATAAAGCATCCGATTGATCACCAATATCTGTATAGGCATAGTCAACACGCACAATACCTTTATAACCCAAACCTGCACCAATATTCGGTTGAAAGGTGGTAATTTTCTTACCCGTGTCATCAGTGCTTTTTTGTATGTTTCCAAATCCTGTTCTGAGATAGACAATATCAACAAAACTTACTTCCAATCCTGCATTCAAATCCATGCTTACTTTATCTGACTTCACCAAGACATTTCTCATACCATCTGTCGTGAAATTTAAGTCTAATTCTGGCTGAATCTTAAATATTTTTTTATACTTGTATTCATATGAAAAACCAAGCCATAATTGAGGTGTGGCGATTTCTAATGTATTTAGTGGAAGCTCGTTCCCAGTATTCAATAACACTTGCTTTTCTTCGTCTGTAAATTTGAACTTCCATGCTGTAAATGTAGAAGTCAAATCTCTTCCCATAAAGCCTACTTTAAATCCTTTAATTCTATATTGCAGTCCAACATCAATACCAAAGCCAACAGCATTGGCAAAAGTCCCCACTTTTCTGATGACAACTTTAGGACTAACTCCAACAGAGAATTCCCCTTTTTTTATTGCAGCAATTTTTTGTGCATAATGCAAATAAAGGCCATAATCACCTACAGAGAATGATCGAATATTATTGTAATCGATACTTCCATCTGAATTATACAAATTCAGCGTATTGGGAATATCGTCAACACCAAATCTAATAAAGGTAAATCCTAGTGTGCGAGATTTATCCATGATGGGCACCGCTGCTGCCACATAATCATACTTTGCAATGCCTGCAAAATATTCTGCATGCATGGCAGAAATTTGAATATTATTGTCCACAAAGGCAAGTCCAGCAGGATTATAATAGCCACTTGTAACATCACTTACAGAAGCCACCTGTGCATTCGACATTGATAAGCCTCTAGCGCCAATACCAATATTTAAATAATCATTTGAATATTTCCTAACCGTTTGTGCACTTGTAGAGCAAACAACCAGTAACAAGAAACTCAAAACAATCTTTCTCCTAATTATCATATTCAGCTAATTTTTTCTGCATTTGTTTAAATACATTCTTCCATTCTTGTTCAACGACTTTCGTGCTCTTTTTAATCAGCACTAGTAATAATAATTCTTCTGCTTCAGTCGGCCTAAAATTAATCCTATGAAAACATATATGCTTTAACGCCTGAAACATATTTTCATTGCTATCCAACAGAAATGCAAATCGTCGCACTTTAAAGTTATCAAATCTACTGATAAAATTACTATCTAAATATTTTATTTTTTCAAGATAAGTATTCAGAACGACCACATCTATTTTCTCAAGGTTAAAATAGAATTGTTGCGCTGCCGATAAATTTTCTTCAATTAAAAACTTATCTATAAGTAGTTCAACAAGAACATGCGCCAGAAAGAAACTTCGTGGGATTTTATGATTAGAATCAGCTGAAAAAATTTGTGTTACTTCACTATTCAACTGATTAAAAAGTGCCAGATTATGAAAAATGGCATCTGTTCGCAGATGAAACGCAACGCCAGCATTTATTTCCTTCTCTACCTCAGTGTATATAGTAGCTGTGCTTTTTAGTTTATTTACTCTAGTAAAACCAGGAATCAAGTCTGGCAATAACACGCCTAATGTATAATACTCATTTTTACTTTCAGAAGAGAGATAATAGTGGGATAAAAAATTCATAAACACAAAGAAACAAAAAAAATCTTTAGGGCGTGTCAGCAGCATAAACACAAGAATGCTGCTGTCAGGCTCTCTGCTGTACTCGGTACAGCTACCGATCCTTCACGCGGTGCCGTAGTTACTTTGAGCTATCGATTCACCTCCACCAAGTAATAATTTTTTTTACCTTTTTGTACTAAGATAAATTGCTCACAAAGCAACATCGCTGAAGAGACAAAATCTTCTGCCTTCACCTTTTCTTTGTTAACTGAAATGGCATTTTCCGTTAAACTTCTTTTCGCTTCGCCCTTCGAGGCAAAAATGCCAGTCTTCTCACTCAAGAAGTCAATCATACTCGTTGCTTCCTTTAAAACTTCTGCATCACAACTATACCTTGGCACTCCATCTAATTCTTTCCAGTCTGCTTCCGTTAAACCTAAAACATCTTCCTTAGTTGCATTACCAAACAATAAATTTGTCACTTGAATTGCTTTCTCTGTATCTGCTTTTGAGTGGACTCTTGTGGTAAATTCATGCGCTAACTCCTTTTGTAGAAGTCTGAGGTGAGGAGCTGATTCATGTTCAACTGTCAGTGATTCAATTTCTGATTGCGATTTCAAAGTAAAAATCTTGATGAATTTTTTAGCATCATCATCACTCACATTCAACCAAAACTGGTAAAACTGATAAGGTGATGTTTTATTCCTATCCAACCAAACATTATTCCCTTCGCTCTTTCCAAACTTAGTTCCGTCACTTTTTGTGATAAGTGGTGCAGTTAAGGCAAAAGCTTCCCCACCCGCCTTTCTTCTTATCAACTCTGTACCAGTAACAATATTTCCCCATTGATCACTTCCTCCCATCTGAAGCTTGCAATTCATGTTTTGATTCAACCAATAAAAATCATAACCCTGAACCAATTGATAAGAAAACTCAGTAAATGACATGCCTGTTTCTAAGCGATTTTTTACGGAATCCTTACTCATCATATAACTGACAGTAATGTGTTTCCCTACATCCCGTATAAAATCGAGAAAAGAAAAATCCTTAAACCAATCATAATTATTGACTACTTCTGCTGAGTTAGCACCGCAATCAAAGTCAAGAAATTTCTCCAATTGCTTCTGAATGCCAGCCAAGTTGAAGCTGATTTGCTCAACAGATAATAAATTTCGTTCATCCGACTTTCCAGAAGGGTCACCAATCATACCAGTAGCGCCACCAACTAGGGCAATAGGTTTATGTCCAGCACGTTGCAAATGCATTAACAGCATAATTGGCACCATATTACCAATAGTGAGAGAATCTGAAGTAGGATCAAAACCAACATATCCATTCACCACTTCTTTTGATAATAACTCTTCTGTACCAGGCATAATATCTTGTAATAATCCACGCCATCTCAACTCTTTTACTAAATTCATTGTTATGTTTTTCAGATGCAAACTTATGTAATCTTGAGCAAAATATTATTTTAACAATTTATTTGCTTTATTCGCAGTAGTTTAGCTTATTAAACGTCAAATAAACAAAAAAAACAAGTCTTGAAATCACTCAAAAGACTTTTCTTAGTCTTTTTGCTTTTTGCTTTAACCTCTTCAGAGGTGTTTGCTACACATATTGTTGGTGGTGTAATAAACTACGTATATTTAGGTGGCAATAGCTATCGTGTTACAATGAGAATTTATCGCGATTGTTCAAGTACTACCGATTTTGATGGCACACCAGGAAGTCCTGACGCATTGCTTGGTCTATATTTTGAAAGTACTAATGTCCTCTCAAGAACCTATGATTTAGGAAGTCCATTGGTAGCATCAGTTATTCCGACCATTACCAATCCATGTATGTCCACTACTGGAGTTTGTTTGGAAGAGGGAGTTTATACCACAACGATTACAGTTCCTAATAGCACTTCTGCTTTTTACTTAAGCTATGTTAGGTGCTGCAGAAATAGTGGAGTAGACAATATTGTTGGTGCCGGTAGAGTAGGTGCTACGTTTACCGTAAGAATACCACCATACGGAGCCACGCCGAATAGTAATCCTGTTTATAATGCGTTTCCACCTGTTTACATCTGTCAGAATGCACCTCTAGTCTTTAATCACTCAGCCACAGATGCGAACGGAGATTCTCTCTATTATGAATTGTGCAACCCATGGCTAGGTGGATCTACTGGTTCGCCTTCTCCAGGACCACGACCTGCGCCATACACACCATTGACATTTCTAGCACCCTATTCTGCTACTGATCCTTTAGGGTCAAGTCCACCTCCAGCAGTCATTCTAACCATAGATCCTAGTACAGGAGTTCTTACGGGTACACCTCCTACCTTAGGTCAATTCACAGTGGGTATTTGTGTACATGAGTTTAGAGGAGGTGTTGAGTTATCTTCTACTATGCGTGACTTTCAATTTAATGTTGTCAATTGCCCCTTTCCCGTTAGCAATATTCCAAGTTCCAGTATTGACCCCTTAACAGGAGTGGGTACATACTCCATCAATTGTGATAATTATACTGTTACCTTCTCCAATACTAGTTCTGGTGCCACAACCTATCATTGGGATTTCGGCGTTGCAGGCATCACAACAGACACTTCTAATGCAAGATATCCAACTTATGTGTACACAGATACTGGTACCTATCTTGTTACATTGGTCGCCTACAATGCCCTTGGCTGTTTCGACACCTCTTATGCGTATGTAAAAGTATACCCAGGTTTAGTCCAAGATTTTAATTTTACGAATGAATGTGTAGATACAACCGTACAGTTTTATGACGCCTCTTACACCCCTTTTGGTGTCATAAATTATTGGAGATGGACCTTTGGAGATGGTGGCACAAGTCTTTTACAAAGCCCAAGCCATTTATATGCAGTTGCTGGAGCATACAATGTAAATTTGCAAGTAAAAACAGATAAAGGATGTGACAAGAACATCACAAAAAGAATTGTGATTGACCCTAAACCAATTCCCAACTTTATTGTTGATTCAACATGTATCAATTCACCTGTAGCATTTACGAATACAACCACTCTGAGTAGTGGTAGTACCACTTTTTATGATTGGAATTTTGGAGATGGAACAGCGCACACCTACACCAGAAATACCTCCCACACCTATACGCTTACTGGTACTTATAATGTAACATTGATTGTTAGATCGGATAGTGGTTGTTTGCAACAAATCACAGAGGCAATCACCGTTTTCCCAAAACCAATCATTGCCACTAGTAATGATACTACAATTTGTCCAGGCACTAGTACACAAATAGTTGCAAGCGGAGGTATTAACTATTATTGGTCGCCTGCTACAAGATTAAGTAATACAAGAATAGCAAATCCAATAGCAAATCCATTGGTAAACACAACCTATCTAATCACCATCTCAGATGTGAATAGATGTCAAAGTTATGACTCTGTCAGAGTGAATTTGTATGTAAACAGGACTAACTTTAGTTTTACCAATGAATGCAAGGATACTGCCGTTCAGTTTAACGATTTATCAACAACAACTGCAGGCTTGATTAATCAATGGAAATGGACCTTTGGAGATGCAACCACAGCCACCATACAAAATCCATTGCACCTTTATTCTAGCGCCGGATTATTCTCTGTTAAGCTTGTTTTTACCACTGATCTTGGCTGTAAAGATAGCACTACAAAGTCTGTCAGAATTTATCCAATTCCAAGACCAGGTTTTATAACTGATAGTACTTGTATAAATAGTGCGGTTTATTTTAGAGATACTACAAGATACTATTTAGTTGGCGACACAATAAATAGTCGAACTTGGAACTGGGGCGATGGCTCACCCAACACAGTTGGTCCTTCCAATACTACACACACATATACTTCTGTTGGTACATACTCAGTCGGACTTACAGTAAGAACTGATAGTGGTTGTACCCAGTCAACAACAAGAACTGTTACTATTCATCCTCGACCAATCATAAATACCAGCAATGATACCTTTATTTGTCCTGGCAGTAGTACCCAAATCGCTGCTATTGGTGGAGTAAATTATGTATGGACACCCGCAACAAATTTAAGTAATACCAGAATTCCTAATCCTATTTCAAATACATTATCAAATATTACTTACTACGTCACAATAGCTGATACCAATAGATGTCAAAGTTTCGATTCTGTTAAAATAAGCATGTACCTTAATACTCCAAACTTTATATTTACCAATGAATGTAAAGACACTGCTGCTTCCTTCTTTGACTTATCGATAACAACCGGTGGTACCATTAATCAATGGAATTGGACATTGGGAGATGCCGCAACCTCAGCAACTAAAAATCCAGTTCACCTCTATGCCGCATCAGGTTTGTATGATGTAAAGTTGATTTTTATAAGTGATAAAGGTTGCAGTGATAGCATCACTAAACAAGTTAGAATATATCCTATTCCGAATCCTGGATTCACATACGATAGTGCCTGTTTAAATAGTACCGTCTTTTTTATTGACACCACACGTTATTTTTATAGCGGTGATACTATTCAAAGCCGAAGCTGGAATTGGGGTGATGGTTCTGCTCTCGCACCCACAGTAAACCCTGCAAACCATACTTATTCAAGTATTGGACTTTTTAATGTGGTATTAACGGTAAAAAGTGATAGTGGATGTACTCAAAGCATCACTAGATCTATCAATATTAATCCTTTACCAGTCATAACTTTGACAAATGATACTATTATTTGTCCTGGAACTTCAATTCAATTAATGGCCACCGGTGGCACCAATTATTATTGGAAGTCAAACCCTACTCTAAATGATACAACCATAAGCAACCCAACGGCTAGCCCGCTAATAAAATCGTCTTATTACGTTCGAGTGAAGGATGCAAATCGCTGTCAAAACAACGATTCTGTGTTGATTGATTTATTTGCATTAAGTCCAGTAAGTGCGGGGCTAGACACCTCTGTATGTCTTAATCCTAGCAGTTTCCGTGATAGTGTACATTTAAATGCTACTGGTGGCATTTCATACTTATGGACACCTGCTTATAACATATCAAACATCAATATTTCAAACCCTTGGGCGTCTCCAGATACCACAACAAATTATACTGCTAAAATTGCGGATACTAATGGCTGTTTTCAGTATGATACTGTAAAAGTATACGTGTTGGATCCAACATTGGATTTATTGACTGCAAAAGATACCTTTTTATGTAAAAATGATACCATTCAAATCAGAGTGATTGAAGTGGGAGTTGCGGGTTATACTTGGTCGCCAGCTGCATACCTAAGCAATACATCCATTAGAAGTCCATATTTTTATCCGCCAGACACTTCAAGTTATTATTTAACGGTAGTGAATTATTGTTATACGAAGAAGGACACCATGAACTTTAATGTCTACCCCTTGCCAATTTTGAACTTTACAGTGGATACTACATGCGTAAACTCATCAGTTAATTTCACAGATCTATCTTTAGGCTTCATTAGAAGTTGGACATGGAGTTTTGGAGATGATTCCATTTCTTATTTACAAAATCCAATTCATACCTACTCAACAGCTTCAAATTTTACTGTAAGATTGATAGATACTACAAATTTAGGATGTTATGATTCTCTTTCCAGGTTAATAACAATTTACCCTAGACCACTTATATCAATCACACCTGATACGAATCTATGCCAAGGTGAGTACACTTCTCTTATTGCAACAGGAGGAACTAGGTATTTTTGGAGTCCATCTGCCCAACTCAATAATGATAGCCTAGCCAACCCCACTACCATAATTTTAAGTAATGGAAACTATATGCTAACTGTGGCGGATGCCAATAGTTGCCAAAGTTTTGATTCCGTAAGTGTAAATTACTATTTCTTAACTCCTGATTTTTATTTCCAAAATAAATGTTTAGATACAGCAGTTCAGTTTGCAGATAGTACACAAACAGATGCGGGCGTTGTAAATGTTTGGAGGTGGATATTTGATGATGGAACCACTTCTAATCTTGAGAATCCTGCTCACCTTTATTCATCACCCAATACATATAATGTAATGATGTATGTGAGAACCTCTGAAGGCTGTGACACATTCATTACTAGGTCAGTAGTTATTTTCCCTTTACCAAAGCTAGATATTCCAAGATATGATTCGATTTGTGTCGGTGAAAGCTTTCAGATAATAGGAGATTCAATTTTAAGCTATTCTTGGGATCCTAATCCAACTTTAACTCCATGGAATACCCATAATCCAACTGCCAATCCAATAACAACGACCAATTATTTTGTTACTCTAAAAGATTCAAATTTTTGCGTGAATAGAGACTCATTCAGATTAAAAGTCAATTTATTACCCAATGTGAATATTAGTGCCACACCTAGTGTATTGTGCAAAGGCAATAGCTATCAGTTAAATGCAATAACTGCTCCAGGCGTATATGCTTGGCATGAAGGAACTGGCTTAGACGATAGCACAATTTTGAATCCGACTTTAACTCTGAAAGACACGATAATCTATTGGTTCATGGTTACAGATTTTCATGGTTGCAGTAATTATGATACTGTCACTTTAAATGTCCAACAGCCTGTATTTGCAGAAGCATATCCAGATAGTTCTCTTTGCAGAGGGAAGCAACTTTTCTTGAATGCAGATGGAGGAAAATATTACCTCTGGACACCAAGTTTATATTTATCCAATGCCACCATAAAAAATCCACTTAGTACTCCAGATTCTAGTATATCCTATTTGATTAGAGTTTCAAATGATTGTTTTTATGATGATACTACAATTACAATTATCATAAATCAATTGCCTGAAGCAAATGCCGGCCCCGACAACACTATATACAGAAACCAAAGCACAACATTAAATGGTAGTGGAGGCATTAGTTATTCGTGGTACCCTGATAATTCTTTAAACCATCCTTTTGACTACACGACAGTGGCATCACCACTCTACACAACACAATATATTTTACAGGTGACTGATGGAAATGGATGTGTTGCCTATGATTCTGTTTGGATTTATGTAGAGGGACAAACAGTACTTCTGTTGCCAACCGCTTTCTCGCCTGACGGGAATGGGGTGAATGATGTTTTTAGGATTTCCAAATGGTTAAATATTGCATCGCTTCAGATTTTCGAAGTATATGATAGATGGGGGGAATTAGTTTTTTCTACAAATGATATAAATGAAGGTTGGGATGGAATGTTCAAAGGACGTGAACAACCACTTTCAGTGTATTCATGGATGGTAAAAGCGAAAGATTATGAGGGTAAAGATATTCTTAAGAGTGGCAATGTCACTCTTCTGCGCTAAGAAAATAAACTTTGAAATAATAAAACTTAATAGATACTTATATTAATTTTACTACCAAATTATTTTCGGATTAAATAAAATGTACAAGTTCAGAAAAATATTTTTTTTGCTTTTAATACTTTGCTCTGCCACCGCTGTGACCTATGCGAGTCATATTGTTGGTGGAGTTCTATACTATTCTCAGATCAGTGATTCTACGTATGAAATTAAGCTAAAAATATATCGCGATTGTTCAAGTTTATCTGGATTTGACATAAATCCTGCTATTGGTATTTTTGATGAGCTCACCAATGTTCGCGTATCCACTTCATTTGTATCAAGACCAATCATAACAAGAGTAGATCCAATTATTACGAATCCTTGTCTTTCTGCATCGGCAGTCTGCATTGAGGAGGGTATTTATTTAGATACCATCACCTTACCTTCAAGTACTCGAGCCTACTATCTAAGTTACTCAAGGTGCTGCCGAAATAGTTCTGTCAGTAATGTCACTACTCCTTCAAGTGTAGGTATGTCATTATCTGTAAGAATACCACCGACAAGCTCTACCCCAAATGACAATCCAATATTTAATACATTTCCTCCAGTATATATTTGCCAAAATGTACCAGTGGTAATAAATTACTCAGCAACAGATTTTAATGGAGACTCCTTATATTATGAACTCTGTACCCCATTTGCTGGTGGCAGTATTGGCATCCCAATGCCAACTCCTGGTCCACTCCCTTTCACTCCGCTCACTTATGTTGTGCCATATTCTGCACTAGATCCATTAGGTTCTTCTCCTTCACCAGCGATTACAATGTCTATCGATTCAAGAACAGGGCTTTTGACAGGTACGCCACCTAATGTTGGTCAATTTATTATGCCAGTTTGTGTGTCAGAATATCGTGCTGGCAGATTGCTTTCTACAACCATGAGAGATTTTCAAATTAATGTCATCTCATGCCCAGTTCCATTCGCTATTATTCCAAGTTACAATATCGACCCATTTACCGGAATCGGCACCTTCGCAATTAATTGCAAAGGAAACACAATCAACTTTCTGAATGGAAGTACTGGAAGTACCTATTATCATTGGGATTTTGGCGAAGACTCTACAGATTCGGATACCTCTAATCTTGCGACTCCCTCATATACATTTTCTGATACTGGTAAATTTCTTGTGACTTTGGTAGGTTATAATGATGTTGGATGCCTAGATTCTACCAGTGCATTTGTAGAAATTCATTTAGGACCTGTTGCAAATTTTAGTTCAACGTCTCTTTGTATCGATTCAACCATTAGATTTACGGATCTTTCTAGCACAGTTTCAAGCACCATTGTATCGTGGAAATGGCTATTTGGAGATGGAGACAGCAGTTTGTTACAAAATCCAACGCATCATTTTGCAAGTGGTGGGATCTACAATGTCAGGTTGAGTATTATCAACAGTTTTGGCTGCGACACATTTATTACTAAATCAATTCGAATTTCCCTACAACCAATTCCAAACTTTACAGTTGATTCAACATGTGTTAATGCACCTGTGCATTTCAATAATACCAGCACCATAGGTTCTGGATCAATATTAAGCTATGAATGGAATTTTGGCGATGGATCAGCAACTTCTGCACTTACAAGTCCAAATCATACTTTTGGAATGGCAGGTTCATATACCGTTACGTTAAGTTCAATCTCTGATAGTGGCTGTAGTAAATCAATCTCAAAAACAATTTTAGTTCATAGTTTACCAACTATCTCGACAAGTCCAGATACCATCTTTTGTTTTGGTAGTTCAGGCGCTCAAATCTCTGCTTTTGGTGGAGTTTCCTTTCTTTGGACCCCTTCGCTTGGTCTTAGCAATATATACATATCAAATCCATTAGCTACCCCGCTTGTCAATACTACCTACATTGTAAGTATTGGCGATACGAATAGATGTCGAAATAAAGATTCTGTTACTATAAATATTGCAACGTTGATTCCTAATTTCTCCTTTACAAACGCATGTCTGGACACAATGGTACAATATACAGATAACTCAACTGCATTTGGATCGGTTGTAACCCAATGGAATTGGACCTTTGGAGACCTAACTACTGCAATTATTCCTAGTCCATCTCACTTGTATTCTTCAACAGGTTTGTACAGTGTTAAGTTGGTGGTAACTAGCGATAAAGCCTGCAAGGATAGCATCACAAAACTAGTTAGAATCTATCCAATACATCAACCTGGATTTACTTTTGATAGCACTTGTATTAATAGTGCTGTCTATTTCAGAGATACGACTAGATATTTTCTCCTTGGAGATACTATTCAAAGTCGAGTCTGGTCATGGGGTGATGGTTCACCGAATACATCTGGACCTTCCACTACTTCTCATACCTACCTGTCAGCAGGAACTTACTTGGTCACATTAACAATTAAAACAGATAGTGGCTGTACGCAATTTCTAACTCGAAATGTAGTCATTCATCCTTTGCCAATACTAATAGTTAGTAATGATACTTCTATATGTCCAGGAGCTATCACACAAATTAGTGCTTCTGGCGGATTATTTTATCAATGGACTCCTTCTCTAAACTTGAGCGACTCGACAATATCTAACCCATTTTCTAATACATTATCAGACATCACCTATCATCTTAGTATAGCTGATTCTAATAGATGTCAAGCTTTTGATTCAGTGAAAATTACGCTCTATCAAAATTTTCCTAACTTTTCATTTACAAATGAATGTCAAGACACAGCAGTTCAATTCTTTGATTTATCAAGCAGTACTGGTGGAGTCATCAACCAATGGCAATGGAGTTTTGGTGATGGCAATCTTGATACTGTGCAAAATCCATTGCATCTTTATCTTTCAGCAGGAAGTTATAATACTGAACTAATCTATTCGACGAACAAAGGATGTCTCGACAGCATAAGTCACACTGTTATAATTTATCCTACCTCTAATCCAGGATTTATTTATGATAGCAGTTGCATCAATGAACCTGTGTTCTTTATGGATACGACTAACTATTTTTACAGTGGTGATACTATCGAAAGCAGAATCTGGTCTTTAGGAGATGGATCTACAGATATTACAGGGTTACCCTCATTTAATCATACCTACACCACTAGTGGAAGCTATTCAGTAGTGTTAACTGTTAGAAATAATAGCGGTTGTACAAAAAAAATAATTCGCTCAATTAGTGTACATCCAAATCCAGTTATAAACTTGGTTGATGATACAGCAGTATGTCCTAATAAATCTGTTCAATTATTTGCAACGGGAGGTGTACGTTATTTTTGGAAAAGCAATAGTACTTTGAGCGATACCACAATTTCTAATCCAATAGCCACTACTATTGGAAGCAATACCTACTATGTAAGAATAGTAGATAGCAATCTTTGTACAAATAATGATTCCGTGTTCGTTGGAACTTTTATTCTCAGTCCTGTTAGTGCTGGCTTAGACACTTCAGTTTGTTTGAACCCCACAAGTTATTTTGATAGCGCACAACTAAGTGCAAGTGGTGGTTTTGCTTATTTTTGGACACCAGCCTACAATATTTCAAATGATAGCATTAGTAACCCTTGGGTTTCGCCTGATGTGACAACTTATTACACAGCTAGAATTACTGACAATAATGGGTGTGAACAATTTGATAGCGTTAGAGTAGTTGTCCTTGATCCTGCATTAGATTTAATAACAGCAAAGGATACATTTTTGTGTAAAA
>CAMBZT010000060.1 GCA_945872405.1 Chitinophaga pinensis | reverse complement strand
ACCAATCTTCTGATTGCCAATGATACAGTCGGCAATATGGATGATGCCTATATCTATGGCGCACCCTACACGAATGAAAGAACATTAGCGGGACTAGTACCCTTGAGTGATAAAGAATTTTCCATCAGTGGCTCTATACCTGATCCTGCGCTCTTTTTGGCACAACTGCTTCAAGATTCATTAGCAGCTAAGAATATACAAGTGAAACAAAGCCTAAGCACATCAAGGATTTTAGCCAATGAGGGCATTGCTTATGGCTCAACAGGTGTTTCTATTTTCAATTACTATTCTCCTCCCCTAAAGGATATCATCAGCATCACCAATCAAAAAAGCATCAATCTCTATGCTGAGGCATTGTTAAAAACAATTGCGAAAGAAAAAGGTCAAGTAGCAAACACTGAAAATGGCATCCGAATTATTCAAAAATACTGGCAGAGCAAAGGGATTGACTTAAGTGGCTTTTATATGAAAGATGGCAGCGGACTGAGTAGACATAATGCAGTGAGTCCATATCACTTCACACAAATCTTACTACAGATTTCTAAAGAAAATTATTTCAAAACATTCAAAAATTCTTTGGCAGTCGCAGGTAAATCAGGAACATTAAAAGGGATGGGCATAGGCACGCTAGCGGAGGGAAATATCTTTGCAAAAAGCGGTACTGTTGAAAGAGGCATTTCATACACTGGTTACGTCAACACAAGTACTGGCAAGACCTTGAGCTTCTCCATTATGTTCAACAATTACAATTCTAAGAATCTTGTGCTGCGTCAAAAAATCTCTAAAATAATGGCTGCCATGGCTGGCATTTAACAACAATCAAAAACATCTATTCGGCAATGATGAAGCAATTTATAAATGCAACAATTTATACCGTAGATGCCAACTTTTCAGTGGCAGATTGCATGGTGATTGAAGATAATAAAATTATTTTTATTGGCAAACAACACGAATTTCAAAGCACAGATGAGATTGAAATCATCAATTGCCTGGGTAAATGTATCTATCCTGGCTTAATCGATCCACACTGTCATTTCATTGACTTAGGTAGAACATATTTCACCGCTGCCTTGCACACGACCAATTCGTTTGATGAGGTGATAGAAAAAGTAAAAAGCTTTCAAGAAACAAATACACGCGAATGGTTGGTGGGTCGAGGTTGGAACAATAATAACTGGGCAGACAAACAATTGCCCACTAAAGAAGTTTTGGATATCCTGTTTCCAAATACACCTGTATTTCTTGTGAGAATCGACAGTCATGTCGCTTTGATCAATCAAACTGCTATCGACAGAAGCAAGGTGCTCCAACAAAGCTTTATCGACGAAGGTTTCATAGAGATGAAAGATGGCAAAGCCACTGGTATTGTGTATGACAAAGCGATGTTTTATATGCTTCCTTTTGTGCAAGAAAATGATACCGTAAAAAAACAAATCATTTTAAAAGCGCAAGAGATTTGTATAGCATTTGGTTTAACATCCGTTGGCGACGCCTTTATGGAACATCCCGATTTTAAACTCTTTCAGTCGATGTATGAGGAGGATAGTTTAAAAATTAAATTGTTTGGAATGTTTGTTCCATCAAAAGAAAACAAAGATTTTCTATCCCAAAACAAAGGATATAAAAAGGGCAAGTTTATGATCAGTGCCACCAAACACTTTGCAGATGGGGCACTTGGCTCACGTGGTGCGGCTTTGCTTGAGCCCTATACCGATGATCCACTCAACAAAGGATTGCTTTTAGAATCTGATGAATATTGGAATGAAGAAGCTCAATTTTGTATCGATCATAATCTGCAAATGATTACCCATTGCATTGGTGATGCTGCAAACGAAAGAATCATACAACTCTATAAAAAATATTTAAAAGGGAAAAATGAAAGAAGATGGCGAATCGAACATGTACAAATTCTGCCAAACTATTTACTCCAAGAATTTTCCAACAATCAAATCATTCCATCCGTTCAATCTACGCATGGCACCAGCGATTATACATGGGCCAAAGATAGACTTGGCGACAATCGTATGAAAACGGCCTACCGCGTCAAAGACCTATTAGAAGAATGTGGCATGATTGTCAACGGAAGTGATTTCCCAATAGAAAAACCAAATCCATTGCGTGGATTTTATGCTAGCATCACTAGGAAAGATGATAACGGACAACCAGCCTTTGGCTTCGATCCATCTCAGAAAATTACTAGAATAGAGGCACTCAAAAGCATGACCATTTGGGCTGCTTATGCGCAGTTTCAAGAAAAAGAAATAGGCAGTTTAGAAGTACATAAACATGCTGATTTTGTCATCAGTGCTACCGATTTACTTACTTGTAAAGAAGAAGATATACTTCACACAAGCATAGATGCTACCTATGTGGATGGCGAACTAGTTTTCTCCAGAAAGCCTTCGCTATCTTAGTGCTTCACCAATAAAACCGACTTCGTCATCGTACCAATTTTGATGACCGCTAGATAATGTCCAGTACCTACGCTCACACCACGATCATTCTTAGCATCCCATACAATGCTATTGGTTCCTTGTGACGCCGTCTTATCATACAATTGTCGAATCACCTGTCCACCCATATTGTAGATGGTAATAGTGGCATGTACTTCAGTTGGTACCGCAAAATTGATGACAGCATAATCAATCAATGGATTTGGATAAGCTTTCAAAAAGACATTTTGTGTATTGATAGCTTCATCTATAGATAAGGTTGATTTCAATCTGGTGGTAAACACACCTTTTCCATGAGTGCCAACAGCAATCATCCCATCATGCGTTCTAGAAGTGATCATATTGACTGGCACATTACCAATGGTACTGCTCCCTTCTTGGGTCCACACAGTCGACAAGCCATTCAATTGTGAAGTGGCATACAATCCAGTACTAGTGCCCGCAAAATAAATGGTAGTATCTTCATCATGATAGCAATGTACCCACATCACAGAAGGTCCATCGCCTGTGCCATCAGGATTTTGCTCTAGATTACCACTCACGTCTGACCATGAACCTCCCCCGTCCTGTGAAGAAAAAATACTTTTGATACCATAATTCGAATATGACACAAGCAATGCATTGGCATCGTATTTATCAACGGCAATAGAGCTTACATAGCCTAATGGCATGGTGGCGTCAGAGATAATTCTTCGCGTCCCACTGCTACTTTTTGCCGAATCAATCACACAAACTTGACCCGCATCTGTCCCTATGTACAATTTGTTATTGTTCGACTCACTCATGGCAAGCGCTGTATATTGAGGTGAGCCAAAACCAAGTCCAGTGCCTGTTCCTATTAATTTTTTCCAACCCTTTGTAATGCTATTGTAAATATCATTTAGGAGTGGAATCGAAGACAAACTATCATTTCTCCAAATATATTTTCCACCAGCCACATACATGATCTCATCATTGGTTGGATCCAAAATAAATGGATTGATAAATTGATAATCAGAACCAGTTCGCGGATCTATTCTTGTAAAACTGGTCACGGTACCATCACTACTCACCGCACATTTGTAGACCTTCCCTTGTTGTATCGAAAGGTAATATATATCTCCTACATGCGTAATCGAACAATAAGCCCCATCACCATTAAAAATATGTTTCCAAATGCTAAATGGATCAATAGAATTCGTATAAAAAGTACCATTATCTTGAAGCCCACCAATCACTACATCGCTGCTCGTATTGCCCGGCTGTACAGCAATCGTATAGAATTGAGTACTCAAATAATTATGATTCATACTCACCCAAGTCATTGGCATAGCATTGATATCATTGGTATAATAAATACCTCCATCATTTGCTGAATAAACCTTATTAGGATTCGAAGCTGAGAAGAAAATGACATGTTGGTCTGAATGATGATTCGGATACGTATAATTAGAAGGATCCATCGTATCGCATTGATAGCCACCAATCCAATCGTGATTTAAACTAGTAAATCCATCAGTAGAACGATAAATATTGGTGCCACATAACAATACAAAGTCAGGATTGTCGGGCTTTACAGCAATGCACATATTATAACTGCTCTGCGAATTGAATATTCCAAAATCAAAAGAAAAATATCCTAAGCAATGTTCCATCGGAATATTCGCTGAGCGGTTTTGCCAAGTACCACCAGCACCCGCACCACTACCACTTACATAATGATAATACCAAAGCTGATGATTATTGGTACCTGAACCAGGCGTATTGGCTATCACATATATTTTGGTCTCATCGCTTGGCGCATAGGCCATTTGAATACCATCATAAGTTCCAGCGAAAGAAGAAGGCATGATATTCGTCCAATTGATACCATCCATACTTCTCCAAATACCTTTATCTAAACCACCACTGCTCAAAGCAGCATAAAAAACACCACTAGGTGTCTGCATCAAATCTACATATTCAGAAGCACCACCAGTAGTATCAAGGCCTAGGACAGCAGTCCATGAAGCACCACCATCAGCACTTCTAAAAACACCACCATACACTGCAGCTAACACCACATCATTTGTTGCATCATGATTATCGCAAACAATATCCCACACAGCATCAAAATCTCCATAAGTTAAATGAGTGCTCGGCGTATTCGAAACCGTTGAGGGAAGCAAGTTCCAATGAAGGCCATTGTCTGTCGATTTATAAATACCATTGCCGCTAAATAAGTTGGAGAAGCTCGCCGCACTCACCACTCCATAAAACTCACCAGTACCACAATACCAAGTATTGCTCTTTCCAGTTCTTGTATCCTGCGCTACACAAGTGGTAGAATGCAGTTGTAGTGGCGTCAACATAGGAGAAAAAGTAAGTCCTCCATCGGTGCTTCTATGTATTCCGCCTGTTACACTACCTGCAATCACAATATTTTCATTCATCACATCTGTAGCAAAAGCACGGGTACGACCACCAAAATTGATGGGCCCTCTACCTAGCCAAGAAAGACTTCTACTCGATTCGTCTTTTTTGGGAAGCCTTGAAGAAAACAGCAAAGCCCTTTCTTGTATATGTTTTGGCACCTCACCCGTCATAGGGTTTTTGATTCTATTAAATTCATACAACACTTTTTCGCCATGCTCCCCTTCCCCATCTGGCGAGAAGGATTCTTCAACAGCAGGTATTGGCATCGCCACTTTCGAAGGGCTTTGAGGTCTCAAAAAAAAGAAGCCTAAAATGGCCGCCAAGGATACAGAACTAAGTCCGATAAAATATTTCATACGCTTAAATTAATAAATAAAAGTACAATTTTTTTGGCTCATTCTGAGCTCGAATCCCATTTTTAATTACCCTTAACGGGGCAATTCACACACAAAAAAATGGATGTTTGTTATTTGGGTGTATGCTGGCTACTGCCTCAGAGCATCATTTGTGAAGCATGGAAATCTAATATTGATGGCAACAAAGAAGCCAGCACCGGGCTTTCTGCAGTACGCCAAAAGCAGAGGCGGTACTGCTGCCAATCCCTTACACAAATTCGAACCACTTGTCAAGTCAAGCAAACCACTTATACAAGATTTATATGGCATTTGCCTAAGGCACTCTATATTCGTTTTATAAAGTGTTGCCAAACATATTATAAACCTTACCCTTACACAACAAGCAAAGCCGACATTCGTCGGCTTTGTTTATTTATAGACATTAAAACATTCAAAAGAGATTAGAAATTATCTTTCTGCTTCAACATACAAGGTAACATATTTTCTATCGGTACTATCTAAATCCTTTAACAATTCAGGGTCTTTGCCTTGTCTCCAAGTAGGATTAGTGACATTTTTGAAACCATTTTTTTCTAGATAATATTTCATGGTTTCAAAGTCCCAACAAGCCATGTGGTAATACTCTTGGGTTACAAAACTGATGGCTTCCATGGGAGTCGATAATTTTCGAGCAGCTCTTTCTTCACTCTCACTATTAATAAACATCAATCGCTCCCATTCATCAAACCAAGCCTTATTGTTAGCAGCATAATTATTGGCAAATAATGAAACATCCGGAACCAATATTCTGAAAATCGCTCCTGGCTTCATGATTCTAAAACATTCAGCCATCAAACGATCATTTTGATCATAAGTCAAATGTTCCAAAGTATGTTCTGTAAAAATACCATCAATGCTATTACTGTCAATCTTTAAAGGATATCGCAAATCGGAACCATAATCGATTTTAAATTTAGGAAAGAAAAAATCGATATTGATTTGGGAAGGAATATAAGTATCACCACAACCTAGATTGATATAATTTTTCTTTGTAGTATCAAGTTTCAATCGACCTGTAATCATGCGGCCAATAGAAGATTGCATTTCAAAAATAATATGACTGCGTAAGGATTTTGGCATAAAGGATAGGAAAGCCAAGACAATTTTTCTCATCAAAATGAATTTAGGATATTTATTTAGTTAAGCAAAGATAGTAAGAATTCAGGTTTTAGGACCTTAGGGCCTAGGTAGCAAATAGAATGACAGATGTTATTTAAAAATATAATTGGATTGCAGTTTGAAACACAACTAATTTTTACTTTGTTTTTTTCCAATATACCCCAGTCCAATCAACTTTGTGTATCTCATCTGTAATTTGATGTTTGGCACGAAATTCTTCAATTGCTGTTTTACAGGCAGGGACACATCCATAATCATCTACAATGCAGTATCCACCAATCGAAAGTTTATGATACATATTATTTAGTCCATCCATAGTAGACTCATACATGTCTCCGTCCAATCTAAGAATTGACAATTTATCAATTGGTGCAACAGGTAAAGTATCTTTAAACCAACCCTTTAAAAAAACAACCTGATCATCAAGCATGGAATATCTTTCAAAATTTTCTTTCACCTCTTCCAATCCAACATTAAGCCCTTTAAATAAATAATACTTATCACCCATATCAGCTTCAAAGCTAGGTTTTGGTAATCCTTCGAATGAATCTGCCACCCAAACTTTTTTATCCGTTACATTCAATACTTTAAGTACTGCTCTCATCAATATAGTTGCGCCGCCTCTCCATGCACCAGTCTCAAGTATATCACCTTCAATCTTATTTTTAACCACCTCTTCAATACAATATTGAATATTATCAAGTCTTTTAAATCCAATCATACTTTCCGCAGTTGGAGGGAGCATTTTACCTTCAATCAAATCTTCTCGTTTAGGAAAAAGCACTTTTATCACTGAATAGTTAACTGTCATTAAAATTTTATTGACCACATTTAAAACAACATTGTCCTTGATTCTAAACATTGGCTTATCCAATCTGAGTGAATCTGAGAGGGACTTTTTCAATAAATCTAAATACAATCTTTCTATTTCTGTCATAATAATAATTTGTAATTGTAAAAATAGGACAAATTCAAGATTATTAAAAAAACATATAAAGACTACCTTTGTGCTCAAGATGGGAATTATCAAGCGACAAGGTCTAAAAAGCACAGTAGTCACGTACATAGGTATGGTAATTGGCTATGTAAATCTTCTATGGATTTTACCTTTATGCCTGACCACTGAACAAATTGGACTCACTAGAGTACTAGTTGATGCTGGCTTCTTATTCAGTTACTTTGCTGTGCTTGGCATGAATGGTACCATCATAAAGTATTTTCCTAAATTCTATGATGTAGATAAAAAGCATAATGGTTTTCATTTTCTTATGTTAGGTGTTCCATTAGCTGGCTTTCTTATCTTTTGCTTCTTTTTTTTTCTATTCAAAAAGCCAATCATAGATTATTTCAGTGAAAATTCAGCCCTACTAAATCATTATGCTTATTTATTAATTCCATTTACATTTCTACTTCTATTTATAAGCTTGCTTGATACCTACGCCAGTGCCTTATACCGAATTGTTGTACCCAAAATTCTAAAAGAAATACTGCTAAAAATATTTATCAGTTGTATTTGTCTATTGTTTTATTTTAAGTATTACAACTTCAATATCTTCATACTTCTTTTCTTTCTAGGATACTTACTCATCCTCTTTTTGCAGTTTATCTATACCCAAAAGTTAGAGCCATTCAAAATAAAACCAAATTTCAGTTTTATTGACAAAAACCTAAAAGCAGAAATGATTACCTATAGTCTATATATGATTCTTGGTGGTATTGGTGGTGTGATTGTCACAAAGATTGATAGCATTATGCTCAATCATTATCAAGGATTAGCTGCTGCAGGTGTTTATACCACCGCATTTTTCATTGCGACTGTCATTGAGGCACCAGGACGCTCTTTAGTTCAGATTTCTCAACCTGTAGTATCAGAAGCTTTAATAAGCAATGATATTCCAAAATTAAATCAACTCTATAAGAAAACATCCATTTTGCAATTCATGGCAGGTTGTTTTATTTTCCTCGGTGTTTGGATGAACATAGATAATGTTTTCAAAATAATGCCAAATGGTCAAGAATTTGCTGCTGGTAAGTATGTCATCTTGTTTGTAGCATTTTGTAAATTAATTGATGCACTTACTTCGATCAATATGGTTATCCTAAATACCTCAAAGTATTTCAGAGTCACTTTCTATTTCTTGATTCTTTTGGCGATTATGACCATTATTTGCAACATCATTTTCATTCCTATGTATGGACTTCTTGGTGCTGCTTTTAGTGCATTCATTACCTTATCCATTTATAATTTTATATGTGTCTCCTATGTCTATTGGAAGTTTAATATTTCGCCATTTAGTGTAGGCACTATTAAGGTAATTATCATCACAATACTTGTTTATGGAATCGTTTATTTTATACCAAAAATCGCTAATCCATATTTAGATTTAGCAGTGCGCTCGGTACTCATTACAATAATTTTTTGTGGACTTGCTTACTTCTTTAAAGCATCTGAAGATGTGAATTTACTTGCAGAGAACGGTCTCAATAAACTGAAATCCTTTTTAAAGTAGGCTAACGAATTACTGTCACATTTCCTTTCAAATGGTTAACCTTAACCACATCACGAAACTTCACATCTATCTTCCAATCATACACACCCAATAAAGACCCATTATCCTTATATTGACCGTCCCACATAATGTCAATATCATTAGTTTCAAAAATCAATTCGCCCCATCGATTAAAAATTTTAAGATTATAACTTTCTATTGGACATGTATAGAAGATTTTGAAAAAATCGTTATTACCATCCCCATTCGGCGTGAAAGCATCCGGTACGCCAAGCTTACAAGGGGGAATAGTATCACAGTCTATCACAAGCAATGTAGTACTGATTAAAGTATCAATATAGGTCCCAATTCTAATGGAATCATAATAAATACCAGAAGCTGTTTGGAAATTACCTTCAAGTTCTATTGAATCACCAATACAAATTTTCACAGTCTCGCTTCTAAAATGTCGAATGGTATCACAAGGGATGAAAGTAAGATAAGTGGTGAGTACGGTATCGGTAATGCTGTGCGGATTGATAGTGTCATAATAAATGCCACTTAACTTTTGATAAGCTCCATTGACAAAAAATGAATCTCCCACACATAATACATAGCGACTTGTATCAAAAAAATTGATACTGTCACAACTAATAAAATTTAGATTAGTAGTTACAAGTGTATCAAAGCTAGTATGAGGAAGAATCGTATCGTAAAAAACACTCGAAACTTTAACATAACTACCATGTATAAAAAAAGAATCACCTACACAAATTCTATTGTTTAAGGTCTTATAATAATTTATGGTATCACAGTTGATAAAACTCAGACGAGTGGTGACAAGAGTATCAAAATTTGTACGTGGATTTATTGTATCATAATAGGTGCCTGCCACCTTTCTAAAAAGTCCTTGCAATCGGACTGAATCACCATTACAAAGCACTAAATTTCTACTTCTTGAATAGGTAAAGGTATCGCAATTCACAAAGCTTAAATTTGTAATTACCAAGGTGTCAAAACTGGTACGCGGGTTAATCGTATCATAATAAACACCAGCTGTTTTTCTGTATAAATGACCAAGCAAAACCGAATCTCCTATGCATCTAACAAGGCTTCTGTTAATGGTATAGGTGAAGGTATCACAATTAACAAAAGTGATCCGGAATAAAAAAATGGAGTCACAGTATCCTCCTCGAACAATGGTATCTGCATACAGTCCAGTAGTTTTTCTATATATACCATTAAACAATATTGAATCGCCATTGCATCTGGTGTAGTTAAATGTATCATAAGTAGCAGGTAGAAAAGCTACCATTGTTAGATCCGTTTTGATTTTACCAAGTTGTCCATTTACAGCACCAAAAGTGGTATTATAACAAGAAGAACTTACATTTAACACAAGTCCAGCATTTCCTGCAATAACACTCATAGTCGCAGTTGTAGGAGCATTTAACCAAATTAATCCGCCACCACCTCCACCTCCTGGAGCATGACAATAGCCTGAGGTAGTTCCACCTCCTGCGTATCTGTTGTTGTTATTCCCACCTCTTCCACCTTTTGCATTAATTGTAATTGTTGATGCGATTGAATTAGAGATAATTAATACAGTACCGCCCGCACCACCACCACCAGCGCCGTCAGAGCCAGCAATCGGTATAACATCATTACCATTAGAAATAATTTTCCCCGATCCAAGAATTAAATTTCCACACAATAGATGTATAATGCCACCACCACTTTCACCCGCAGTGCCGATGGGAGGAGTGTCATCCTGATGTCCACTTCCACCTGCGCCTCCCAAGAAAATTTTATTCAAACTTAGATTATAGCTAACGGTATCTGCACCAATACCACTTGGAATCGAAGTATTACTTAAGACATTGAAACCTTTGCCGCCTATTCCTCCTCGTCCTGCATTAGCACCACCGCCGCCACCGCCATTTTTACATTGACCACCGCCACCACCATTAACAAATTTACCTTTACCTGATTCATATCCCACAATTGCCTTTGCAATACTTTCGCCTTTTAAAGCTGCTTCTGTTGCGCTTGCACTGTAAAAATAACCACTTTCATTATTGTTCACACAAACCAATGGCGAATTTAAAGTTGCTCCCCTAAATCCTTTCCCACTAGCATTTATACTCGAATCTACAGTTAAATTATTCGTCACCTCCATGGTTAAAACCCCACCTGTCAAACCATTCCATGAAGAACAAGTCAAGACACCATTCACTCGGGCATCTATATAAACAGGCACTGTTATCAATTGTACTAAGTCTGAAATAGTATAGGTTCGCCCCAATCCAGGCGAAAGAATCACAGTTGAGGCTGTTCTGTTTACAACATAAGAAAACTCATAATTGCCTGCATTATTATAATTCAATAAATTACCAAAAGTACTATCTGCCGTTAATCTCGAAGTGGCCCCTTTCATTTGAATAATCATGACCTTCGTGCCGATTCTGAACTTACTTGTATCTACCACACCAACAGTAGTTTGGCAAGAGGCACTACTAATGCTTGTCACTGGGGTATAAGTATTGATAATACCTGAAATATTAGTTTGAGCAAAGCCAATGGAAAAGCCTGCTATTAAATAAATCAATAAGCATATAGACTTCATGAGAATAGGTTTCATTATTAGGTTCTAACAAAGATAATCAATACATTCCATCATATTATTTTAATTTTGCAGCAATATGGCGCTACTCTCTATCATAACAGTGGTCTACAATCGAAAAGTGGACATGCAAAAAACCTTGGCATCTGTCATAGAACAAACATTCAAGGACTTTGAATATATTGTCATAGATGCGGCTTCTACAGATGGGACAAAAGAATTATTGGAAGCACAGCGATCCCATATCAACACCTTAGTTTCTGAACCGGACAAAGGCATCTATGATGCTATGAACAAAGGTTTGCGACTTGCTCAAGGTCAATTTGTGACTTTTATGAATGCTGGTGATACTTTTGATAATAAATATGTGTTGCAACAAATATTTAGTCACTTGCCTTCAAATACAGATGCCATCTATGGAGATACCTTATTTGTAAATGAGGTAGGTAACAGCTTAGGTTTGATGAGTGAGGTGAGAAAAAGACCACTCAAAAAAGATTGCTCCTGGCACGATATGAAAGAGGGGATGCTTTTTTGTCACCAAAGCTTTATCATCAAAAAATCTTTATGCTCGGAGTATTCGCTGCAATATCCATTGAGCGCAGATATCGATTGGATTATCACTGGGCTGAAAAATTGCAAGAAAACCTTCTTTTTTGAAGAGAGCCCCATTGCACATTTTCAAATTGGTGGTGCCTCTCAACAAAGTCATTTTGCTTCTCTTACAGATCGCTTTTATGTTTTACAAAAACACTTTGGCTTTTTTGCAACTTTATGGAGTCATTTTAAAATTATTTTCAAATAATACCATTTTCTAAAATCTTTTTTGATCATAAAAAAATTAATAGCGCCTCTGTTAACTGAACCTTTTAATAAGAAAACCTATTATCCTTGATAATTGAAACCTATTTATGAGTAATACCAATACTGAAGAACCAAAGAAAAAATTAACCAAAGACGGCATCAAAAAACTATTAGGCATCTATAGGTTTGTCTTACCATACAAAACTGACTTGATCATCAGTCTTATTCTATTGCTTATCTCAACCTCCGTTTTTCTGATCTTCCCTCGTTCCACTGGTCAGTTAATTGATTCTGGTATCATTAAAGATCAAGCAAAAATCAATACCATCGGCAAATGGCTGGCATTCATCCTAGTAGCGCAGTCTATCGTTTCCTATATTCGTATTGTACTGGTCAACAGACTTACAGAAAGGACCATCAGCTATATTAGAATCGCAATCTTTAATAAATTGATTTCAGTGCCCTATCACTTCTTCGAAAATAACAGGGTCGGTGAATTGACAAGTCGAATTTCAAATGATGTGTCGCAATTGCAAGAAACCTTTTCTTTTACTCTAATGGAATTTCTGCGACAAATTATCTTACTGGTAGTCGGTGTCACTTATATCTTAATCAAAAATACTGAGCTTGGTTTGGTGATGCTTTCCACCTTCCCTATCACCGTAGGCATCGCCTTTTATTTCGGACGCAGAATTAAAACCTATTCAAAGGAAACTCAAAAAGTGGTGGCAGAATCCAATGTTATTGTAGATGAAGCTTTCCAGGGTATTCAAACTGTGAAAGCCTATACGGGAGAATATTACGAAAGCAAGAGATATGCAAATAAAATTGCGCAATATATCGACATGGCGTTGAGAGCTGGTAAATTTAGAGGTGCATTGGTGTCCTTCGTTATCACAGGTGTTTTCGGTGGTATTGTTTTGGTATTATGGTATGGCGTTTCACAAGTAGCCAAAGGGCATTTAACCACTGGTGATTTTATTGAGTTCGCCATTTTAATGTTTACCGTTGGTGCTTCAATCGCTTCTTTGGGTGATGTCTATAGTCGATTGGTAAAGACTGTCGGTGCCAGCGAAACCATCTTAGAAATATTAGGAGAAGACAACGAATTGGAGATCAAAGAAATCAAAAGCAGCTCTGTCCAACACGGTGATATTAGTTTTCAAAATGTCTCTTTCGCTTACCCAACGCGCTCTGATATCACTACTTTAAAAGATATCAATCTGGATATCAAAGCGGGTGAAAAAATTGCCTTAGTAGGACAAAGTGGTTCTGGAAAATCAACCATCACCAGATTATTATTGCGTTATTATCAAACAGATAATGGTACCATAACCGTAGATCACAAAAATATAAAGGACTACGAACTTGGAGACCTGAGAAAAAGTATTGGTATTGTCCCTCAAGAAGTCTTGTTATTTGGTGGTTCCATCCGAGAAAATGTACTGTACGGCAAACCTGATGCTTCAGAAAATGAGATTATCAAAGCCTGCGAACAAGCCAATGCACTGGAATTTATTAACCAGTTTCCAGAAGGGCTAGACACCTTGGTAGGTGAACGTGGTATTCAATTGAGTGGTGGACAAAAACAAAGAATTGCCATCGCCAGAGCGGTGCTCAAAAACCCTAAAATATTGATTCTAGATGAAGCGACTAGCTCGCTTGACTCGCAAAGCGAGGCCTTGGTAACGGATGCGCTCGAAAAATTAATGCAAAATAGAACTAC
>CAMBZT010000059.1 GCA_945872405.1 Chitinophaga pinensis | reverse complement strand
TGTATTCCCAACAGGACTCGAACCTGTGACCTACGGTTTAGAAAACCGTTGCTCTATCCAGCTGAGCTATAGGAACATGTAGTTTCGTTAAAAATGATGTCGTTGCCGAACTCCTTACCATTAAAACGAGTGCAAAAGTAGCAAATTATTTCGACTAAAAAAAGCCTTTATTAAAAAATATACATGGTGCGCAAACTGAGTACATTGTTCCATTGTTTGCTATTCTTTAAATTGCCATCGGCCATGCCAACACCAATGGGGGCAATGGAATAGCCAAAACGACCTTGAATTCCGATAATTTTTTTGATGATAAAAGTGACGTGACCGATGAATTGAAAATCGTACTTTTTGTAGCCTGCCACATAATTTTCGTTACTAATAAAGGAGCCATTGGGCAGCTTTAGTTGACCGGTCTCATTGCCGAATGCATCAAATGTTAATTGCTTTTGACGGATGAGTCCTCCGAATGAAAAACCGAGTCCAAAAATGGCTAATTTTTTATCATGATAATTAAACATAATAGGAGCTTCGGCGTAATCGAGCTGAATGATACGCGAAGACACTCTGGAGGTACTCAACTGACTACGTGCTCCTTTCATATTGTACAATAATTCGGCACTAATAGAAAACTTTTTCTTAATCATGGCAAATGCGCCAACACCACCATTGAATCCGAACTTATAATAGCCACCCATTCTATCGCCATCTACCTGAGCAACATTAAAACCAGCAATGACCATTCCTTTGAATCGCCTCTTGTCCTTTGCGTTGTCTTCTTTAATATTTGTTTGAGTAGCAGTGCTGGTTTGTGCCTGTAGGAAACATGAAATAATTAAAAAGATTGACAAACAAATATTTCTCATAGTGTATTATCTTTGGCTTTATAACGAAAAAACAGGTTTTCTATTATTATGCTCAAATATACTGCAAGTACGCTGAATAAAGTTCAAGAAATTATCAAAGAATGTGGTTATATCTTACGTTATGAAAAGGGCAATTTCAAATCTGGTTATTGTGTTTTACAAGACAAACGAGTGATTGTGATCAATAAGTATTTCGAGACAGAAGCACGTATCAATAGTCTGATAGAGATTCTTCCTACGCTAGATATTCGACTGGAAGAATTGAGTGAAATATCGCGTAAGTTTTTAGAAAAAATCAATCAGCAAGAAATCAGTTTTGAAAAATAAGCAGTCTTTATCTATCACTTTTTTAGGCACTGGGACTTCTAGTGGTGTGCCCATGATTGGCTGCGACTGCAGTGTTTGCATGTCGAAGGATAGCAAGGACAAAAGACTACGAACGGCTGTTTTAATTGAGGCAGCAAACAATGTTTTCACCATAGATATCGGTCCAGATTTTCGTCAACAAATGCTTCGAGAGAAGGTCCAAAAGCTAGATGCTTCCATCATTACACATGCCCACAAAGATCATGTAGGAGGCATTGATGAGGTGCGGGCATTTAATTTTAAATCGGGAAGCGAGTTTCATCTATACACCGAAGCGCTTGCTGCAGAAAGCATACAAGCACAGTACGACTATATTTTTAAGGCAACCGATTATCCGGGTATTCCTAAAATAAAACTTCATATTATTGATGAGCAGCCTTTTGATGTCAATGGTATCAAGATAATACCGATTCGGTTAATGCACTATCGACTGCCAGTCCTTGGTTTCAGGATTCATGATTTCACCTATATCACCGATGCCAATCATATTTCTGATGAAGAAATAGCAAAACTAAAAGGCACAAAAGTATTGGTATTAAATGCTTTGCGCAAGGAACATCATATCTCCCATTTTACGCTTGACGAAGCCATTGCCCTTGCTAAAAAAGTAGCTGCAGAAAAAACCTATTTTGTGCATATGAGTCATCAAATGGGCAAGCATGAAGAGGTTTCCAAAGAACTGCCGAGCAATATGTTCTTCGCATACGATGGCTTAAAAATTACGGTCTAACCACATTCCCACCCTCTCTCCCACTTATCGATTTTAGCTTTAGGTAGAGCTAAGACTCGCCTATTTTTGATTTTTACAAAAATCAATTTCAACTATTTACCATGTTAGAACTATGGAAAGATTTTTTGTTGTACAACAAAGGAGAACGTCGTTCAATTATTACCCTTTGTATTCTTCTGGTACTTTCTACCATTTTTTTTTTGCTGATTCCTTATCTTTTTCCACCAAAAATAAGTCCTCTAAAGATCACAGAATTGAAAATTGAAAGTAAAAAGTCAAGTGTCGCCAATGACTTCAATGAAGTGACTCATGATAAAAAAACCTATATTCAGCCGAACATTCATGTAACTGAATCTTTCGATCCAAACTTGGTGAGCGATGCTACATTGAGTTCGTTTGGCTTGACACCTAAACTGGTTAAAACATGGATAAACTACACTTCTAAAGGAGGTAAATTCAGGGTAAAGGAAGATCTTCAAAAACTTTATGGAATGACAACTGAAGTATATAATGCCTTGTCGGCTTATATCAATATCCCAGAAAAGTCGAGTTACACAAAAGAGATAAAATCTACACAAAATTATGTCTTTGAAAAAAAAGCACTTCATATCAATTTGAATACTGCAGACACGACAGAATTGAAACGTTTGCCAATGATTGGAAGTGGAAGAGCAAAGAAAATCATACTCTATAGAAACATTCTAGGAGGATTTATACAGGTAAGTCAGCTAAAGGAGGTTTATGGCTTCCATGATAGTATTTATGATGTAATTAAGGAACTTGTTTTTGTTGAATCAGGATATATTCCTAATAAAGTATTTATAAATAAAATGGACAACAAAGAAATGGCAAGACAGCCCTATTTTAGAACTATTGCCAACCTAATCATCAATTACAGAAAGGAACACGGCGCTTTTAAGAATGAAAAAGAGCTCCGCAAAATAATGGCCTTAGAGGAAGCGACAATTTCGAGAATAAGACCGTATATAAACTTTGATACTGATTAAGTTGACCATAAAAGCACTATATTTGCACCCTAAAATCGAACGTTTTTTATAATTATTTACAAATAACAAGGGACAAAGATGGATTTTGAACAAACAGAAAGTGCTCGAATGGTAGCACAAACAGCTAAAGATTTTGCCGAAAAAGAGATCAGGCCCTATTTGATGGATTGGGACGAAAGCCAGACACTCCCCTTGGAATGTTTAAGGAAAATGGGTGACCTAGGCTTGATGGGTATATTAGTGCCAGAAGAATATGGTGGCGCAGGCTTAGGTTATTTTGAATATGTAAATGGGATTGTTGAAATTGCTAAAGTTTGCGGTTCAGTAGGCTTGTCGATGGCAGCACACAATTCGCTTTGTTCGAATCATATTTTGACTTTTGGTAATGAAGCTCAAAAGAAAAAGTATTTACCAAAACTTGCTACTGCTGAGCATTTAGGCGCATGGGCATTGACCGAACCTAACACAGGTAGTGATGCGATGCGTATGAAATGTACCGCTAAAAAAGAGGGTAATGAATGGGTATTGAATGGTACTAAATGTTGGATTACTCATGGTAAGAGCAGCGATATTATTGTTGCGATTGTAAGAACAGGTGAGCTATTGGACAGTCATGGAATGACCACATTCGTTATTGAAAGGACCAATCCAGGTATCAAAGCTGGTAAGAAAGAAAATAAATTAGGAATGCGTGCTTCAGAAACTGCCGAAGTCATTTTTGATAATTGCAGGGTTAGTGAAGATGCGATCCTTGGTAAGGAAGGCGAAGGATTTCAACAAGCCATGAAAATTTTAGATGGTGGTAGAATTTCTATTGCTGCGCTTGGTTTAGGTATTGCCAAAGGTGCATTAGAAGCCTCTATAAAATATGCGAAAGAAAGAGAGCAATTCGGTCAACCGATTGCGCATTTTCAAGCCATCGGTTTTAAGTTAGCAGATATGGCGATGCAAATTGAAGCAGGTGAGTTATTAACTTTTCAGGCAGCGGATGCAAAAAACAAAGGTCAGAAAGTGACTAAACTAGGTGCTTTTGCCAAGTACCATACTTCAGAAGTAGCTGTTTCTGTAGCGAATGATGCGGTACAAATTTTTGGTGGTTATGGTTATACCAAAGATTTTCCTGTAGAGAAATTTTATAGAGATTCTAAATTATGTACGATTGGAGAAGGAACTTCTGAGATTCAAAAGTTGGTAATTGCAAGAGAATTATTGAAAGGAAATTAACACGAGGTCTTTTTAAAAATACACACCCTCCCAAGGCAAATCTGGATTTATTTCAGCTTTGCCTTTTTTATGTCAAGTACGATTTTGATTATTCTTTACAAGGAATATAGAAAAATTGCTCCAACAAAAATCATCGTATATTTGTCCACAAATGGATATTAACCAGATTTTAGGATTTATTTCAGCATTATTTATTGGTATAACACTGGGTGTGTTTGGTGGTGGCGGATCTATACTCACTCTGCCAGTTTTAGTTTATTTAATTGGAACAGAATCTTCATTAGGCATCATCTACTCAATGTTTATTGTCGGTGTCACCACATTTGTTGGCAGTCTTCATGCCTATTTTAAAAAGACTTTAAATTTAAAAGCAGCATACTCATTCGGAATTCCTTCTGTGATTGCCGTTTTCTTGACACGAAAATTTATAACGCCTTGGATTGAAGAGGGCGTATGGATGATTTATGGATATGAATTAGTCGGTAAACATCTGCTTATGATATTGTTTGCCTTGCTAATGATTATTGTTGCCTTATTCATGATCTTAAAAAAAAATAAGGAAGCGGAATTACTGAATGATAAACGTAAAAGATTTTACTTCGGCATCATTTTGAAAGCGCTCTTAGTAGGATTTATTTCTGGACTTATTGGGGCAGGTGGTGGATTTGTAATCGTTCCAGCCATGATCGCCTTTTATAAATTAGATACAAAAAAAGCCATAGGGACTTCGATGATTATTATTTCCGGTAATTCAATCGTTGGCTTTTTGGGAGATTTTATCAATTATTTCCTAAACTATGGCGCAAAAAGTGCCATTCAAATTATGCCATCGCTAGGTGCCTCGCTAAAATTTAACAAGCTACTTTCATGGGAAGTTATGATTCAGGAGTATGCAAAAATGGATTGGACTTTCCTCACCATTTTTACATTTATCTCTACTATTGGTGTCATTATAGGATCAAGAATGGCACAAAATATCAATAGCAATAATCTTAAAAAAGCTTTTGGGTATTTCGTATTGATGATGGGATTTTTTGTCTTTGCCTACGAATTTTATCTAAAAAAATAGAAAGCAACTCGGAATAATACCTACTGTCTTCTGCGACTTCAATTGCCCTGATTTACTATACCGATATACTGTGCCGCTTTGTACATAATCTTTCGCATCAGAAACATAAATATCATTAGTGAGTGGGTCTATTCCTATTCCGTAAATATTTACAGCACCCGCTTCTATGATGGGTAGCGTTGGTAAATCGGATGCTGAAATTGACAGCTCAAATAAATCAGTATTCACAAAATAAAGTTGATCACCTGCTACATTAATCTTTAAATTATTTGGCGACCCGCTCACAAAATTAAACTGCCTTTCGATGGTGGGATGTATAGTACTAATGTTTATACAAAGTAGAGAAGGCGCAATGCTTAAAACAGAATTCCCCTCAGTAGTCAACCAAATTCGTCCTTGTTTATCCTTTACAATAGCACCTGAACCATAACCAATATCGAGACTATCGATAATAGAATTGGTATGAGTGCTTACCACATATAAATACTTACTTTTCATATTACAGACAAGAACTTTACTGTCAATATAAATCATGTCTTCTGTCCATCCAACACATGGAATTGTCCCTGTTTTTAATAATGAACTTTGATTGATAACACTGATGGCATTGGCATACAAATCGCTCACATAATAACTGCCATTCATCGCATCTACAATATATCGTGGCGATTGCAAACCATCAATTTCTGCTTCCTTCTTAAACGTTTTACTATTACAGATAATCACCCGATTCGAATTATTCATCACCACAAAAACTTTATCATTCAACAAGGTAGTGCTCTGAAAAACATCACCTAATTTTTCGTTGTTGATCTGAAAATAGGCATCATTCCAAATGCTGTCATTATCCTTAAAATAAATGCTCGCACTCGCATTTCCCCAGGTAAAATTGCCTTCAGAGCCAACAAGTACAGTATTTGAATCAAGTGTCAATCCTTTTACCACTGGCTTTTCTGGCTTACAAGCATAAGTAATTGTCAAAATAATAAGGCTGATAATTAAGAGATGTTTTTTCATTTATTAAATTGAGTATTGCATTTTAGAATAAGTCCTAATTTATAATTTCTTCCCGGCATAGGTCTACTTTCAACCATATAATATCTACTATTGTATAGATTATCTACGCCTACATTAAGTGCTAATTCGAACTGTTGCCAACGCATCGTTTTAGATAGCAAAAGATTACCTGTATGAAAAGATGGCAGGAAAAGTATATTATCTGTTGAGGTAAAGCGCTTACCTGTAAACTGATGTGCATATTGTAACCCAAATTCTCTATAAACAAATGACAAAGTTATTGTTGCTTTATGCACTGGCTCATAGATCAATTGCTTTTTATTTGCGGCATCATTCACTTGAAAATTACTCAATTGAGTAGAAAAATTAAATTGATAGGCAGCCATAAAGTTAAGTGAAATTTTTTCGGTTTTGTATGCCAAGACAAGCTCTTCTTGAAGTCCACGTGAAAAGACTTTCTTAATGTTTTGTGGTGTCCAATAACCTTGATTAGTAGGTAACCAAACTATCCAATTATCTATTAAATAATAAAAATTTGAGAATGAATTTGATAGATAAAATTGATTTTTGTTAAAGTCATTTTTAATCATCCATTCCCCACTCCATCCCTTCTCTGCTAGCAAATTTACATTACCACCTGGCACCCAATATAAGTCATTCAGGGTAGGAACTCTAAACACACGACCCCCTTTAACTTGTAGCGTCAATACTTTCAATGCTTTATAAGTTGCCACCGCATCAAAAACAAAAGGTACTAGCTTCGTATCATTTAACTGTTGTCTCAACTGAATATTGGCATAAAATCTATCATTCTTACTTCTAAAAGTATAAGCAGTATTCAGAGACAAAAAATTTTGCCTACTCATTTCAGCAGTATATTGATTGGCAATTGCGAGCGCTGAATTATTCTCAAGAACAAAGAGTAAATCATGGTTTTTGCTAAAACTTATATCCAATTTAAACTTGGCAATTAATTTGTGTATGGTACTCGCTGAGTATAATAGTGAAGAGGGATCAGAGTATTCTAATAGATCATAAAAATAGGCAATCCCTGAATAAAAAGTAAGTCGTCTTTTATGGACTTCATACGCTAAAAAAGATTTCAATTGTTTGTCTTTTTGAAAAGAGGTGTTCATCGATTGAAATTCAGTAACAGGTATTTGTCGATAGGCATCGGTATAATTAATACCCCCAACAAGTCGATGTGTTTTATTAAAGAAATGACTGCCATTGACATTAAACTGATTGATGGCTGTTCTTCCGTTTTTTAGCCGAATATATTTTTCAGCAGGATTTCCATTCTTCAAATATCGAAAATCATTATCTGCCTGCTCATTCAAATAATCTATTTGAAGATATCCATGACGCGTTTTGTATCCAGCATAAATCATTTGCTGTCTATATCCAAAGCTCCCCAAAGTGTTGGCGATAGTAAGATTCAAGCCATTATTAAACACCGGCTTTGCACTAATATCCAGTGAACCAGCGATGCTTCCACCCCCATCTTTTGCGCAGGATGCACCATAGTTGAGAGAGATATTTTGTGTTGTACTTCCCAAGCCAACCAACGAAACGTCGCTTGTACCATGCATACTCTGTTGGGTATTAAATCCATTCCACAACATAGCACAATGTTGGGAGCCCAATCCACGAATAGACAAAGTGGCTAAGGCAGCAGTGCCGTATGTTTTAATCTGAACTAATGTATTTTGCGAAAGTGTAGTAGCCACATTATTGAGTGGCGGATTCAATTCAATTCGAAGTTGCTGTTGCGTAATCTTGATCACTCTCAATAACTTGAGTGGCTCTTCATAAAGGCCAACATCATTGTCCTTCTTAGACATAAGCGAGTCTAATTGCGCAAAAGCAAAGCAAGGCAAAAGGAGTAGAAACAGCTTTATAAAACTGCGCTTCATTCAATCATCATTGTTCCGGCACTATGAAAATAGTAAGAAGAGCCTCTATTTTTCATCAGCTTTTATTCCCGAAAGCCCGGATGTAAAAAAAATATATTTGGCAGGTCTTCTGACTTTCTCTTTTTTGGTGCCTTCCCGTTTTTAAATACCAACAGTGGCGTGAGTAACCAAAAATTTTTATAGAGATTTACAGCAGCGGGTACTGTTCCTGAATTTCACAGGATTCCCTTTTCATCAATTTTGTAATCATTTGCAGGTCACAAAATATAGAACCAGATACAGGTCAAAGATAAGAAATAATATTCAATTCTTGACACGACCAACAAGGAATGATTATTTTTCTTTTGGCGCGTGCCAGTTGCAAAATCAAGCAACTTACACCCTGCTTTCCGTTATAATCTTCTGGCTCGTTCCTCACCAAAAGGATTTTCACTTCAATCAGTCGCGCGAGATTTCGTTCGCAATTGAAATCTAGTATATCGAATGATTCATTCACTATGCCAAAAAGGAGATGACTGTCTTTGTGGAGTTTATTTAGCATGGAACACAATGCGTGAAGGACTGACAGTGCTACCGCGTAGCACCAAAAGCCTGACCCCTGGGCTTTTGACATGGGACACGCCCACCTATATAGATGTAGAATAATTTAGCTAAATTATTTAGTAATATACTAATTATATTAGTATATTTACTTTCGATTTTAATCAAGCATGGAAAGGCAAATAACGCATATAGATCTGGACTCTTTTTTTGTATCGGTAGAAAGGCTTATCAATCCTTCATTGATGGGAAAGCCTGTATTGGTGGGTGGTACAAGCGACAGAGGAGTGGTGGCTTCTTGTAGTTACGAGGCACGGGAGTATGGCATTCATTCGGCAATGCCAATGAAACAAGCGCGGCAGCTATGTCCCGAAGCCATTATCGTACGCGGCGATTCGGCACAATACAGCAAATATTCGAATATCATCAGCGATATTATTGCCGAAGATGTGCCCCTTTATGAGAAAACATCGATTGATGAATTCTATATCGATTATACGGGGATGGATCGTTTTTTTGGTTGTTATAAAATGGCGACGGAGCTGCGACAAAGAATTATGAAAGAAACCAATCTACCGATTTCTTTCGCGCTTTCTACCAATAAGACGGTTGCCAAAGTGGGGACTGGCGAGGCAAAACCTAATGGACAAAAAGAAATTCCTTTTGGTACGGAGAAAGGATTTTTAGCGCCTTTATCGATTCGAAAAATTCCGATGGTGGGCGATAAAACCTATCAGCTATTGCGAGGCATGGGTGTGATGCTGATTCAGACTTTACAAGATATGCCCTGCGAATTATTGCAACAAGTAATTGGCGATAATGGCGCAACGATATGGCGCAAAGCCAATGGCATAGATCATTCGCCAGTGGTGCCTTATACAGAAAGAAAATCTATTTCTACCGAACGCACTTTCGATAAAGATACCATTGATGTACATGCATTGAAAGGCATCTTGATTGGCATGACAGAAAAATTGACTTTTCAATTGCGCAGCGAACAAAAATTAACGGCTTGTGTCACGGTAAAAATTCGCTATTCCGATTTCAATACTTATACCATGCAGTCGCATATTTCTTATACTTCGCTCGATCATGATTTGATTCAAATGGTCACAGAATTATTTCATAAACTCTATCAAAAAAGAATGCTGATTCGTTTGATAGGCATCAAGTTTAGTCACCTCGTACAAGGCAATTATCAATACAAATTATTTGAAGAAAATGTACAGCAAATACAATTGTATAAAGCCATGGATAAAATTAGAGAACGCTATGGCAAAGATGCGGTGAATCGTGCTGTTGGTATGGATTTTAAGCCACATAATATGAATCCTTTTAATGGTAAAACCAATACATAATGTTATTAAATTGTCATACTTATTATAGTTTTTGTTACGGCACTTATTCTATTGAAGCGTTGCTAGATGCCGTTCGACAAAATGGTTATTATTCTTTTGCATTGACCGATATCAATAATACCTCTGCTTGCTTAGAAACAATTCGCCTGGCAGGAGAAAAAGGCGTAAGGGCTGTTGTAGGAATCGATTTCAGAAATGGGGTGCAACAACAATATGTAGGCATCGCTATGAATAATAAAGGTTTTCACGAATTGAATGATCATCTTTCAGCACATCTACATGCTGCCACAGATTTTGATCCTATTGCGCCTGTGTTTGAAAATGCCTTTGTCATCTATCCGTTTTCTAATTATAAAGGTTGGAGATTAAGAGAGAATGAATTTTTGGGTATATCGGTGAAAGACTTGACAGTATTCGCTTTTTCGCCTTATAAAAATCAGAAAGATAAAAATGTGATTCTGCAAACCGCCTCTTTCGCGAGCAATATACAGTTCAATACACATCGTTTATTGCGTGCTATCGACACGAATAATTTATTGAGTATGTTGCCTGTGAACCAGCAGGCCAAAGGCACAGAGTTATTGTATTCCAAACAAGTATTATCATCTGCCTTTGCGCAATATCCAGAGATAATGGATAATACCAATCGCTTGCTCGACGCCTGTTCTATCCATTTTGAATATGGAAAATTAGCGAATAAAAATTTAAAATATTTTACAGGTTCCGCAAATGAAGATCGCGAATTATTGCGCAGCGAATGTATGAAAGGGCTGCCCTACCGATATCCCAACCCGTCAGCTGCTGTGCTCGACCGAATAGAAAAAGAGTTAGATATTATTTTTCAACTCAATTTTTGTTCCTATTTTTTAATCAATTGGGATATTGTGCGCTATGCACAACATAAAGATTATTTCTATGTAGGACGGGGCTCTGGTGCGAACAGTATCTTAGCTTATCTATTGCGTATTACAGATGTAGACCCCATAGAACTTGATTTATATTTCGAACGATTTATCAATATTCATAGAAGCAATGCTCCCGATTTTGATATGGATTTTAGTTGGACCGATAGAGATGATATTACACGATATATCTTCGATCGATTTGGTCATGAACGTACTGCGCTATTAGGCGCCTACAATACATTTCAGCATGATGCAGTGATTCGTGAATTAGGAAAAGTATTTGGTTTACCCGCTGGCGAAATAGACCAATTGCAAAGAGTACAAGCCCTGCAAGACACAGATGAACTTGGACAATTGGTGCTTCGCTATAGCAAACGTATACATGGTTTCCCGAGTCACTTAAGTATTCACTCGAGTGGTATTATTATTTCAGAAGCGCCTATCCATGCCTATTCTGCAACCAATATGCCACCAAAAGGTTATCCCACCACACAATTCAGCATGCTCGAAGCGGAGGATATCGGTTTATATAAATTTGATATTTTGAGTCAACGAGGCTTAGGAAAAATAAAAGATACTGTTGGATTGGTAAAAAAAAACAAGGGCGTAGATATCGATATACATCGCGTATCGGATTTTAAAAAAGATGAAAAAATAAAAGCATTATTAAGACAAGGAAATACAATAGGTTGTTTTTATGTAGAGTCGCCAGCCATGCGTATGTTATTGGCGAAACTACAAGCAGACGATTATTTGAGACTGGTGGCAGCGAGTTCTATCATCAGACCTGGCGTATCTAAAAGTGGGATGATGCGCGAATATATTGTGCGTTATAGAGACGAGTCATTGCGTAAAAAAGCAAGAGCTGTACTGCCCGAATTGTATGATATTTTAGAAGAGACTTATGGCGTAATGGTCTATCAAGAAGATGTAATAAAGATTGCGCATCTCTTTGCTGGATTGACTTTGGCAGAAGCAGATTATTTGCGCAGAGGGATGTCGTGGAAATTCAAAAAGCGTAATGAATTTAGTTTGGTGCAAGAAAATTTCTTCAACAATTGCAGAAAGAAAGGTTATGAAGAAAAGTTGATAAAAGACATTTGGTTGCAGATAGAGAGCTTTGCCAATTTTGCCTTTTCGAAGGGACATTCGGCGAGTTATGCCGTGGAGAGTTATCAAGCATTGTATTTAAAAGCACATTATCCATTAGAGTATATGGTGGCCACCTTAAACAATGGTGGAGGTTTCTATCGAACTGAATTATACATTCATGAAGCGCGTATGAATGGTGCGACAATTATAGCGCCCTGTCTCAATAAAAGTGATATTGCCTGCAGCATAGAAGGTGATACCATTTGGTTAGGTTTAGGGATGATTGCTGGATTGGAACATCATAGCATGGAAATGATTATGGTTGAGCGAGCGCAACATGGTGCCTATAAAAGTTTGGAGGATGTAGTGAAAAGAATAGCCATTTCTTTAGAGCAAATGAGTTTATTGATACGTGCAGGTGCCATGGCATTTACAGAGAAAAATAAAAAAGAATTATTGTGGGAGATGTATGCCGTATTGCGACCGAATGCACCAAAAATAAAGACAAAAGAATTGTTTGAGATAGAGACAAAAAAATGGAATTTACCGGTGTTGACCGATACGCAGATGGATGAAGCCTTTAATCAAATTGATCTCTTTGGTTTTTCATTGTGTTCTCCTTTTCTATTGCTCCGCGATCCATTACCAGAAGGTATTAAATCAAAATCATTCAAAGCCTATACCAATAAACAAATATCAGTGGTAGCCTATTTAGTGAGTGTTAAAAATACCAGTACGTCCAAAGGCGAACGCATGAGTTTTGGCACCTTTGTGGATATAGAAGGTAAATGGGTGGATACCGTACATTTCCCACCATCCATCAAACAATATCGCTTTGCAGGAAGCGGCTGTTATGAATTAAAAGGCAAGGTGGTGGTGGACCAAGATTTTATAACACTGGAGGTGAATTATATGAAGCGCTTGGCGATGGTGGATAGGGAGAAGATGTGAGTTGGTAGCCTATAGCGCACAAGGTGAGGTGGATCTCCGCGGCAGGGGTTGCAGGCAGTACCGTGTACGCCGGAAGACCCGGTGACAGCTCCTTTGCATTTTGAGCTGGCAGCCGCCCAAAAAAATCAAAAACATCCCACTACCAAGATTCATCATTACTTTTGAGAATTGGGCCGAATAGAGTAGCTTTGTTCGAAAGGATGCCATCGGCTTATGAAAATTAGAGAACTGACTTCTTACTTAGAAAGTATAGCGCCCCTCGCCTATCAGGAAAGCTATGATAATGCTGGATTAATTGTAGGTAGTGGCGAAGATGAGGTACAGAAAGCGTTGATATGCCTTGATTCTACAGAAGAGGTGATCAATGAAGCCATTGCAAATGGTTGTCAGTTGGTGATTGCGCATCATCCCATTGTTTTTTCTGGACTAAAAAAATTGAATGGTAAGAATTATGTGGAACGCACAATTATCAAAGCGATAAAAAACGATATTGCTATTTATGCCATACATACCAATTTGGATAATGTGCATGATGGGGTGAATGCTATGATAAGCCGAAAGCTTGGACTGACAAACACTTCAATCTTACAGAGCAAAAAAAACATCCTAAAAAAGCTCATCGTTTTTGTACCGATTGCACAAACACAAATGGTGGCTGATGCCTTGTTTGCAGCAGGTGCTGGACATATTGGCAATTATAGTGAAACGAGTTTTCGAGTAGAAGGCATGGGTACATTTCGTGGCAATGAGCAAAGTAACCCTGTCATTGGCGAAGCTGGTAAATTAGAAACGGTGGAAGAATCTCGCCTAGAAATGGTTTTTCCGGCATTCAAAGAAAATCAGGTGATTTCGGCTTTATTAAAAAGTCATCCCTATGAGGAAGTGGCCTATGACGTAATGGCTTTAGAGAATGCATATGCCAAAACTGGAGCAGGAATGATAGGCGAATTACCTGAACCCATGGACACCATGGCATTTTTGACTATGACCAAGGACATTTTTGGGACGGGTGCTATCCGACACACAGAGATTCTCTCAAAAACTGTTAAAAAAATTGCCGTTTGTGGTGGCTCTGGAAGCTTCTTGCTGAATGATGCCATTCGTCAAAAGGCTGATGTATTCATCACTTCAGACTATAAATACCATCAGTTTTTTGATGCAGATGGCAAAATTGTGATTGCTGATATAGGCCATTATGAGAGTGAACAATACACAAAAGAATTAATAATTGAACT
>CAMBZT010000058.1 GCA_945872405.1 Chitinophaga pinensis | reverse complement strand
ATGTGGGACGGTAATAATGGGCGTGTTGATTGGAGCAGAGCCGATATGGACCCAACTGCTGTGTTTGCCACTTTCAAAGGATATCATATCAACATGTCCAAACAAGAATATAATGTAGATACGGCAGATTTTGTTTTTAGTCAATTCTTCACTAAACCAATACAAGGATTTTTTGAAGATAAGTTAATTACAAATGTTACAGCTGAAAACGCCACCTATCCACGTTTTACATCATTTAGTTCAAACGTTAAAATAAATAACTTAGCTGAAAACATTACCTATGAAGGTGCATTTAACTTATTTGGATATAAAATTTATGGTGCAGGACGAAATGGGGAAAAGGCAATCCTTACTTTTTATTTACCCGATGGAAAAACGAAAGCCATGGTAGCAAGAGGAAGAGACATCACCATTCGCAAACCAGTAGAGCTCAATTTTAGAGATGCTGAAATTGCAATCTATTTTGGGGGCGATTCTATTTACCATCCAGATGTGAATGTCAACTATAAGATAAATAAAAAACAACTCACTATCTCACGAGGAAAGGATGGGATGCAAGGAGCTAAGTTTTACGATTCGTATCACAAATGCGAGTTAGAAGCTGATGCCTTAAGATGGGATTTGACTAAGCAATCAATAGAAATGATGATGGAAGAAGGTACTGGACAAAAAGCCGCAATCATTTCTTCAGATAAATGTTATAGTCCAGGTGTCATGCGTAATATACAAGGAACCACAGATTATAATCCTTTAGCCAAGTTAAGGGCATACAAAGAAAAAACTGGTGAAGAAGTAGTTGATGCTTTAACTTTCGCCAAACTTTTATCGACTACCCTCACGCCAGAACAATGCCTTCCTTTAATTTATTTATTGGCTCAGGAAGGATTTATCTTTTATGATAAAGAAACGCAGCTAGTAAGAATACTACCAAAAGTCAATCATTACGTAATGGCAAGATCAGGCAAATCAGATTTTGACATCATAAGATTTGGCTCTCTCGCAAAAAACCTACAAACACCAATGGGTGTTATCAATCTAAAGAACTATAATATCGATTTCAATGGAGTGAGAGTGATACCTATAGCAGACTCTTCGGATGTTGCTTTTTTCCCTAGAAACGACAGCGTGAAGTTGAATAAAAATAGAGATATAGAATTTAGCGGGATGATTCTAGCAGGAAGAATGGATATTCATGGAGAAGGATTCCGATTTAATTACGACCCCTTTAATGTAGATTTAAAAAAGGTGGATAGTATGATTATAAATATCCCTAGGGGTGATGGGGCTTACGATGAAAATAACGAGTTACTCTTGCGACCAATGAATTCTAAAATTGAAAAATTTGAAGGCTTATTGAGCATTGATCATCCAGCAAACAAATCTGGGAGGAGTCCTCTAAAACAGTTTCCGATGTTGGCAAGCCCTAAGAACGCCTATGTCTTTTACGATAATCCAATTATTTTAGATAAAGCATATCCAAGAAAAAGTTTTTACTTCGAGTTAGATCCTTTTAAAATGGATAGTCTTAAATTATTTGATGCCGATGCAATTACTTTTGATGGAACTTTATACAGCGCAAATATATTTGAGCCTTTTAAGGATCAGATTAAAAAAATGCCCGATTTTTCTTTAGGTTTTAAAACCAATGCCCCATTGGTTGGATTCAGTGCTTATCAAAAAAAAGGTAGCTACAAAGGCAACCTAACATTAAATCTTGATGGGCTGAGAGGCACTGGTCAGATTGATTATTTATCCGCAAACCTTGCTTGTCCTGAAATTATTTTCTATCCCGATTCAATGTTGACAATTGCAGATCAATTTAAAATTACGAAGAATACAGTGGGAGTGAGTACACCTGCAACAAGCAGCAGTCATAATAGAATTAAGTGGATGCCCTACCAAGACCAGATGGAAATAGCTAAAGGAGACAATCTATTTAAGATGTATGATGACAAAACAACTTTTGATGGATCACTTCTACTTGGCACCAAAGGATTGTATGGCAACGGGACGCTGGAGTGGGATGAAGCTTCACTGACATCAACCCGGATTAAATTTCAGGCAGATGATTTAGAAGCAGACACCGCTAACTTCAGAATGAAAAGCAGCACTTTTGGAAACAAGAGCACGTTTAATACACCAAATGTACATGCCAAAATAGATTTCAAAACAAGGTTCGGACGATTTATCTCTAACGTAAAGGATATGCCAACAGATTTTGCCTATAATCAATACAAGACGAACATTAACGAATTTGATTGGGATATGGATAAAAAAATCTTAGATTTTCGTTCCCCTAAAGAGAGCATTGGCTCTTACTTTATATCAACAAAACCGGAACAGAATGATTTAAAATTTTTAGCAAAAAGAGCACTCTATGATTTAAAAACATCTATCCTTTATTTTGAGCAAGTACCCGAGATTAGAATTGCAGACTCAAGAGTAATCCCAGATAGTGGCAAGGTGGTAGTGGAACCAGAAGCAAAAATGAGAACTTTATACAATGCTAAAATTATTGGTGACACACTAAAAGGATATCAAACAATTAATGAAGTAACAGCTGACATTTTTGGCAATAGAGTTATAATTGCAAAAGGGGTATACACATTCAAAACAAAAGATGCTAAGGAAGAAAAAATAGCAATCAATGATATAAAGGTAAATACATTAGAAGAAGGAGAAGGCAAAGAAAAAATTACAACATATAATGTTTTTGCAAAAGGGAATATTGAGGAAAAAGAAAAATTTCTCCTCTACCCAAATGTAAGCTATAAAGGCGCTACAGAGTTTTATCTAAAAGATCCTGAAGTCACCTTCAACGGGTACGCACATTTCAATTTAAAAAATCCAAAAGCAAAGACAGATTGGTTTAGTATCAGTGAACCAATCAATCCTAAGAAAATGATTTTTCATTACAACGAACCTAAATCACCAGAAGGTAATACCATTCTTGCTGGAATCTGCTTGAATAATCGTGATTCTGCAGGCATGTACACAATGATTATGGGAAGTAAACCAAGTAAAAGTGATGACAATGTGTTCGAAGCAAAAGGAGTCGTGATTCAAAATGAAACGACAGGTGAATATATTTTTGGAGATAGCACAAGAGTATTAGGCGATGCCACTGAAGGAAACATCATGAAGTATAACGACAATACGGGAGCCGTATCTTGTGAAGGGAAAGTGAAGCTAGGTATCGAATTCGGAGCTATTGAAACCACGTCAGCTGGAACAATCAACACCAATATCACAGAAGGCAATAATTATCAATTCGATCTCACGCTTGGCTTAAATTTAGAATTTTCAAAGGATATGAATGAAAAAATTGCAAGCTTATTGAGAACAGATTTTGAGAATGGTGATTTAGATATTTCTTCTGAAAAGTTTACCAAGCAAATGAGTGAACTAATTGCAGATCCCAAAGATGAAAAGAAGTTCTTTGAAGAGCTGAATAAGTCAGGTACTGCTATAAAACCAAAAGATTTGAGTTATAATATTCTCTTAAGCGATACCAAGTTCACTTTCAACCCTTCCGATATGACATATCGATCTAAAGGTCAAATAGGCATCGTTTCTTATGGAGAGAAAAGTTTAGCTGTTAAGGTTGATGGGTATATAGAGTTTGGTGCACAAAGAAGTAGTGGATATTTTAATATTTATTTGAAAAGTACATTGGGAGATTGGATTTTTATCTCGTATAAATCTAGTAATGTACAGTTTCTTACCTCCTATGATGAAGTAAATGCGCTCATCACAGCAGTAGAACCAGAGAAAAGAAAAATCACTCGAGAAAATGGAAAATTTTATGTATTCGCATTAGGCTCACAAACAAAAGCAAAGGCATTCTTAGAAAAAATGAAAGCACTAAATGCAAAGTAGTATAAAAATTTAAAACCAAGCCTATCTAATAATAGTGCTGCTATTAGAAAAGGTTAGTTATTGCAATATCAAAGACTTACTTATCATTCAATTTTTAACTTAAGAAAGAAAAATAAATTAGGTTTGTAAACGTTATCTATTTTTCGCTAAAATTCAACTTTATGGAGGCTACATACAATCTTGTTCATATTCTTAAAATTTGGATCAAATGGAAATGGTATATTCTGTGTACAGTATTACTATCAGCCATGATCTCAGCTCTAGTTTCTGTTTTTGTAATGGATGAATACTTTTTGAGTCGTTCTGTTATCTACCCCATCAATCAAAGCATAACAGATCGTTCACATCTGTTTAATGAAAAAGGAAGTGAATCTGAACTAGAGTATTACGGTACTAAAAACGATGTAAATCGTTTGTTAGAAATTGCTGAGTCTGCTCAAATAACTGATTTTTTGATCTCCTATTATAACTTAGCAGATCATTATAAGGTAGATAAAAACAGTAGCTACTGGAAGACTAAAGTGAAGAAAAAATTTCTAAAAAATTACAAAGTCATCAAAACTGAAAGAGAAGCAGTTGAAGTAACTATTTTTGATACTAATCCAGACACAGCTGCCATAATGGTAAATAAGGCAGTTGAAAAAATAGATGAAATAAACAAAATGCCTGTTGTAAAAAATAAATTAAGAATTACAGAAAGATTCAATGAGGATGTCATCGACAAAAAATCTGAACTTGACTCACTCACAAATAAACTTAATTTGCTTGGAAAAGAGTATGGTATCACTATCAAAGCAGATGACAAAGGAACCTCAATTATCAACGGACCTAGTGCTGAAGGTATAGAAAAATATAAACTAGTACAACAAATACAACAAAGTCGATTGGTCGACTACAATAAATTAGTGATGTTAAAGGACCAATATTCTTTGTCGGCAAAAGAAAATGTTCCATCAGTGTATGTCGTGGAAGAACCTTATCCAGCTGAACGCAGAGAAAAACCCGTTAGAAGCTTAGTAGTTCTTTCTAGTGTTTTGATCACCACTATTCTTTCTCTGATTATGGTATTGCTAATCGAAAAGTGGAACGAAATAAGGACACAGTTATAAAATGTTTGTTAAGGAAGTAAATAAATTTTCCCTCTTTAGTTTTATTGGTTTTGTTGCTATTACTCTAATTTCATTGGTGGCAGCTTGGCAAACTGATTTATATTACCTGATGGGCATTCCAGCGGTAATTTTGGTGGGAATGTTAGCTTTTTTAAACATCAAAAATGTTTTTTATCTTCTATTGTTTACCATTCCATGTTCAATCGAATATAGTTTTTCTTCCACATTAGCAACAGATATACCTACAGAGCCATTGATTATCGGTCTAATGATTTGCTTCTTTGTACTTCTTGCCTTCAAGCCTGAGTACTTCAACATACAATTTTTTAAACATCCAATTATCTTGCTAATAGGCATTCAGTTTTGCTGGGTAGTCTTTGCTTCTATCTATTCTATTGACCCTATAATGTCTTCTAAATACTTATTAGCCAAGGTTTGGTATCTCTGTGCCTTCATAGGTATGGGAAGTCTTTTCTTAAGAACAGAAAAAGACATCAGATCCTTTTTCTGGTATATCTATGTTCCACTAACAATACTCATCATCATCTCAGTTATTCGTTTCATTCCTCTTGGTTTTGCATTTGACTCAGTGAATAAAACCATGACACCTTACTTCAGAAATAAAGTAATTTATGGAACATTCATGAGTACCTTTCTTCCCTTTATTTTTGCTGCAACACATTGGTATGAAAAAGGCACTTTCAAAAGAGGCATTTTACAATTTTCGAAGTTATTCTATATCGTTGCTATTTACTTTACTTATACAAGAGCTTGCATTCTTTCATTGTTGGCTTGTGTAGCATTCTATTTCATTATCAAATACAAAAAAGTAAAAATTAGTCTGTTGGCAGCAATTGTTCTTTTACTCTCCCTGATGGCCTATTTGGTTCATGACAACAAATTTATGGACTACTCACCTTCGTTTTTAAAAACAATTTATCATGATAATTATGAAGATCATTTAACCTCTACTGTTTCCTTTGAAGATGCATCTAGTATGGAACGAATTTTTATGTGGATTGGTGGCGCTTACTATTTTTTAGAAAGTCCTGTGGTAGGTAATGGACCAAATACTTTTTTTCCTAATTACAAGCATTATACTGTAAACAGCTTTAAAACCTATCTTAGCGAGAACGACGAACACCTCACCATTCATAATTATTTCTTGTTGATATTGATTGAACAAGGAATCATTGGAATTTTAATTTTTTCACTGCTTATCGTAGTCTTTCTGCTCTATGCAGAGAAATACTATCATCTTGCAACCGATGCGTATAACAAAAATTTATTGTTGGCTGTTGCTCTTTCTTTCATCTGTATCTTAGTGAATTGTACATTGAGCGATCTTCTCGAAACAGATAAAATCGGCTCTCTCTACTTTTTGAATTTCGCCATTTTTGTGAATGTACTTTTGGTGCTATCTAAATCTCACACACATCGTACTGATATCATCTGAGAATAGCATGTTTTGCTTAAAATTTTGTAGTTCTATGTTTAAATTAGAAATGATATTCATCACTGAATCCGATGCATTTCTTAATATAAATTCTTTGAGCATCTCCTCATTATAACTTTCATCAGCATTATTGAATACATCTATCAATCCATCTGTATAATTGAATAAGAGGTCATGTGACTCAATAGATTCTTCGCCCACATTGATAAAAACGAGTTCTTCAAAGGTTCCCAATGGTGTCGTTCCTAATTTCAATTCAGTGATACTGTTCCCTCGAACGAGTAAAGAGGCATTATGTCCTGCATTCACATACTGTAACTTTTTTGTTTCCACATTATAATAACCAATGAAAGCGGTGATATGCTTCTCGCCGTTGGAAATAAAATAAGTCTTATTATTTAAAAGATGCACAAATACCTCAATGGGTAATTTTTGTTCCGCAAAAATTTTAAAAATCGCTTGAAAGTTAGCCATAATCAAAGCAGATGCGACTCCCTTACCTGCTACATCACATATACAAAAAACATATTCTGTTTCCGTTAATTTTAAAAAATCATAATAATCTCCACCGATATCTTTGTGAGGAATATAATTATAAGAAACCTCTAAGTTGTCATTTTTTATTGCATCATTTGGAAGCAACAAGTTCTGAGCAATAACGGCATTATTCATTTCTTTTTGATAATACTGTCTCTCTATTTGCTCTTTTAATAATTTCTTATTATCAATACTTGATACTACTAAATGTGTGAGCGACTTTATGAAGTTTATTTTTTCTTCCTTGGATTCAATTTGAGATTTATCAATTCCACCTAAGAGTACATAGGCTATAATTAACTGTTTTCGCTTAATAGAAATTACAATATCAAAAAAAGTACTAAGGGGATCTTCATGGTCAAGCACATGAATACTATCTTTATACGCCTTAAAGTCATTTTTTGGTTCTATTGTGGATTCGAAGTCATTACTATTATGCGAACAAACACAATTCCAAAACTCGTCAAAAGTAAAAAGCAGAAGATTTTGAACTTGCAATTGTGCTATCAAAATATTCTGATACATTTGATACAAGGCATTAGCAGGCATATTCTGGTTTACCGCTTCAGAGACTTGTAGTAAACTTCGTAGATGCAACTGCAACAAAGAAGCTTGTTGTTCCTTCTCAACAAACCTCAACTTTAGTACTTCGTAATTTTGCGATATTTTATCAAACATACTTGATACTTTTACAAATTAATTTGCGCCCGCCCTAACATCCAAGGCATCTCTTAGTCCATTTCCAATCAGGTTAAAAGCCAACACCAAAAGCATAATCGCAATACCCGGAATGACAGTGAGATATGCTTTGTTCGTATTTAAAAAATCTTTGTATTCATTCAGCATTTGTCCCCATGAAGCCTTAGGGGGCTGAACCCCTAAACCCAAATAACTCAATGCAGACTCAGTCAAAATAGCAGCTGCAAAATCAGCAGCTAATACCACTATCACTGGACCTAATATGTTAGGGAGTATGTGTTTGACAATGGTTCGATAGTTACTAAAACCAAGACTTTTTGCCGCCTCAACATACTCTTTTTCTCTTACACTCATAAATTGACTTCTTACCATACGAGCCATGTCTACCCACATTGTTAATCCTACCGCTATAAAAATAAGAATATACTTGAATGAATCGCCAGTGTCATAGTGAAAAGTAGCTTTGATAAACTCTGGAGAAAGACTCAATGATAATCCTAAGGCGAGTAAAAATGTTGGGATAGACCAAAAAACTGTTATAAACCACATGACCACACTATCTATCCACCCCCCGAAAAAACCTGCTAATGAACCTAATAAAACACCAATGATAAAACTTATAATCACACTAACCAATCCTACAGATAATGAAACTCGGGTGCCCAGAATCATCCTACTCAAAATATCTCTGCCAAACTTGTCAGTACCCAGCCAATATGATTTATGCACCACATTCGACTTCTCAATAAGTGAAACCATACTAGAGACAGGAACCTCTTCAACCACTTCATCAATATTTTTAAAAGTGGCTAGACCGTTACTATATAAGATAGTATCATTGGTCAATGATTTCGCAAACAATACATCAACCATAGCAACTTTTCGCTCAGTAGCCGGAAAATTTTTGCCCTTATACTCCTGAATAACCATAAAGTTATCATCAAAGCGATAACTTAACATAGGCACAGACTCATACATACTTACTTCGCCATCTATCAACTTATCCCAGTAATGACTAATCAAATTCTTTTGCTCTATCTTTTTATCTCTTCTAATTTCCAACAAATCTATTGAAAAGCCCGGAGGATGAGTTTCTAACTGAAGTATCTGTTCATCAGCATTGGTGGTTCTATCGGGGGTTATAAAGTAGGCAAACATGGCAACGAGAATATTTAGAACAATAAATGACAATCCAATCATCGCTGATTTGTTTTTCTTCAATCGCTTCCATGCTTTGGCCGAAGGTGAATCGTTACTTACTTTTTGTCCCATTTTATCTTTTAAATACTTCTATTTTTCCACACATATTTCCCTCTTAATCCAAGTATGCCAATAATAACTGCATAAAGCATATAAAGCATCTCAAAATAGACCAATCCAAACAATAATTTTCTCTTTTTAAAATATGAAGATACTGAGTTTAAAAATAATAAATCAAAAGATATCTTTACTAAAAAAAACATAAGTAAAAGGTACCATTGATACGTATCACAAAAAAAGGAGGCTATAAAAGAAATAAAAAATATCAGTTGATACAAATACATAAAGACTAAAATATATGTCACCTTTTTCGAAAGTAGACTTGTTGATTTTGAAAGCCATCGAATTCTTTGTTGAAAAAATGTGTTGATTGAACTACAAGCTGATGTTGTCACGGCGGCGTCAAGACTCTTTATAAAAAGTACAGAGGTAGGTCCATATTTTTGAATCATTTTATGCATCAAAAACACATCATCGCCAGTGGGAAGTGAGGCAATATCATCATAACCACCTATCTGCTCAAATGCACTCTTTCTGAAAGACATGTTTGCTCCGTTGCTCATGTATGCAGATTTCATTCTGATACTTGCTGCTGTAATTCCCATGAGTGTGATAAGGTCTAATTCCTGAAACTGATGAAGAAGTGAATCTCCCTTGTTGTATTGTACTATACCTGTGGTATACTGAATATCCTGATTTTGAAAAGCTGTATTGATATGTGACAACCATAGACATGAAGCCACGCAATCGCCATCAATAGTAGCAATCAACTCGTATTTGGCGTGTTGAACACCCAACTCGATGGCCAACTTCTTGTTCATTGTATGAATTCGATCAGCTTGATAAAACTCTTTTAACGAAAAATAAAAAATATTTTCGGCATGAAAACCTTTGACAATCTCTATTGTGTTATCCTCCGAATAATCATCGATTACAATAATCTGAAAGCAAGAATATTTTTGGTCAAGTATACTTTGAATACAATTTCGAATACCCTTTTCTTCGTTCCTGACAGGAACAATAACTGTAATTGGAAGCTGCCTTTGTTTAGCATCTATAACAGAAACTTTGGTTGTTTTCCAATAATAAAAATATTGGATAAGAAGAACTATATAAACAAATGAAAAGAAAGCGAAGAGTAGATTAAAGATTATCACAATTCAAACATAGGGAAATTTACGAGTATCTCCTAATAAAAATCTATTGCCTAGAAAGCCCTTCTATACAAGTGGCACCCCAATTAACATTGAAGTAAAAATAAGAAGTAAGAATATAAAACTTTTTATCATCGCATCAATTTACATAGCTAAAGTAGCCAATAGGTACATTAATTTGTATATGTACTTTAGGGTGTTTTTGACACAACCCATCAAACTTCTTACCCTGGACTATTTGCCATTCAAAATTTATAGACTACACTAATAAATGAAAAAGAAAGAATAAGGCAGCTGCCAATAACATGGTTACAGGTAAAGTCAAAACCCAAGCTAACGCTATATTTGAAATAGTTCCTTTTTGTAAATTTTTAACTCCTTTTGCGGCCACCATACTTCCCGCAATGCCACTCGAAAGTACATGGGTTGTGGAAACAGGCAAGCCAAATTTTGAACTCAATCCAATCGTTACTGCCGCTACTAGTTCTGCAGAGGCTCCTTGAGCATAAGTTAAATGTGTTTTACCAATTTTCTCTCCAATAGTCACCACTATTCTTTTCCAACCTATCATAGTTCCTAATCCTAAACAGAAAGAAATCATTAGAATCGTCCACATCGGAGCATAATCAGTATAGCCTTTCAGTGGCTTCAAATCTACTTCAATCGCGTTAAGCATAGCAACATTGACGCCACTTTCTTTATCCTTCACCAATGCGTCATAACTTTTACTTAAGTTGCCAATTGATTTCCGAATGGCAAATTTTTCCTTAGAATCAATTGGATCTAAAGTGGCTATCTGTTCCTTCAGTTTAACAGCTGTCTCCAATGATTTAGCAATTTCAATATTGTCTGTTTTCGTGGCTACTGCGCTGAAGGTAGCAATCAATTTTTCAACTTTAGGACTAGCGTCCTTAATATCTTTCGAAGGATCTATCGCAAACTTCAATGGCAAAAAAGTCATCAAAATCACTAGTAATAAACCCAATCCTTTTTGTCCATCATTCTGTCCATGAAAAAAGCTCACCAATCCACAAGTGGTAAACAAAATAGCTCTGATCCAAAATGGGGGTTTACTATCTTCTGATGGTTCGGAAAAAAGCACTTTATTCTTAATCACCATTCGTAAAAATATCATCAATAATATCACCACAGCAAAACCAAATAGTGGTGAGAATAATAAGGACTTACCAATATCCATAGCCTTCTCCCAATTAGGTCCTGCTCCCTTATAAAAATATTGAAACGCTAAACCCCCACCAATCAAGGCTCCAATCAGCGTATGTGAACTAGAACATGGAATACCAAAATACCATGTAATCAAATTCCAAAATATCGCAGACAATAAAATCGCAAAAATAAGCGCGATGCCCACTCCAGTCGATTCTTCCATCATATCATTGATAGGCATCAACTTTAAAATACCCATTGCCACTTTTGGTCCAATAAGATATAAGCTGGTCGCCATTCCTAAAAAATTTAAAATTCCCGAATAAATAACCGCATGAACGGGTTTAAGTGATTTGGTGTAAATAACTGTTGCCACAGCATTGGCAGTGTCGTGAAAACCATTAATGAATTCAAATGCACAAACGGCTAACAGACAGAGTGCCAAAAGGACGACAGTAATTCCTGAGAATGATTGTAAAAAATCCATATTTATTCAATTTATGTTTTGGAATACAAATGTAGAGATAACATTTACTTCATGTTATTATTTTAAAATAATTATACATTACTAAATTATTAAGTAATTTTTTCTAAATCTTTAATTAGTGCATATACTCAATCATATAAAGGAAGCTGTATCGCTTACAAAAAAGGCCTTTCAGGAAAGCATTGGAGCTGGTAGGCAGATAAAATTCTATCATTTACATGGCCTTTAATTTTAATTAATGATATATCTTGGGCGTACCCGCGGCAAAAATCCCAGCGGGCAGGCTATTCGCCTTACTTCGTGCCAGCTGCTATCACTTACACAAGCATTTCGTTTCTGTTTAAAACATTCATTCATTTTATGCCGCTCCTCTGGAGCTGGATTCAGGTCTTATGATAGTTCTAGGAATATGTTGCTCCTCTGGAGCTAGAAATGCATAGGGATGTAACTCTTCTCCGTGGCGGATGGCGCAACCGACAGAATCTCTCAACTCATTTTACTACCAAATTTTAATCTGACCGAAAACCTCGGCAATGGGTGAAGCGTGTACCATGTACAGCAAAACACATGGTGTCATTGCCTTTGCAGCTTCGGCAATGACAGCCGCCCAAATTATTTTACGAATTGATATTGTACGCGCACCAGATGTAAGCCTTGTGCAGGGGCCTTTTGCACCTTTGTAAACTCGCCGACGCTATCCATAATTTGAACGAATTCCTCTTTTGTCAACTTGCCTTCGCCAATGGCAATCAAGGTACCAACAATCCTGCGCACCATATTATGCAAGAATCGATTGGCAGCGATATTTAGTTTGTAGGAAGAAGGACCCGTCTGTATCCATGCACATTTTGTGAGCAGACAAATCGTGGTTTTATTATCAGGATTGAACTTGCTCAAAGGCCTGAAATCCGTATAATTCAGCAGTAATGAAGCACATTCGTTCATCACTGCAAAATCTGGTTTTGAGAAGCGAAATTCAGTACTAAATTTTCTAAGAAATGGATCTTTTTTAAAATGAAGATGGTAATCGTATTCTCTTTCAGTAGCATCAAATCGTGCATTGGCATCGGCATGGACTGCCCATATATCAAAGACTACTATATCGTTGGGCAATACATTATTGAGCTTAAATAAAAATTGTTCTGGCAAGATTTTAAAACAATCGAAATGCGCATAATAATTGGTGGCATGAACGCCTGTATCCGTTCTCCCACAACCCACAACGCCTGTCTTGTGATTCAAAATTTTCGAAATAGCTTCCTCTACTTTCTCTTGCACACTGATGACAGAAAGCTGGTTTTGCCAACCAAAATAATTGCTTCCATCATAAGCCATGTGCATAAAATATCTTTGTCGATACCCTTGCTCTAAGACTGCTTCTTCAATATTATCTATGTCGACCAATGTATATTTGTTAGCTATGAATATTAATGAAAGCTATATCTACTAGCACTTTTCGAAGATGATAGCAGCGCCTTGTCCAACCCCAATACACATCGTTGCGAGTCCATATTTTGCATTTTCTCTCTTTTGCATTTCGTGTAACAAGGTAGCAGAAATACGGCTACCACTGGCTCCTAGCGGATGACCAATAGCAATAGATCCACCATTCACATTCACTTTCGTAGGGTCTAGTGACAGTTCCTGCATACATGCTAATGCTTGGGAAGCAAAGGCTTCATTCAACTCTATCAAATCGATATCATTCATTTTCAAGCCGGCTCTACTCAATGCTTTTTGAGTGGCAGATACCGGACCAATGCCCATAATACGTGGCTCCACACCTGAAATAGCGAATGATTTTACTTTGGCAATTGGCGTCAAGTTATATCGCTTCAACACATCCTTGTTCACCAATAATAAACAAGCAGCCCCATCATTGATACCCGATGAATTGCCTGCCGTTACTGTACCTCCACTGATGAATGCAGGTTTCAACTCAGCCAATTTTGTTAAGGAAGAAAGTCGTGGAAACTCATCTTTGTCAAATACAGAAAGTTCTTTCCCATTTCTTACTTCTATAGGCACTATCTCCTCTTGGAATTTATTTTTTTCATGCGCCTTATGATATTTTTGTTGCGTATCAAAGGCAAAGGCATCTTGTGCATCTCGCGAAATATTCCATTGTTTTGCCACATTTTCGGCTGTTTCACCCATGGTATCTACACCATATAGATCTTTCAAACGAGGATTTGTAAATCGCCATCCCATGGTGGTATCATACACAACTGGCGAACGTTCGAATGAGGCGGTTGCTTTTGGCATCACAAAAGGTGCTCTGCTCATACTTTCTACACCACCGGCCAGATAAGCATCTCCTTCGTTACAAATGATAGCACGAGTAGCATCCATGATAGATTGTAAACCCGAGGCACATAATCGATTCACCGTATAACCTCCTGTCTTAATGCTCAATCCAGCTAACAAAACAGCCATTCTAGCTACATTTCGATTGTCTTCACCACTTTGATTGGCTGCTCCTAAAATCACATCTTCAATCTCATTGATATCAAAATTTGGATGTCGTGCCAACAAAGCACGAATCACATGTGCTGCCATATCATCTGGACGAGTATTGGCTAAAGCACCGCCATATTTTCCGATGGGAGTCCTTACTGCATCTACAACAAATACTTCTTTCATATACTTATTATTTACTGACAAAATTACGACAAAAAAAAGGCTCAGAAGCTATTCTAATTCATTAATTTTGAGCTTTCAACTATCGAATAAAATTATGATACAAAGAATTCAAACTATTTATCTTACTTTGGTAATTGCATCAGTGATTGCTTTTTTAAATATCTCTTTTATTAAAGTAGATGACATAGGCATAAAAGCAATTCAAGAATTCAGTCTCACAACAGTCTCTTCAATTGCTGCAATCATTGCGCTGATTTGTATCTTCCTTTATCAAAAGAGAACACTTCAGTTGAAATTATGCTTAATAGGAATTGTTTTTAGCACTATCACCACTACATTAACGATGTTACAATATTATAACTACATTCCCAAAACAGCGGCTGG
>CAMBZT010000057.1 GCA_945872405.1 Chitinophaga pinensis | reverse complement strand
CTATCACTCAGGCAGAGATATAAACATCATTCAAATTAGTGCTACTTAGCAGCTGCTCTTCGTAATCGATCATTGATGGCTCTTCCCAAACCTATATCCGGTAATAGTTCTGCAATAATTAGTTCAAAACCTTGTCCATCCAATTGACGCAAAAAAGCAAAAAGATTTTTTGCAGCTTCATCTGTATTGCTTGATTCTGAAAGCAATAATTGATTGCTGAGTTTTAGTTCTTTTATATGTTTAGAAAACAATAGTGCAGCAATATTTTCTTTGTTACTGATAGAACTTATTGTCTCATTGATATCCTCTGTTAAAACAATTTTTGTATGGGGTGCATAATGTTTCTCTAATTGTCCCGGTGCTTGTGGATTAGAACTCGAATGACTTCTTATACTCACTTTACCAATACAATTTTCTATGTCTTCCATTTTTAATGCTCCTAAACGAAGTATCACTGGCTCTTCATTTTCGAACATAACTATCGTACTTTCTATACCCAAACTACAATCGCCGCCATCAAGAATATAGGGGATTTTATCGCCTAATTGATCAGCTACATGTTGTGCAGTGGTTGGACTGATATAACCGAATGGATTAGCACTAGGAGCCGCCAATGGAAAATCTAACAAAGCCAGTAAAGCTTGTGTCATGGGATGATTCGGCACACGCACTGCGACTAAATCACTACCATTGGTAATCAAATCTGGTATGCTATCTTGCTTTTCTAATAACAAAGTCAAGGGACCAGGCATAAATTGATTCGCCAATAAAAGTGCTTTTGTTGGTATGCTTTTAACATAAGGACGAATCGCATCGATGTCTTTAAAATGACAAATCAAGGGATCGAAAAAAGGTCGGTTTTTTGTTTTAAATATTTTGACAATGGCTTCGGCATTTAATGCATTACCTGCCAAGCCATATACCGTTTCTGTAGGAATAGCAAGCACTTCACCCGCCTTGAGTAAAGCTGCAGCTTGTTGAATATCTGTTCCTATTGTAGACATGTTTTGTACGATTATTCGAGCACTTTTAGTTTTGCAAACTTCAACATCAATTTCTTTTGTCCTTCGCCTTGAAAGAAAATGGTCGCCATTTTGTTCACGCCTAAACCATCAATCGCCACGACTTTTCCATTACCAAAACGTTGATGTGCGACTTCAGAGCCTACCAAAATTTTAGAAGGGTCGTCCGCCTGAAAGTTAGGATCTACGGCAGCTGGACGCGAGGCTGTAAAATTACCAGTATTCACAATTCTTCTTTTTACGGGCGCTACAAAATCATCATCGAAAGCTTCTTCCTCTTTCTTGAATTTATCCTCGCCATGCATAGCAAGTATCTCTTTCGGAATTTCTCCCAAAAATCTTGATGGTTCGCAATATTGTAAATTTCCAAACTTATATCTAGAGGAGGCAAAGCTTAATGTCAAAAAGGTCATCGCTCTAGTCACCGCCACATAAAAAAGACGGCGCTCTTCCTCCAACTCTTCTCGGCTATACAATGCCATGCTGCTTGGAAATAAGTTTTCTTCCATGCCTCCGATAAAAACCGCAGGAAATTCTAATCCTTTAGCAGAGTGTATCGTCATCATTTTTACACTATCATTATTGTCGGCTTTTTGATCTTGAGAAGTGAGCAAGGTAATATTTTGTAAATAGGCACCCAAACTTCTATCGATGCTAAACTCTTCCTCATGACCTTCTTCCACAGTATCTGCTTCCGAAAATTCTTTGATACCATTTAATAATTCCTGAATATTTTCGTAACGAACTACGCCCTCTACTGTTTTATCTTCATACAACTCTTTGAGTATACCACTTGATTTGGCAATATGCGTGGCGAGTTCAAAAGCATTCTGTTTTTCGAGCATGGTTTTATAACTCTTTATCATCATGGTAAACGCCATCAAGTTTTGAGCCGCCTTTCCAGTGATATCTGTCGTATAAATGTTTTCACAAACCTCAAAAATAGAGGTCTCCCTTTCATTTGCGATAACGGTTACTCGCTCTACGGTCGTTTTACCAATCCCTCGCACCGGATAATTAATGATGCGTCGCCAAGCTTCTTCGTCATTATGATTCACCGTAATGCGTAAATAAGCGATGATGTCTTTAATTTCTTTTCTTTGATAAAAACTCATGCCGCCATAAATCACATATGGAATATTCAATCGACGCAATGCCTCTTCATAAGACCTTGACTGGGCATTGGTTCTATACAAAATAGCAAAATCATTATTCTTTAGATGATGACGCATTTTATATTCAAAAATTAAATCAGCAGTTAATTTTGCTTCTTCATTGTCGCTGCTCGACTTCAATAATTTTATAGGTTCACCATTACCATTATCAGTCCAAATCGTTTTCTGCAATTGATTTTTATTATTGACGATTAAATGATTTGCCGCCTTTACAATGTTTTTTGTGGAGCGATAATTTTGTTCCAACTTAAAGACTTGCAAATCGGGATAATCTTTCTGGAAATTCAAAATGTTTTCGATAGTAGCCCCTCTAAAAGCATAGATACTTTGGGCATCATCGCCTACTGCACAGATGTTTTGATAAACAGCTGATATTTTTTTTACAATTGAATATTGCGCAAAATTGGTGTCCTGAAACTCATCTATCATCATGTATTTGAAACGATGTTGATAGTGGTATAATACTTCTGGAAATCTCACTAATAACTCATACGTTTTATATAACAAATCATCAAAATCCATCGCACCACTCTGAAAGCAACGCTTGGCATAGATTTCATAGATTTGTCCCATCAGTGGTTTTTGCATCTGTATATCCTCACTCATAATTTCCGCATCCAATTTATAAGCTTTGGGACTAATCAAGGCGTTTTTAGCATTGCTGATACGACTAAAAACCTGATTGGCTTTATAGGTTTTGTCATTCAATTGCAACTCTTTGATAATCGTTTTGAGCAAGCTCAACGAATCTTGAGAATCGTAAATAGTGAAGTTGGATGGATAACCTAATTTCGGGGCATCAATTCGTAAAAGACGTGCAAATACGGAGTGAAAAGTACCCATAAAAATATTCCGTGCTTCGTTGCCACAGATTTTCTCAATTCGATGGCGCATCTCTGCCGCTGCCTTATTGGTGAAGGTGAGCGACATAATGGAGAAAGGATCAATTCCTTTCTCTATCATATTGGCAATTCGATAGGTTAAAACACGTGTTTTTCCGGAGCCTGGTCCAGCCACAATCATGACTGGTCCATCAATTTGAAGCACTGCTTGTTGTTGCGATTCGTTTAGTTCGTTTAGATAAGAAGACATTCAGCAAAGTTACATCAATCCTTATTTATTTTGTTTTTTTGTGGGTGATTGATTAAATAATTTTTCTTCTCATAAATCATTTATTTTTACCACATGAAAACTATTCGATTTGCCTTGTTTTTCAGTTCAGCTGCTCTCTTTCTGTTTGCATGTAATACCCCACCTAAGCAAGAGACCGTTCCACAAGACAACAATGATACGTTTATTGACTCTGCCGTTAGCCGCTCACAAGATTCGATGATAATTCCAAACAATTATGAGTTAAAATTCAAATCGGGACTTGAGTATAAACTACAAAACTTACATACTGCTTTGGATGTAGTTAGAAACAGTAGCGATGTAGCCAAAGTATATGCACAAGCGCTCTCTATTCAAGGTGACCTCAACGAAAGTATTTCTCTTCAATATAAAAAAGAAAAAATTGCGAAGAAAGATTCACTCAAAAGCCTATTTAGTAATACTTGCGACACTTTTGCGGTGAAATCAAAATTATTCAAATTTACTTATGTGGCTGATTCTACAGCACCTTATTTTTTAATTTCTAATGATTCGTTATTAAGACTTTCTAAAAGAACTAAGCAAAAAGACGACGATGCGTTTTTCAATTTATTGACAGAAATATATGGACTAGAAGGAGTCAAGGATATTACTTTTCCTAAATGGATTGTTCAAACGACCGATTACAGTGGATATATGACTTTAGGAGATAATACGGCAACAAAAATTTTAACAGAAATCGGTGCACAAAGAGCTAAAGAAACTCAATTTAAAAGCCAACTCGCAAGCATTTATGACGACCTTATCGATGCCATACTTACTTATAGAAAATATGGAAAAAGCAAAAGTCAAATTATTGCAGAGTTAGAAAAAATCGTTGCTGGATATAATATGATAACAGATGAAGACAATGATAGAATCAGTCAAAGAATTGCTGATTTAAAAACTGGTATCAAAGACAAACAAATTGAATATAACTGCGAGCAGGGCAATTGTCATTATGAATAAATGACGATAACATAGGACTTGTACTTTATTTTTTTCTAACAATCATCAATCCATCTCTCACAGAAATTAAAACATTTTCTACCCTTTGGTCTTCTTGAATTTTTTTATTAAAAAGATGCATCGCTAGCGTATCCTTATCTTTCTTTTCGTCAACCACTTTGCCACTCCACAACACATTATCGGCAATGATAAGTCCGCCTGGTCTTACTTTGTCAAAAACCAAATCATAATAGTTAGAATAATTTGCTTTGTCTGCATCGATAAAAACCAGATCAAATACTTCATTCAAATCAGGTATCAATTGCATTGCATTGCCATATAAAGAAATAATTTTATCTCGTAAACCTGCCTTTTCAAAATATTTATTAGAAATCTCTTCCAGCTCTTGATTGATATCTATGGTATACAACAAAGCATCTTTAGTTAGACCTTTCGCTAAGCAAATAGTGGCATAACCAGTAAAGGTGCCTATTTCTAAAATTCTTTTTGGTTGGACTAATGTACTCAATAAGCTAAGAAAATTACCTTGCACCTGTCCCGAAAGCATTTGAGGCATCAGTACTTTTAGATGTGTTTCTCTATCTAATTCTTTAAGAATTACATCTTCTTCGGAGCTATGAGAGGCTATATAATTGTCTAATTCTTTGCTGAGTAAATTCATGATACAAAGATAAAGATTTCGGAATGAAGTTCTCAGAGTCCTCCAAGGAGTGACTCTGAGCGTGTGTGAATCGAATTGCATGAGGGATCGTAGGGAGTACCGCGTACCCCGCAGCGCCCGACCCAGCTATCTTGTATCTCATAGCTGGGGCATGCCCAAATATTTTAAAAATGAAAATAACGGCTAGTCTATCATCGCAATGGGATGCGCCAAACCTTCGTAATGGGTGATTTCCATCTTGATAGAACCAATAAATATTTTGCCTTGTGCTAGCAATGGAATTTTATTGTCGTCGTCCGAAACCCATACGGTGACATCTTCTTCGTGCTTAAACATACGACCTGTTTGCACCACTGGATGAAACTTTAAAGTCTTGTATTTATGTCCGTTGGTCTTCAAATCTTCTCTGCCTACAAAGCGAATTTTTAAAGGCCATACTTTGCCATCTACAAAAGAATTAACGGTAAAAACTTCACCTACTTTGGCTTCCGAAAAATCGATGGTACGTGCGTAGTAAAAGCTAGAAAGCATGTCCTGTACTGCCTCTGGTGTTTCGAATGTCTTACCTTCTGAAGTAGCTACCGTCTGTTTATGCTGCGCAAATTCATAAGATTGATTGATTTTAAATCCACCTTCATCAACATCTCGAACAAACATCCATGGAAAAACACCTTCTGCATCTATATAAGATTCGTATCTATCTCGTACTCTATATATCCAATCGAAAGAGCTATTGGTATTGCCTTTGCCAATGATATGTAAAAGTTCTCTGTCGCCGATTTTTTGGGTGCTTTTTTCTACATACAAACTTGCCGTACCCGCATTAATTAATCCATAATGCAAACGATACTCCAACTTTTCGCCTGCCTGAAAAGCTTTATTATCAATCTTTCTTAGCTTGCTAAAATCATTGTTGGGTGCGCTACTTTCTTTGATTGAAAAAGAATTCAATAGTAGTGCTAGTAAAAAGGATACACTTAATTTTATTGCTTTCATGGTATTGGTCATTTTTTCTTATAACGAAAATTACTTCAATTATATGCAAAACAATTCTTGTGCCATAAGATTATGACATGAACAAACACATTGTACGTAGCGTAACAAATTGGCGCAAGCGTGAGCGCAAGCCGTACTTGTATTCGTTTGTGAAGAACACCAATAAGGGCGTGGTAGAAAAGTGTGATTAAAGAGATCTAATCTCTGCAACTAATTTTTGCAACGTAGCTTTGGCGTCACCAAACAACATTCTTGTTTTTGGTTCGTAGAAAAGTTCATTTTCGATACCTGCATACCCTTTTGCCATTCCTCTTTTTAGGACGATAGTAGTTGCAGCCAATTCAACATCTAACACTGGCATACCATAGATAGGACTTGACGGATCACGTTTTGCTGCTGGGTTTACAACGTCGTTGGCACCAATCACCAATACTACGTCTGTATTTGGAAACTCAGGATTAATTTCTTCCATCTCCAACAATTTAGTGTAAGGAACATCTGCTTCTGCGAGTAAAACGTTCATGTGGCCCGGCATACGACCTGCCACTGGATGAATTGCATATTTTACTTCTACCCCTTTTTCTTCTAATGTTTTTTCCAATTCATGACAAACGTGTTGTGCTTGTGCCACTGCTAATCCATATCCTGGAACAATGACAACACTCTTGCTATAACTTAATAAAACTGCTGTATCGTTCATGGTGATTTCACGAATATCTCCTGTAGCACCTGCTAATGCTGGATTGGCTGCACTTGATCCACCAAAGGAACCGATGATTACATTCATTAAAGAACGATTCATCGCTTTACACATTAAGATGGTTAGGATGGTTCCTGCAGAACCCACTAAAATACCCCCGGTTAACATAACTGAGTTGCCATACAAGAATCCGCCACATGCGGCAGCGACTCCAGTAAATGAATTTAGTAATGAAATAACCACCGGCATATCTGCACCACCAATCGGGAATACAAATAAAATACCATACACCAATGACAAACCAAAAATGGCATATACCAAAATTTGAGCCATTTCTACATCAACAAACATCATAAAAACGGTAAGCGCTAAAATGGCTATCATCAAACCAATATTCATAAACTGCTGACCAGGAAAAGAAAAATCTTTTACTTTACCATTCAATTTTCCCCATGCCACCATACTTCCAGCAAAAGACACCGAACCAATAATTAAACCCAAAGCCATTATAAACACTTGACCATTCAATAAGGGATGTCCGTTTGTTAGCAATGATTCTATTAAATGTGGCGCATGTAAAAAGTGATTCAACTCAACAATAGAAATAATAGCAGCACAAGCGCCACCCATACCGTTAAACAATGAAACCATTTCAGGCATCGCTGTCATTTGAACTTTTTTCGCAGAGTAAAAACCCACGCCTGTTCCAACAATCAAGGCAGCAAAAATCCAAATATAATTTCCCAAATTATTTCCTTCTACATCATGATACAAGAAAATAGTACCAAAGATGGCAGCAATCATACCGCCCGCAGCAATCAAGTTTCCCTTTCTTGCTGTATCAGGATGGCTCAACATTTTTAATCCTAAAATAAAAGTGATTGAACCAATCAAGTAAATAATTTCTAATAAATTCGTTTCCATATAGTATGTGTTCTATTTTTATTTGTATGTAAACCGTTGCAAATCGAAACTTCTCAAAGCATGAGCATGTCTGAAGATATGCTATATTATTTTTTCTTCTTTTTAAACATCTCTAACATTCTGTCGGTTACCACAAAACCGCCGACAACGTTTAATGTGCCAAGAATAACAGCTAAAAAACCAAGCACTAAGGCTAAATAATTATCTGGTTCTGCCTTTCCCATTACAATGATAGCACCAATAATGACCACGCCGTGAATAGCATTAGCGCCAGACATTAATGGTGTATGCAAAACCGAAGGCACTGAGCCAATAATTTCAATTCCTAAAAAAATTGATAAAATTACAATCGTGATTAACTCTCTATATACATAGAAGAAGTTCAATAAAAGTTCAACAGAATTATCCATAATATTTATAGTTTATCTAAAATAATTTAATTAGGCAAGTGCCTTTACTCTTTCGTTAGTGATCTCTCCACCATGTGTGATGCAAGTACCTTTTACAATATCGTCTTCGAAATTCAAATCCAATACCCCTTCTTTGACAATCAACTTTAAAAAGTTCATCAAGTTTTTGCCATACATTTTACTAGCATCTGTAGGAATAGTTGAAGACAAATAAGAATTACCAATGATTGAAACGCCATTGCTCACCACTGTTTCATTATTTTTAGTTAATTCGCAATTGCCACCAGAATTTGCAGCCATATCGACAATCACAGAGCCAGCCTTCATTTCGGCCACTGTTGATGCAGGAATCAATACTGGTGCTTTTCTACCTGGTATTTGCGCCGTACAAATAATCACATCACTTTTTATAGCAGATAAATGAATGGCTTGTTGTTGTTTTTGTTTAAATTCTTCCGTTTGTTCAACCGCATATCCACCGGCTGCTTTATCATCTGTCGCACCTTCTACCTCAACAAACTTTGCCCCTAAACTCTGTACTTCTTCTTTTACGGCACTTCTCACGTCGAAGGCTTCTACTACGCCACCCAAACGACGGGCTGTTGAGATGGCTTGTAAACCAGCAACTCCAGCCCCTAATATCAATACTTTTGCTGGTGTGATCGTTCCCGCAGCCGTCATAAACATGGGAAAGAAATGCGGTAATTCCATCGCAGCAGTCAATACCGCCTTGTATCCTGAAACCGTTGCCATGCTGCTCAAAACGTCCATGCTCTGCGCTCGAGTAGTGCGAGGCACAAACTCTAAGCTGAAACAGGTTATCTTTTTCTGTTGAAAATTTTTGATAATGGAAATATTATCCAAAGGAGAAAACATCCCAAAGATGACAGCATTTTCTTTTAAAGAAGAAATTTCCGCTTCGCTTGGACCATTAATGCAGAAGATCAAATCTGCTTGTTCCAATATTTGCTTTCTATCTTTTACTTCTGCCTGAACAGCAGTGTACGAATGATCACCTGCAAAAGACTTTGCTCCTGCATTGTTCTCTATCCAAACATTGATGTTTTGTTTTGTAAGATTACTGATTTCTGCCGGTAGAAGTGCTACTCGTTTTTCAAAATCTGATTCTTTTAAAATACCTATTATCATATCACTGATGCTGTTTTGTGGTGTAAATATAGTTAAAATATAAGAACTAAAAAACGACTATTTAAGCACGTAGTAAAGAAAAACTTTTCTTCTCCAAAGCCGTTAAGAGTCCTTAGAAATTTCGGCTTGCTTTAACTCCCAATCCCATGCTGTTTTCATAATTTCGTCAAGAGAAAAAGCGGCGTTCCAATTCAAAATTCTTTTGGCCTTATCGTTATTTGCATAAATACTTTCTACGTCACCACTTCGTCGCGCAGCCATACTAAATGGCAATTTTACGCCACTTACTTTCTCAAAAGAGGCTATGATTTCGAGTGTGGTAACTCCATTGCCTGTTCCTAAGTTAAAAACATTATAGCTGTTTTGTTCGCTTCCTCCCATCAAGTATTGCAGCGATTTTGTGTGGGCATTGGCAATATCCATCACGTGCACATAATCGCGAACACAAGAACCATCTCTTGTAGCATAATCATCGCCAAACACTTTCATCGGCGCTAATTTTCCAACTGCTGTTCTTGTAATTACAGGCACCAAATTCAGATAGGTCTTTTGGGGTAGCTCGCCTATTAAAGCAGATGGATGATTGCCCGCTGGATTAAAATAACGCAACAAATGAAATTGACATTGCTTATAATTATTGACAAAATCAATAATCATTTGCTCGCCAATTTGTTTGGTAAACGCATAAGGAGAAGCCGGTTTCGTGGCACTTTCTTCTGTAACAGGCAGCTGTGCTGGATTGCCGTAAACACTGCAAGAAGAAGAAAAAACAAAATGACGAATATTCGATTGCGCTACTGCGGCCAATATATTTGCCACCGATTGAATATTGTTTTCGTAGTAAGCTAATGGATCAAGCACACTTTCCGGAACAGATTTGTGTGCTGCAAAATGTATGACGCTACTAATTTCGGGATGGCTTTTTATAAACGCTATCGTTGCTGCTTTATCGCATAAGTCTAATTGAAAATAACTAACTTTTTTACCGCAAATTTTTTCAATAGCATCATAAGTTACTTCAAATGAATTGCTATAATTATCAACAGAAATAAGCTCAAAACCATTCTGCAACAAGTCTACAATCATGTGTGAACCTATATAGCCACAACCACCTGTTACCAGCACTTTCGACATCTATTAGATAATTGTTTTGGGGTTGTCGAGTAATCTCTGAATACCAACTTCCATAGTAGTAAGTGGTCTACCCAACAAAGTTTTCATTTTCGAAATATCAGGTTTTCTACGCGTCATATCGCCCTCGTCTAAAGGTGGCAAATATTTTAAGCCAGATTTAGAACCACTCAGCCTGATAATTGTTTTTGCCAATTCTAGAATGGTTACTTCGGCATCACTACCAATATTCACCACATCATTTATAAACAAATCACCATAAGCCGCATTAGCTGTGGCCTCTATATTATCCTCGATAAAACAAAATGTTCTTGTTTGTAAGCCATCGCCATAAATGGTTAAGTCTTTCCCTGCCAAAGCATCTTTTATAAATTTGGACATCACAAAATCCGTGCTCTGCTTTGGACCATAGGTATTAAAGAAACGGAACACCGTATAACTCAGGCCATATTCTTTCTCATAAGACTTCAAAAAAGATTCGCCCACATTCTTCACCACCGCATAAGGAAGACGTGAATTTAAAGGCGTTGTCAATTCATTTTGTGGATGCTCAAAAGGCTCGCCATATACTTCTGATGAAGAAGAGAAAAACACTCTTTTTACACCTGTATTTTTACATAGATCTAACAAATATTTAAATCCCTGAATATCGTTCAACACCATAATCGGATTATCTAAAGTCCTTTTCACTCCAACTACAGCCGCATAATGAAAGGCGTAATCGAAAGCCGTGCCCAACATAATGGCAGAAAGTTCGTTATAGTCGTTAACATCCGCTTTTACAAAACGCCAATTGCACTGTTCTTTAGAAGGCAATCGACGCAAGCTACCCGTCAATAAATTGTCGACAATTACAACATAATTTTCTGGGTTTTCAATCATTTTTTTTGCCATCCAGCTTCCTACGAAACCCGCACCACCTGTCACTAAAATGTATCTTTTGTATGTCATACTATTTTGTATTTGCAATGTCTAATAAATATTGACCATAACCGCTTTTCAATAAGGGTTGCGCAATATCAATCAATTGTTGTTTATTAATAAATCCTTCTTCGAAGGCTATTTCTTCTATACATCCAATTTTTAATCCCTGTCTTTCTTCAATCACCTGCACAAACAATGACGCCTGCATCAAGGAATTAAAAGTACCTGTATCTAACCAAGCAGTACCTCTGTCTAAGATCCCCACTTGCAAAGTTCCTCTATTCAAGTATTCTTTATTGACATCAGTAATCTCGTATTCCCCTCTAGCACTCGGTTTCAAGTCTCTAGCAATCTCCACCACACTATTGTCATAAAAATACAAGCCCGGCACCGCATAATTAGATTTAGGTTGCTTTGGTTTCTCTTCAATAGAAATCGCTTTACCACTCGCATCAAACTCCACCACACCATATCTTTCAGGGTCAGAGACATGATAAGCAAAAATAACCCCACCCTTAGGTTGTGTATAAGATTTAAGCATGCGACCCATCCCAGCGCCATAAAAAATATTATCGCCCAATACCAACGCCACATCATCGTCGCCAATAAATTCTTTGCCCAATACAAAGGCCTGCGCCAAGCCATTCGGTGTTTCCTGTACCTTATAAGAAAACTTACATCCCAATTGACTTCCGTCGCCCAACAAGCGTTCAAAATTCGGCAAATCGATGGGAGTAGAAATGATTAAAATTTCATTGATACCAGCCAACATCAACGTAGAAAGCGGATAATAAATCATCGGCTTATCATAAATGGGCATACTCTGTTTACTAATCGCTAATGTAATTGGATGAAGCCTCGTACCAGCTCCGCCTGCCAAAATAATTCCTTTCATATTTCGTTTAAACTGTTTTGTAAAAATAAAGCAAATCGTCGAAAATGCAAGTAGAATAAAGGTATAAGGGCTATTGCTAATATGTTTGTCTTATTGCTGAGCGCTTAAAGGCTTTTGGGCGAATGGCTCCTGCAAGCGGGGCAGTCCATAGAAGCCCTAGAGCAGGAGCCAACGCACTGTACGCTTATAGTCCTCGCCATTCGTAGCCTCCTGGCTGTGAGCTACCGCTGCCATCGCTTTCGCGGGCTTCAGCAGGCGCGAGCTTCTAGCTCGTGTCATAATAGGATAAACAATGTTTGGAACTGTTTTTTAAAGAAATTATCTATGCAATTTGATTGATAGTAAATCTTATGGCTACGAGCTACAAGCTCGCACTAGCGAAGCAGAAACTTAGTTGCAAAATTCAAATATCTATTCCTATTTTAAATGTTACAAAAAAAACCAGACAAAAATTAGGTTAATAAAATTAACTAGTTTATCTTTGTGATCTAATAATTAAAAAACAAAAAATGGAAAATCAAAATTTAACTTCAGAAGAACAAATTTCTATCATTGAAAACTCTTTAAAACACAGTTCAAAACAAAAGACAGGTGCTAGCAACTACTATATAATTTGGGGTACTATATTGACTGTAACTTTTATGGTTCACTTTTTAAACGCTCATTTCAAAACCGATAGCACTGCAATGCTTGCTAATATTAGCATTTCGTTATATGCAGTAGGAGGCTTGCTTTCATTCTTACAATCACGAAAAGACGATAAAAATGAAACTGTAGTACCTTTAAATGAAAAGGTTTACACTTACTCTTGGATAGGTGCTAGTATATGTATAGGGGTAATGTCTATTAGTCAAGGTTCTTCGAAGAATTTTATTGAATTATTTTGCATAAGCATTTTACTCATTTTTGGTTTAATCAATTTTATTATCGGTGGAGTTACTAATTTTAAACCTCTAATTATAGGTGGGGTTTTATCTTTGCTTCTAATTATATTAATTCCTTTAAGCACTATTGATTACAAATTTCTAATCACTGCGATTGGCATCTTATTTAATTGTCTAATACCCGGTTTAATGATGAAATACACTAGGGCCAGTGTTTAATAACTTAGATTCAATTTTACACTCACAAACTCGACTTGCTATTATATCAATATTAATGGGAGTAGAAGAAGCAGAGTTTACTGCATTAAAAGAATTCACAAGAGTTTCAGCAGGTAATTTAAGTTTACAATTAGATAAGCTAAAAGAAAATGAATATATTACTATTCAAAAAGACTTTAAAAATAAGTATCCAGTTACTAAATGTCGGATAACTAAAAAAGGAATTCTTGCCTTTGAGCATTATGTTAAAACCCTTAAAGAATATTTAGATATTAAGAAGTTAAACTTAGAAAAATAATTATACTCTAATTTATAGATGATTGTTATAGTTACAGATGCACCACGTTAGGCGTAGCCTCTGACCACATTTGATCGTCATCAAATCTCCGATTTGAAAAGCGAATCCCATGTCGGGTACACCACCATCAATGGAATAGGTAATCGCCTACCTCTTTTTTTAGTGAATCGACAAATTACTACACAGAAAATTTTATCTTTGTGAGAAAATTAAGCGTACCATAAATTATGCTAAAACAACCGAAAATATCCGTGTTAATGACTGTTTTTAACACCAATTTATTGTATACAAAAAGAGCGATTGACTCGGTATTAGATCAAGATTTTCAAGATTTTGAGCTCATTATTATTGACGATGGTAGCAAGGAAAATAACCGCGAATCGTTAATGGATTACGTAGAGCAATACGAGGATAAAATCAGTTATATTCGTCATAGCAATCGGGGCCAATCCGAATCAGTTAACCGCGGTGTCTTATATAGCGTGGGTGAATACGTTACCATTATTGACAGCGACGACGAATATAAACCCAATCATTTGAGCACCTGCTTAAGAGAAATAAACGAGTTGGACTTAATTTGCTCCACCGCAGAAACAATAGTTGACAACGATAACGATTATTATGTGCCAGATAAGAACGACCAAACTAAACTCATACACCTAGATGAAGTCATTTTGTTTGGCACCTTATTCGGACGAAAAAAAGTATTTAACAGCATTGATTTTAAAACGGGGTTTGCGGCAGATGCCGATTTTTACGAGCAAGCAACAAAACTGTTCCGTGTTAAAAAACTGGACTTGCGTACCTATGTTTATCACAGAAATATTCCGAATAGTATTTGTGCCATCATCAAAAAAGCTAATTTGATCAATACCTAACTATGGCTGTTGAATCGTCTCTCTTGCCGCCCAGTACAAATGTAATAATGGCCTGTCATATCGCTGGAGTGCATGATGTAAACCGCAACACCACGCTTACAAACGATTCGTTTGATTTGGTGAAAGATTGGGCAGCATCCATTACATCAGCGAATGTAAAAGGTATTCTTTTTCATAACAATTTCTCCGAAGAAACTTGTCATTCGGTAGCTAATGACAATATTTTGTTCATTAAAATCGTACACGATCCCCAATTCAATCCCAATGTATATCGATATTTCGTTTACCGGGATTTTTTAGAGCAACATATCCAACAGATCAACGCCATTTTTATTACTGATGTTAGCGATGTGGTTCTTGTAAACAATCCGTTTACAGATCCTCTCTTTGTTGAAAACCCTACTGCCCTTTTTTGTGGCGACGAACCCAAATTGTTGCATAACGAATGGATGCTTGCTCATGCTGAAAATTTACGAAAAAACATAGCAGATTACGCAGCCTACGAAAGCAACTTTGGAGAAGTGAGCTTGTTGAACTGCGGTATTATTGGCGGCGCCTCTGCCCTATTTAATGATTTTTTACAACAACTTTGTGCGATTCACCAGCAGGCAAATCGCGAAAACAAAACCCCCTACACTGGAGACATGGGAGCATTCAATTATTTAGCACGTACCAAATTTAACAAGCAATTAATCCATGGCGCACCGGTAAATACGATTTTTAAACGCTATGAAACCGAACGAAATGATTGTTGGTTCCGACATAAATAACCTTATAAAGCAGATCCTCCAACTACGTTTGAATGTCTTCAAGTAGAATCCCATAACAGATGCCCCCCGCTGAGCGTAACCTGTGTCATAAATTGACGCAAACACAAGTGTTAGCGCTACTGATGTTCTTGATTCTCCTGTTTATGTATGAGCCCAAAAAGACATTTTGGGTGATATTTAGTAAATATTGA
>CAMBZT010000056.1 GCA_945872405.1 Chitinophaga pinensis | reverse complement strand
TGTTCTTATCATAACTGGAATCAATATGCTTTTACTTTTAGAACAACTGGTATTCATCCAACATTAGGCATTCCATGGTCAGAGGTCATCAGCAATTTTATTGATTCTATTCCTGATGGCTTTTATGTAGGAGTATATTCTATGAATAAACCTTTGTATGCTTCATGGGATATAGACTTGAAAAGTAAGTTCTTTGCTTTAGGAGCCATTTCTCTTGTAGACCTAACAAGCGGTGCGGTTGATGCTCCATGGGTATTTTTTACGCAAAAAGGAAATCCATTGTATGTTCCATTAGAGCAACATGGCGTAAATTGGACGTCTGTATTAAATCAAAAGGTTCTTATTAGTGGATTATGGACTACGGGTACTTTCACCTCACCAGAAATTGGACCAGCAACAGAATGGGGAAGCGTTCATTGGAAGTATTTTAGTTTGGATATACCATCCTATGATCAGCAAAGTATGGAGGTGATTGGAGTAAATGCAGCTGGCTATGAAACTTCATTGTTTACCACCACTATACTAGACACTTTTATTAATAGCATTAGTGCCGTAACCTATCCTTTTCTAAAACTAAAATACCATACCAGCGATACGGCAAACAGAACACCAACACAACCAGATTATTGGAGGGTTTTGTACAAAAAAGCGCCAGAAGCCGCTATCAATCCTTCTCTGTTTTTTTCTATGGATAAGGATACTCTTGAACAAGGAAATATGCTTACCATCAGATGTGGAATTGAGAGTATAGAGGATATTGATATGGATAGTTTACTCATCAAATACGACCTTGAGGATGCGACAAGAAATGCAAATATTTCTTTTGTAAGAGTAGATTCTTTAAGAGGTCTAGATACCATGACATTCAAGTACGATTTGAGTACCATTGGATCAAATCTTGTTGGTGATAATTTTTTGGTTGTTGAGATAAATCCTGCTAATGATCAATTGGAACAATACCATTTTAATAACTATGCCTTAATGCGATTTCATGTTAATAAGGATAAAGTAAATCCCTTGTTAGACGTTACTTTTGATGGACGTCATATCTTGGATGGAGACTTGGTAAGTGCACGTCCTGAAATTTTAATTTCATTAAAAGATGAGAGCAAATTTCTAGCATTAAACGATACGTCCCTTCTTGAAATTAATTTGAAGTATCCTGATGGAATTTTACATAGAATGCATTATGATAATTTTACCACCACTTTCATTCCTGCAGATGATACCCGATTAAATGTTGAAAATAAAGCAAGGGTTGAGATGAAACCAATTTTGACCACAGATGGAACCTATGAGTTAATAGTTATTGACAAGGATAGAAGTGGGAATAAATCTCACATGAAAGATTATAGAATTTCTTTTGAGGTGATTAATAAATCTAGTATTACTAATGTCTTAAACTATCCAAATCCATTTACAACTTCCACAAGATTTGTCTTTACTTTGACAGGATATACCATGCCTACTTTCTTTAAGATTCAAATTTTAAGTCAGAGCGGTAAGGTAGTGAAAGAAATTACTCAAGATGAAATTGGACCTATTGCTATTGGTAGAAATCTAACAGAATACGCTTGGGATGGTCGTGACAACTATGGTGATGCTTTAGGTAATGGAGTTTATTTTTATAGAGTGGTTACTTCCATTAACGATGAAAAAATTGAACACATGGAAACATCTGCCGATCAATTTTTTAAGAAAGGATTCGGCAAAATGGTTTTGATTAGATAAGATTATTACTTCTTATCTCTTAGAAAGGATAAGCTCAAATTACAGTAAATTTTGAAAAAAATATTCTATTTATTTTTGTTTTTGTTGGTTTATTTTAATGAACTTATTGCTCAAACCGTATTGCCTGATCGCATGTTTGCAGATACCGTGAATGCACCTTTCTATTATGGAGTTAGCTCTGGCGATCCAACAAATAATTCGGTAGTTATCTGGACATGCATTACGCCATCACCAGATAGTTTTAGTATTCAGGTTGTTTGGCAAGTATCCTCTGATATGCGTTTTAGTGATATTCTTCAATCAGGAATTTATAGAACAGATACTTCTTTTAATTTTACAGTAAAGATTGATGTTGGTGGACTTGAAGCCGGTGCAGTATACTATTATCGCTTCATAGATAACAGTGGGAAAGTTTCTGCTTGGGGAAGAACAAAAACATTGCCTAATGCTCCCATAACTCAAACAAAAATTGCCGTCTTATCATGCAGTAGCATCTATTCTGGCTACTTTAATGCTTATAAACGATTATCAGAAAGAACTGACTTACAAGTTGTATTACATCTTGGAGATTATATTTATGATTATGTCGATGCTGATGAACAAATTAGAGTGCCTATTCCTTATCCAATAGAACCTATTAGTAGAGCGGATTGGGTGGAGCGGTATCGATATTATTTATTGGATCCAGATTTAAGAGAAGCCCGTAGGATGCAAACTTGGGTGACCATTTGGGATAATCATGACTTAAATGGATTAGATACCATACCAATGCAAGCCTACAAAGAATGGTTGCCAATTCGCGAAACTCCAGCTGTAGAGCAAAATATTTTGTATCGATCTTTTTCAATCGGAGATCTTGTTGATATTCATATTGCAGATGTTAACAGCCGCCAAGGGATTGATACCTTCCTTGATGGGGAGACAAATATGCTTGACAACAATCAATTTGAATGGCTTACTGGTGGCTTAAAAAGTTCCGCCACTACTTGGCATATAATAGGTAGTCAAAAGATGGCCGGTGGTTGGTATACCAATGGAATTTCTCCAGCCTTATTAGATTTAGTACCAAATGATAGCAATGTTTTTGATGCAAACTCTTGGGATGGTTTTATGGAAACTCGAAATCATTTGTTTGATACTATCGTAGAAAGACAAGTTGATAATTGTATGATTGTGAGTGGAGATGCACATATTACAATGGCAATGGATCTTGTGAAGCATCCACATGATAGTTTAGCTTATGATCCAATAACAGGAGTTGGTGCAGTAGGCACAGAATTTTTGCCTTCAAGTATTTCTAGAGGAAATTTTGATGAAGGAGGACTTGCTGCAGAGTCTAGTCCTTTTATCATAGATTTAAGTATGAAAGCCAATCCGCATCATCTTTTAACTGAAATCAACTCGCATGGCTATGGTATCTTAGAGATCAATCAAGATAGTATTAGAGCTACTCCGTTTTATTCAGATATTTTGCGCTTAACTGATACTGAAAAAGCTGGACAAGAGATGGTCATGTTGAAGGGTGAAAATCATTGGAGACGAAAATTAATCACAACAGTGGAGGACATCCTTCCAATTTCCATTGAAATAATACCAAATCCAGCAAATCAAGTATTTTTTATTCAACTGAATGGGCCACTTAACCTACCAATTACTGCTTACCTTTCTAATTTATTAGGAGAGCAGGTTATGAGCTTCTTAATCAAAGAATCTCAAGAAGTGCCAACAAGCAATTTAGCAGGTGGAACCTATGTATTGAATCTCAATATAGGTGGTAATATTGTTGCTCGTCATAAGATAGTGCTAATACATTAGATAATCAAATTTGAACTTTCTTTTGAATGGTCTTAAAAAAGCAGCATTGAACAATCCAAAAATGCTTCGTTATTCTATTGTAAATGAGATAATTGAGTAAAAAAAAGTATTTTTTTTAGAAAAAAATATTACTTTTATCTTTATTAATCACAAAACCAAAACATAAGCAAAATGGGATTTTTCGACAAAATTAAAGCGATGGTTGGTATCGGTCAACCTAAAATGGACTTCACTCTTCAAACTACACAAATAAGAAGAGGTGATAGCATCAAAGGAAAAGCAATATTAACAGGTGGTTCAAGAGAAGTACCTGTTAAATCTTTCTCAATTGAGCATATTGAAATTTTGACTAGAAGAGAATGGAGTGATTCTTTAAACAAAACAGTGGATAATAAAATTAAAACAATTGTAAACAAACTTGAAATTCCTAAGAGCGACGAGGTTATTACTGCAGGTTCAACAATGGAAGTTGAATTTGAACTATCTGTATCTACCGGTGCAATGAATTCTGGTCATCCTTATGCACATCAAATTAAAGTTTCAGCTGATTGTCCAGGATTAGATCCTTCTAAGTCAACAGATATCTTTATCCTTTAGTATATTCTGATAAAAATTAACAAAGCCAGCTTCACAAGAGCTGGCTTTATTGTGTAACACTCTATAGCTAAAGAATTGATTCGTTAAATTTTGTACTTACATTGTAAAGGTATAGCTATGTCTTTTGTCGCGATCAAGCCAGTTTATATATCTTTGTCAAAATATTGAAGCTTGATTATGGAAAAAATACTTGGTTTTTTAGCACCAGCTATCATTTATCTTTTTATCACTATTCTTAATGCACTATTGCCTGGACGTTGGGTGATTGGTTATGTTACAAAAGAAAATTCTAATGAAAAGCTGAGGTATAGACTGAATGGAATATTGGTATTCTTTGTTATGCTCCTTTTATGGATTGGCCTATGTTATAGCGGTTACCTTCGATGGGATTGGCTGTATGTATACAGATGGTATGGTGCTATCGGAGCTATCGTATTTGGATTGATTTTTTCATTGATATTGGTGATACCTTATCCTCCCGTAAAGTCCTCCTTTTTTGCCGATTTCTATTTAGGACGTCTAGAAAATCCGCAATTATGGGGTGGCAGAATTGATGCAAAAATGTGGTTATACTTGGTCGGTGCCATCATGCTTGAATTAAATGTGCTAAGTTTTGCAGCCTATCATCATATACATTTTGGTGTTGAGGCATCATCAGGCATTTTTTTAGCGGCAGGCCTTCTTACTTTTTTTCTTATAGATTATCTCACTTTTGAAGAGATTCATTTGTATACCTATGATTTGTTTGCAGAACGTGTGGGATTTAAACTTGGCTGGGGGTGCATAGCTTTCTATCCCTATTTTTATTCTATTCCTTTATGGTCTACAGTAGACCTTGCTCCCACGCATTTTCCTACTTATGTATTAGTGTTATTCGCTGTTGTTTTCTTTGTAAGTTGGAGTCTGTCTCGAGGGGCAAATTTGCAGAAGTATTTTTTTAAGAAGGACCCTAATAAAGTTTTTTTAGGAATGAAACCGCATACCATTACTGACGGAAATAAAACCTTGTTGGTAGGCGGTTTTTGGGGACTCAGTCGACATATCAATTATCTAGGAGAAATTGGAATGGCCATTGGTATTGCGCTATGTGTTGGCCATCCATTCTTGATATGGCCTTGGCTCTATCCTTTGTATTATGTGGTATTGTTGTTTCCTCGTCAGATGGATGACGATAAAAGATGTGCACTAAAATATGGTAAACTGTGGGAGGAATATCTAAAAAAAGTACCTTACAGAATTATTCCTTTTGTTTATTAGAATGACCTGCTGTAAACAGCGTTTATACCAGCAATAGAAGGCCTGACTTTTAAAGCTTTATTATCATTCAAAGGATTGGTATTGTTATGAATGCTTTCAATAGAATCTTTCATAAAAGCTGCCGGCATCTAATTTTTTTCTCCGCAGATTATTATTGAATGAACAAGGCTAGGAATATGTATATTTACTGCTTTGCAGCCTCTTCCATCAAGTGTTCAGATAACTCTTTTCCTAGGTAATTATCTATCAAGCGATGCACCAAATACAAGGCAGGAGTGAGTAAAATCGCCACTGTAAATTTATAGATATAGTTCATCGTACCAATGGCAAGAACCAAACGCCAATCCCAATTATTACCGATATAGAAGGCAATAAACAAGACTACAAAACTATCTACGAACTGCGATATCAAAGTTGAACCAGTGGCTCTTAGCCATAAATATTTTTCGCCTGTTCTTATCTTGATGTAGTGAAATACAGTCACATCAAGTATTTGACCAATAAGGAATGCAACGATAGAACCAATGATAATCCATTGTCCTTGACCGAATACCCCTTTAAAGGCATTATTCATGTCTGGCACGCCTCTTTGAATATTTGATGTAGGCCACCAATCGGCGGCAGGTAATTTCATGGCACCATAAAACATAATAAAAGCATAAGCAATCAAGATGGCAGCCAAATAGGAGAGTAGTTTTACGCCACGTTTACCGAAGTATTCGTTGATGATATCTGACATTATAAAAACAATAGGCCAAAGCAATACACCTGCTGTTAAATCAAAGCCTAGATTGTCTTTGCCAAAAAAACTGAAAGAGAATTTTTTGATACCGAGCGTGGATTCTAAAGAGAAAATTTTGACACCAATAAATTCGGCAATAAATACATTCGCAATAAAAAATGCAGCCAGAATAATAAATAATCGTACTGCTTTATCATTGATATTGAAATGTAATTTCATACTCCTATATTGTTTAGTTGAATTCATTCATCACTTCTATCACTTGCATAATATCCTCTTCACTATGAATGCTAGAACAAGGTAGACTCAACTCCGTACGATGAATTTCTTTTGATAGAACAAAGTCATTCGGGTCTAAGTTCATTTGATGTTTTGAGAAATGATTTTTAATAGATACTTGCTCAGAGGGTACGATTGGATAATGAATTTCTGTTTTGATAAAATGTTGCAACAAATAATCTTTTAAATCATCTCTTCTTTCATGTCTAATCGCAAATATATGGAATACATGAGAGGAATAATTGTTTAAAGTAGGTAAAATAAAATCGCTTTTTAAATGCTTTAGATATAAAGCTGCCAACTTTTGCTTATGCGCATTGATGGCATTCAATTGTTTTAATTTGACCGATAAAAAGGCCGCTTGAATCTCATCTAATCTTGAGTTATAGCCAATAAACTCGTTATGGTATTTGATATGTGAACCATAATTTCGTAATGCTTTTAAAGATTGATATAAGCTCAAATCGTTGACAGCCATGCCTCCGCCATCGCCCAAGGCACCAAGATTCTTTGTTGGGTAAAAACTAAAGGCACCTACTTGGCCAAAGGTTCCCGTCATTTTTTCTTTGTACATAGCCCCATGACTTTGCGCGCAGTCTTCAATCAATTTCAAATCATATTTTTTGCATAATGCCATTATCTCGTCCATCTCGCAAGGCTTTCCATAGAGATGCACAATCATGATAGCCTTTGTTTTTGAAGTGATTTTCTCTTCAATTTTTTTCGGATCAATATTATAAGTCAGCATATCTGGTTCTACAAAAACAGGCGTATGACCAGTATTGATGATGGCATTAATGGTAGCGATATAAGTATTGGATGGAACAATTACTTCTGAAGGCTCAGGAAAATCCATAGCAATCAAAGGCAATTCTAAGGCATCTAAACCAGAAGCCAAACCAATAAATTCAGTCGCTTTCAGATAAGCGGCAAACTCTTTTTCGAAGGCTTCTACTTTTTTACCAAGAATAAACCATCCACTATCTAATACCTCAGAAAAGCTGTGTTTATATTGTTCTAGAAAAGGTTTATTGAGGTGATATAAGTTTTCGTAATCGATATTCTTCATAATTATTCATTTATTTGAAGCCATCAGTGCTTGCTAATGTCGTTTACTAATAAGGTTGGTCAATATAATCGTCTACATCATATTTGGTGGATGCAAATACCAATAGTACTGCGTCCTTGCTAAACTCTTGCATGGTATGCCAGTCTTTCGGTTCAAGGATTAAGCATTGGTCAGGTCTATTGAGTGTAAATGTATTTTCAGACACACCATCATTATTATAAATTTCGCAGGAACCACTTAAACAGATTAAAGCCTGCCATGATTTTTTATGTCGATGTCCACCACGATGAATCGAAGGATCTGGAACGCCTTGTATATAGTAAGTACGCATGATAGCAAAGGGAATTTCATCCTGTACTACTGTCAGTTGACCTCGTTTATCTGTATGCGTTTTTAATGAAATGAGATGTGCCAAGCTTTTAATTTTTAGGTCTATCTTTTGGCTTTCTATAGAACTAAGCTTTCAAGAATCGATGAATAAAATTACTCTTTATATAAGCAAATTTACCCTTTAAATATTTATCTTTAAAATAAGTTTTTGAGGAGCTACTGCCATGAGGGTCGAAAGCTTCGTTGCTCTTCAATATCAATGCTTTTGAGTCTTCTAATGCTTTGATATAGGGCTCATAAAATTGACTTTTGATTTTTTGTGAGAGGGCATAGGTATTAGGACTATAGACAAATCCTCCATGGTCATAAAATTTTAGTCCATGAAAGTGATAAAAGATAGCTTCGAACTGATGCTGTGATTTTCTTTCTGTGCCCAGTAGTTTTTCTTCTTGTGCGATAAAATCATATTGTTGAATATTCCATGGAGCCAAACCGCCACCAAGATTTTTTAACTCATATACACAATCAAATTCCTTAGTCCATGTATCAAGGTATTTTTGATCTCCAAATTTACCATCCTCAATTCTATTGAAGCACCACTCGAGACATTGATTTCGCCAATGTTTAAGCACTGCTATAGATTCCGGACTATTATCGAAATACATAAACTGAACACAATATTTTCCGGATACTTTCGATTGGTCATAATAGGAAGTATATCGATGTTCGGTAATCATGACATGTTTATCGGATGGCATTTCATTTACTAGTATTCTTGGTGACTGAAAGAAAAATAGATCTGCATCGAGATAGGTACAGTTTTGTAAATTGAAATGTTGTAGACAAAACCATATGGTGGATGAAGTACTTGTCCAGCAGTATTCTCCACGTGTTCTTGTCGGCTTCACTTTGAGTAAGGCTTCGTCTTCAAATTCATTCAAAGAGATAATTGTGACCTTATCAAGTTGCATTTTGTCGAGGGCAATTTCAGAAATATCATCGAAAGTAAAAATGTATAAATGAAAATTTGCTTCATGGGCTAGCAAAGATTGATACATCGCAATGCCTCGACTCATATAGTTTTTGTCGAATAAGGTGCAGAAATGCAATGTTTCAGTAGCACTCATACAATTATTTTAAAGCCAATTTAATCAACTTAATGAAGGTAGAAAAGCTATAGATTTCGCTCTTTATCATTGACTTTGAATGTTGCATCATCTTATCGAATAAGTCATCCTTATGTTGTTGAAAGCCTTGCTGTGCAACCGAAAATGCCAAGCTATGGCAACCTTGTATACTCGCAAATAACCATCCTAATAAAAAGCTACGTGTATCTGCATTTTCGAAGCTATTGATAAAAACCATTTCGCTCCAACCCGGTGTAGTTTTCAAAGTATGATTGGCTACCTTTTGTAAAAATTGACTAGCGAATAATTCTTTAAAATCGTTGAAAGGCATTTGTACAGCTCCTTTTACAGTGATGTCGGCAAGCTTAAAAGGCATATTTCTCATGTATTGAAACACATCAATCATCTTGTCTTCGCCTTGATAGGCATCAATAATACCGGGCTCAAATTCAGCCATCACCACTGCTTTTTGTGTTGCCTCTGGAAGATTGCAAAACAAGCGTAAATCGGTTCCTTGGGTATCTGCTTTAAACCAATCTACATAATTGATATTGATTTCAGACAGTATACCTTCTAAGGTAACGGTATTCAAATCGATTTCTTTTTCTACTTTGAATAAAGGAGCGAATGAAAAAGTTTCTAATCGTTTATTATCAGGGTGCAGTGTGCTCGAGCAATAAGGACTTTTGGTAAGATAAAATTTTTGTTTGGTTTTATTATTTTTATCAGAAGCAATACAATTGTAGATATATAATTTTTTGAATTCAGAACTTTCTTTTTCAATAAAATTAAAATCTCTGTCATCGGCATCAAAGGCAATACCGATGCAGAAGTGAGCAATGCTTTTCCAAGCAGGATTCAATTCTTTAGAAGCTCCGATGTCTATCAAGACTGGTGGTTTTTCTTGTATCTCTTTTCTTTGTGAAATCTCTCTGATGATATCTTTCATAGCAGCATTATTTTAAATGAAGTAGCATGCCTTTATAGCGACATGGAATATTAATTTCTATTTGATTGTCCCATTCCCAAATCAGTGTATAATTTTTCAAAAGCCTTTGCATAAAAGGATTTTCAGCAAAAATGTAACAAGGATATTTCGCTTTATATATTTTAGATGGAACGTATTGAATGGTCTGAATGTCTTTATGCACCGTATTGCTAAAAGGGGTGCTATCTATCATCAGATAAGGAATTTTAGTATCAATCGCTTGTTGAATGAAATAAAATGGATCTTCTAAATAATGCAAGACGCAAGAGAAAAGTATGACATCAGTACTACGCTTTACTGCGCTTGCTATGTCATATTCAAAACGTAATTGCTCTGTTGTGAAATTCTCTTTACCACATGTCACATAATTTTCTTGTTCCACTACCGTCCAATTAAATGAAGGAAAACGATTAAATATTGTTTTATGTTGGTGATACGTACTACCTAATGCACCACCAAAATCTACAACACCCAATTGATTTTTTTGCTCTAATACATGTTGTAAGGATGCTATTAAAGGCCAACGAATGGCTGCTTCATCAAAGAGCACAGCATCTTTTTCGTAAGCTGCTTTGCCTGCTATAACAGCACTGGTAGCGTCTTTTACTTTTTCTAAGATTGAATTTTCTTCATAGCCACTACATTGCTTGGCAGCCGTTTTCCAATCGCCATCAAATACTTCCCAAAACAAAAAGCGATCTTTATTCACTTGTCTATACAAACTAAACAAGCCTTGATACAGAAAAGGGGGCAATATGGATTTAAAGATAGACAAGCTTATGATTTGTAATAGTTAGGGGTTTGCATCCATGCGGTAAATTGTCGAATGCCTTCTTCTAAGCTAGTATCAGGATGATAGCCCAATAATGCTTTTGCCTTATCGATACTAGCATAAGTCACAGGCACATCACCCGGCTGCTCGGGCAAATGATTAATTTTTGCTTTCTTAGCCAAGACATGTTCGATTTCATCTATCAACTCACTTAATTTGATAGGTTGATTATTGCCGATATTGATAATTTCATAAATGCTTTTGTCATAAGACATAGCAGCTTCAATCCCTTTCACAATATCACCCACATAAGTATAATCGCGCAATGTAGAACCATCGCCATATACATTGATGTTTTCGTCGGACATGATCTTTTTACAAAATTGATGGATAGCCAAATCTGGTCGCTGACGTGGCCCAAAAACTGTAAAGAAGCGTAAAGCGATAAATCTAATTTTATATAAATGAGAAAAGGTATAGCCCATCAATTCACCACCCACTTTGGTTGATGCATAAGGACTAATGGGCATCAGGACATTGTTTTTTTCAGACCATGGATATTCTGGATTGATGCCATATACACTGCTGGAAGAAGCAAACACAAATTGTTTAGTGTTTTTTTCTACGGCAATATCCATGATATTTTGCGTACCAACAATATTGGTTATTTGATAGGCATATGGGTTTTGAATACTCGGACGAACACCAGCTTTGGCAGCTATATGAACTACGGTGTCTATATTAGCCACATCAATCAAACTTTCATGCAGCGACACTTTATCGGTGATGTCTAATTCAATAAAGCGATAATTTGGGGATTTAAAATGCGCTTCAATATTCAGTTTCTTTTGCTCCACAGAATAGAATGGATCAAAATTATCGATACAGATGACATGATGATTGGGATTAAGCAATAATGAATCTATCAAATGACTTCCAATAAATCCTGCCCCACCCGTTACCAGTATTGTCTTTTTCATCTGTAAATATAAGGTTTTTCATGTTGCTGTCAATGTATGAAGTGGAGATGTAATGCTTGAGCAAACTTTCCTCGTGATTGAGTCGCCCTGTTAGGCGTTATAACCTGACAGATTATATGAAGACAAGAACCCAAAAGATGACAATTCCATGGCGGGTGGCTCACCCGAGATTAATGGATCAAGTTTTTTCTCGCCCGTCATGGTCTTATCATCTTATACAATTAAGATAAGTTGAAGTGCCTAAAAGCTAAAATAAAATTTAATTATAAATACGCTAAAGGTATCATCAATTATAGGTTTGTGAAGACACAAACCTAGGGAGTAAACCTAAGGGAAGCAAAGCTACAATCCCCCACTTATTAAACCTTGCAAATACCCCACCCTTGCATTCAACTTAATCATATGCGCAGCAGAACAGTTTTTCAAATAGTTTTGAATATGCCCTGAATCTATCCCAAACTCAAGCATACTCAATATCTCTTCCCCTTCCATACCTCTTTCACTGCGCCAGATATAATATTCTTCGGTATCAGCAGCATCAACACTTGACTTGATGTATATCAGCGGTGAATTTTTTTCTATGGCAGATAAAATATCTGAATTAATCACTTGCAACCACCAACATTTTTCTGCAAAACTAAATTGCTCAACACGAGTTTCTAATTGTTGTAATCTCGATATAAATCCCATCATCTTCATCTCACGCATCCAAGGTGCGATGGAATGCACAGGATAATAATGGTAAGCGTTTTCTGCTAAAGTTTCATTTTTAATAAAGCTAATCTTTGGGAGACTATCTCTTAAAAAATATCTTTCGATTTCATTACTTTCATTCGCTAACCAATGCCCTTCACGCAAAGCTGTATCATTCAAAAAGAAAGAACTTTCACCATCTCTCCAAGAGAAAATCAAATCTTCTTCTTGTGATAAAATTAAATCATTCCATGTATTATCAAACAGCTGTATGCTTTTTAAATAGGCATGATAAGAGAACTCGTTGAATGAGATACATTCAAGCGTACTATCATACAAACCTTTGATATAATAAGGCACTGTAGGTATTCGTGATTTGATTTCTTTATTAAAACGCAAAGGTTTGATAAAGGTGCCCTTGATTTTTGATGCTGATAAAAGATATAACTGCTCGTTTGTCAACATAAACTCTGGAGGTAAATAATAAGGTGTATAAGTTCCAAACTCTTGTTCTATAACATTGATACCAATTTTTAAATTCTCTTCAAAGCCTCTGGTAGAGCGTAATAAACCCATGTCATGCGAATAGGGACGCAAAATAATTTCAAACAAATCTTTATGCGCATTGATCAGAGCAATCGCCTCCGGATTGAAAGATTTGATATCGCTAATGGTTGCACCGGTAAATCCTAGAGATACTTTTTTTTGATAGGTTACATAATTATTCAACCATGCAAACAAGACAGAGGATTCGCCACCTTCAAGGTACGACAACCATTTGGCGCTTGCCAAACAAGAGGCATCAGCATTAAAGTTGACGATATCTACCAATACTTTTTTCATACAATCGAGGCTTATATCACTGTGTTTTGAAACAATGAATCTATTTTTAAATATTCTTCAAATACTTGGTCTTCCATAGGAATGCCGTTTACTTTTCTATAGTCAAAAGCGATTTTTTCCGGATCACCTGCCACCATCATACTTTGATTTTCCAAGGCTTCCATCGCTCTGATACGCTCCACCACACTCGTCAAATAATTCTTGAAATTGGTCGGGTCTTGAAATTTTTCGATGTCAATGGCCATAAAAAAGTGACCAACTTTTCTTTGTGTTTCTGCTGGTGAAGTGAACATTGGTAACATATCTTTACCTACTACACCACCTACCAAAACTGCACATAAAATATCTATCATCATCCCCAAACCAAAACCTTTATAATCCGCTGCAGGCCTTAAACTAGCTGCATCGTGTGGATTCGTTACGGGATTGCCTTCTTTGTCATAGGCCCATCCTGCTTCTAATTCCTGATTTTTTATTCTATAATTTTTTACCTTATTCCAAGAGATTAAAGAAGTCGCCATGTCCAAACAAAAAGGTTCTTCATCATTCAATGGTGCTGTAAAACAAATAGGATTGGTACCAAAAAATGAGCTCTTTCCGTTATGTGCTTTCACCAAAGCATCGGCATTGGTAAAGGCAAAACCAAGACAATTTTGTTTCGCTGCACGTAAACCAAAATAAGCCGCAGCCCCGAAATGCGATGAGTTCATCACATTCACCGCAGCCATGCCTGTCTCTTTTGCCATAGCAATCGCATGATCCATTCCTAGAGCACCAGCATGATGACCAATGGCTGCATCAGCATTTAATATCGCTGAAGAAACGGCCGTTTTGTTCAATGTGAATGATGGATTTTTATTGATACGTCCACTATCTACCGAGCGAACATAATGTGGAAATAAATTGATGCCATGCGAATCTACTCCACGCAAAGAAGTCTGTATCATAGAATCTACCGCATGATTCGTCGAGTCACTATGCAAACCATGCGACAAAAAAACCGCTTTCATTTTCGCACTCAGGCCTTCATTATCTAATAGTACCATACTAATTTTCCTTATTTTATTTTTTTGTAATGTCCACCCATGCGGCGTTCTGAGCCAGACTTTGATTGGCAAAATCACTCACTAAAGTTGAAATTGAAGCTGAACGAAAAGAAGGGCGATTCGCAATTAAATGCTCAAAGGACACCGCGTTATTTTGTAAGTCGATTACATCTAATATAAATCTTTCGATGCTTTTAAAGCCATATCCATTAAGTGTTTCATGCCCATCATCGCCCGGTAAATATTCAGAGAAATAAGGGTTGATGAGTTGTACACCTCCATGTTCGTTTACCAATTCAATACCACGATCTTTTTGATCACATTCCAATCGACCTTCTGTACCGATAAATTTTATCTTTTGGTCAGACATCGCTGCACCGCTATTCGCATCTATCCAATTGGCATTGATGATAGAAATAAATTTATCTTTTGTATCATGAGGATTTTGCCATTCGATAAAAGCATGAATCGAATCATAAGTGTCAATCCCTTTTTCAATCAATGTTTTCTTAGTGCCATATGCCGACACACGAATAGGAGTGAAGCCCGTTAAAAAATAAATCAAATCGATATAATGTATTCCTAAATATTGTAGAATATTGGTTTGGTCGCTCCAACCTTTAAAAATTTCTGTAGGTACTTTTATCTTCTGACTATAATCAACTTGAATATAATTTAAAGCACCAATTTTGCCCTCTTGTATGACACGCTTCGCATATAAATTCGATTCATCCCAACGCTTATGAAACTCAACAGCACCATACACTTTAGTGCTTTCACTCAATTCAATTAATGCCTTGGCTTCCTCATAAGTTGGCGTCAAAGGCTTCACCACCAAAGTAGGAATTTTTGCACTGATACAGAAGTTGACATAAGCATAATGCAAATGATCAGGCACCGAAACAATAGCTGCATCAAAGCTTTCCCCTTTTACTAATAAAGCGAGATCGCTCAACTCATCTGGTATGGCTACAAATCGGACATTCGCTTTATAACCCAAACGTGCTGAAATATTCGCAGTGGCTTCCTGCACATGCGCGGCACTCGTTGCCGATTTCGAAACAATCACAATCTCACTCAGCTTTTGCTGTTTCGACAATTGAATCAACGAAGCCAGAATAGTGCCATTTCCCGTGCCTTTTCGCCCAGTGACATACATGCC
>CAMBZT010000055.1 GCA_945872405.1 Chitinophaga pinensis | reverse complement strand
CACCAAAAAGATGAATATCAAATATCTTTAACTTCTCTTGAATATCTTGCCAACCAATTTTACTTGCAGATTCAAACAACATTCGAATAAATTTAATTAGGTACAAAGATAGGTTATTGTGCTAATAATTCTAATTTCGCATCCTATATTTAACAATAATGAAAAATAAAAAATTAATACTAACTTTCGTTCTATGTATCTCATTGATTGCTACACAAGCCCAATGTTTTCATTACGAAAACATGACGGATATTTTTGGAAAGCCAACCAACGAAATCAGTACTTTCCTAACGCAAAATAATTGGAAAGAAGGTAAACCCAATGCTTTTAATAACTTTGGAAGAAGCATTAAAAGCTGGTCACTAAACAACGAGATGGGTGCAATATGTTGGTTAGATGTCTGCACCAAAACGGGGGCTAAAAACATCCTTGTTTATCAGTTTGTTTCAATTGATAACTACAAAGAAATTAAAGATCTAATTATGATGAGTGGTTTCACGCAAGAAAAAATGAAAGTTAGCTCCAATGATATGTTCTATGCTTTCACTAAAAAAGATCAGTGTTTCATTCTTAGAAAACACACCTACGATCATTTAACAGCTGGCAATTTCGCCATTTTAATGATCCCAGCTGCAGAGCTTACCAAAATTTGGGAAGGCTACGCAAAATAGTTAACTTCTATCTTACACGTCGATCAATATAAACAAGCAAATGGAAACAATTTATACAAAATATGCAACGCTATTGACTGATTATTGTTTGGCGGTAAAAGCTAATGAGCGAGTGTATATCACATCTACTTATCTTGCGGAACCCTTAATACAAGAGTTATTGAAGTGTATTTATAGCCGAGGAGCTACCGCACATTTGAATATTGAATTGCAAGATCAAACCAAAATCATATTGGATGCCGCCTCTACAGCCACCTTGTCGAGAGAGAACGAAATTCAAAAATTAATCGTAGAAAAGTTTGATTGTTATTTGGTGATACGTGCACCTTTTAATTCAAGAGACACGCAGAATATAGACCCTGAAAAGAGAAAAGCATCTTCCGAAGCTAGTAGAGAAATTAGCAAAATATATAATCATCGAACAGGCACGTATCAGATGCGCCGAAGTCTTTGTCAGTTTCCGACACAAGCAGCCGCACAGGAAGCTGGAATGTCATTAAAAGAGTATGAGCAATTTATATTTCAGTCTTGCTTTTTGTTTGAAGCGGATCCCATACAGGCTTGGAAAAACTTAGGCATCAATCAACAAAAAGCAACCGACCATTTGAACAAATGTAAAGCTGTTCATTATAAGGGTCCAAATATCGATATACAATTTAGCACAGAAGGAAGAACTTGGATTAACAGTGATGGTAAGGCGAATATGCCAAGTGGCGAAATCTATACTGCTCCAGTAGAAGAAAGTGTTCAAGGTAAGGTTAAGTTTACCTTGCCAAGCATTTACATGTCGCAAGAAGCGGAAGAAGTAGAGCTCGAAGTAGTGAATGGTGTGGTAGAAAAGTGGACTGCCAAACGTGGACAAGAATTATTAGACCAAGTATTTGATATGCCTGGTGCACGTATGTTTGGTGAATGTGCCATTGGTTGTAACATGAATATTCAACGAATGACAAAAAATATTCTGTTCGACGAAAAGATTGGAGGTACGATACATATGGCGGTAGGTCAAAGTTATGCGCAATGTGGCGGCAAAAACGAATCTTCTGTTCATTGGGATATGATTACAGATATGACTAAAGGCGGCGAAATATGGGCTGATGGACAGATGATTTATCAGAATGGACAATTTGTTTTGTAATTGTAAATTATTCCTCAGAAATCTTTTAACTTTCAATTTTCCAAACTATCGTCCACTAATATTCTAGATCTAATTCTCTAGAGTTGACATCAATTCTTTGCGTTCTTTAATGCTTTATAGACAGTACTTTGTATGTCCGAGCGAACCCCCATACTTACCAATTTCCAATTTTCTGCATTTGGATTGACTCGATTGCTGAGAAAAATATACACCAGGTGATTCTCAGGATCTACCCATATACAAGTACCCGTGAAACCAGTATGTCCATAAGTGCTCAGAGGTGCTTCATCACTACATGGGTTGGTTTTATTTGGATCAGGTTCCGGCTTATCAAAACCATAGCCTCTCCTACTGATAGTGCTTTGTTTTTTGGTAAAAAAATCGATGGTACTCTGATCTAAAAATCTTTTACCAGCAAAAGTGCCCCCATTCAATAACATTTGCATGAGAGAAGCTAGATCAGATGCATTGGCAAAAATACCTGCATGACCACTCACACCTCCCATCATTGCAGCACCTGGATCGTGCACATATCCTCTTATCACTTGCTTTCTAAACAGCAAATCATTCTCTGTAGGCATACAATCAGTAACTGAAAAGCCATTTTGCAAGGGGTTAAAGGTGACTCGCTGCAATCCCATTGGCGCATAAAAATTCACTTTCATGTATTGATCAAGAGGTATTTTTGTTATCTCATCTTCAATTCTGCGGGTGATGTACATACTCAAATCGCTGTACACAAATTTTCGACCTGGAGTAAGTGGGTAGCTTGAAATTATATTCCACATCTCTTCAGGACCATTGTTTCTAATGAATAAGTTAGCAGCTACAGGTATCGTATAGCCTAAGGTTGAGCTATAGCGATAAGCAAGAGCTTTCTCGATATCAGAAGCAATTGTTTTTTTGTAGAATGGAATAAAAGGCGTTAAACCAGCCTCATGCAATAACAAATCTTTTACTTTAATATCTTTGATAGTCGAATTTGAATTTAGCGCAAGATAATCTTGAACAGACTTATTTAAATCTAGTTTACCTTTTGCATAAAGGTCCATGGCTTCAATGGTAGGTGCACAAATTTTTGTACAAGAGGCGATATCATACAGGCTTGAAAGTGTCACTTTTTGAGTTTTGGTATAATCGGCAAAGCCAAAAGACTTATTGTAGATGACTTTCCCATCCTTCGCTACTAATACTTGAGCGCCAGGCATTGCACCAGCATTGATGGCTTTTTGCACGGTATAATCAATGGCCGCAAAATCTGATGATCTAAGTCCCAGTTCTTCTGGAACCGTATATTTAAGACGAATAGTAGTATCAGAAAGGAAACCTTTGCCTGCAGTATAATACAAAGAGGCTGTTACAGGCAATTTACCTAATGCAGGAATGCCACCAAAAATAACTTGAGCAGCAGCTCGCTGTGCATATTCATTATCTTCGTAGGCAACGACTGTTGTATTTAAATAATCGAAGTATTGCAAACTATATGGAGATCCAAATAAAACAAGCACTACTTTAGTCTTAGCGCTTAAGGAATTAATAAAGTCTATTCTGCTTTGATTTAAACCATATTTTAAATCCAATTTTCTTGACATTTCATGCACTCCAATCACCACATAATCATAAGAGCCGAGATCTGCGAGCATTTTTAATCTCAACTCACTCGGTGCTTCTTTTATCATGTGATAGCTATCGAAACGCGCATAATTATCAAGCATATTTTCAAAATCTCCATACTTATCGTCTCCATAATCGAGCACTGCAAATTTTGCACTATTATAATTGGTTATTGGTAATTCATTCGACTTATTTGCCGCAACAGTAATCGCATTTTCGAACAATTTTTGTTTGATCAGTACGCCATTCTTATTATTCAAATCTTCATTTATATTCAGCAAATTGACTGGTGTATAATTATTCAGGCCAACATCATATTTCGCTGACAAAATTCTTTTTACACTGATTTCCAAATCTTGTTCAGTAATGGTTCCATCCAATAATGCTACTTTTATTTTTGCTATTGCAATGGGTACGTTTTGTGAAAAAAGTAAGACATCATTTCCTGCGTTAAATGCTCTCACCTCAATTTCACCTGGACCAAAATAATTGGCAACACCTTTCATGTTTAATGCATCTGAAAAAACAAGTCCTTTAAAATGCATCTCGTCTCTTAATAATTGTTTACAAACTTTTGCAGATAAAGAAGTAGCAACGCCAGGTGTATTATCTAGGGCTGGTACAAACAAATGAGCTGCCATTATACTTTGTATGCGATTATTGATTAGAGTTTGAAAAGGAAATAATTCAAGACCCATTATTCTGTCGAGTGGCTGTGAGACAGTTGGAAGAGTGAGATGTGAATCTTCTGACACATCACCATGGCCTGGAAAATGTTTAGCACAAGCCATGATACCTACATCTTGCATACCTTGCATGTACGACAATCCTTTGATGGCAACATTCCACTTGTCTTCGCCAAAAGATCGATCGTTGATTACTGGGTTTTTAGGATTATTATTTACATCCACCACTGGCGCAAAATTGACGTGAACACCAATTCGCTTGCATTCTAATCCAATCTCCTTGCCCATTTCGTATATCAATTCATTATCACGAACGGCACCCAGAGTAAGTTGATGAGGGTATTGTATTGTATTTTCCAAACGCATGGCCAAACCCCATTCTCCATCAATTCCAATCATTAAAGGCCATTTTGAATAGGATTGAAACTCATTGGTATATTGCGCTTGAGCAGGTGCATTCCCTTTAAAAAAAATGACCCCACCAATTTTATACTTTTTTATCAGATCGATGACTTCTTGCTTATTCTGCTTATCCTGAACTGTGTATGCATCAACCATAAAAAGCTGGCCCACCTTTTCATCAACAGTCATTGAATTATATTGCTGATTCACCCAGGCGATTTTTTTTGGATCGATTTCTTGTTCATCATCCCCTTCCACCAATTGATTCATCGGCACCAAGAAACTGGAAACAGCAGCAAATTTTAGAAGAAAAGACTTTACAAACATTTTAACAAAAACACTAAATTATAATTTTTACAATGTTACAAATAAAAGCAGTAACGTAATGTTGTTTGAGAATAGTATTAATCAACCATTAAATGTTTGTAATAAAATAATAGCTGATTTTTACCGATTCTTGTACCTTTGTAAAGGATGGATAAAATCAATCAATTTTAAGTATCGTTTAGGGTGAAAGTGTGCTATAAATTAAGATTTGGCCAATTTTCGTTTAAGATTTCAACGTCATAGCCATACTATTAAATATTTGACATCTTAGCACCATAATGAATAACGCAAAAAATGTATTGGTCGTAGTTTAATTTATCAAATTACAAAAACAAACCGGTGACAATTAAATTATTAAGACAAAGAATCAAAGAATTGGGATGAGTGGAATTATAAAATTATTACCAGACCATATATCGAATCAAATCGCTGCTGGAGAAGTCATTCAACGACCTGCCTCTGCCGTAAAAGAGTTAATGGAAAACAGCATCGACGCAGGGGCAACTTCTATCAAGTTGACTATAAAGGATGCAGGAAAAGCATTAATTCACTTAGTAGACAATGGATGTGGCATGGGAGAAACAGATGCGCGTCTTTGTTTTGAAAAACATGCAACGTCTAAAATCAGAGACATACATGATTTGTTTGCCATTAAAACAATGGGATTCAGAGGAGAGGCAATGGCTTCTATAGCGGCTATCGCACAGGTAGAGTTGAAAACTAAATTACGAGAAGACGAACTAGGTACTCATTTAATCATTGAGGGAAGTGAGGTTTTAAGCCAAGCTCACTGCCAATGTGCTGAGGGCACTCAAATTAGTATCAAAAACTTATTTTACAATGTACCCGCTCGAAGAAATTTCTTAAAATCAAATGCTGTAGAAATCAAACATATTATTGATGAGTTTCTTAGAATTGCCTTGGCAAATCCTGGTATCTCCTTCTCGTTGATTAATAATGACTATGAATTATATCATCTCAAAGAAGGCAACCTTAGACAAAGAATAGTGGCTGTTTTCGGTGAAAATTATAATACGAAACTTGTTCCGGTAGAAGAAAAATCTGATAATGTTCATGTGTATGGTTTTATCGGAAAGCCTGATTTAACAAAGAAAACAAGAGGAGAACAATATATTTTTGTCAATAAAAGATTCATAAAAAGTCAATATCTCAATCATGCTATCATAAATGCTTACAGTGAAATGATTACCAAAGACTCGTTTCCATTCTACGCACTATTTATTGATATTGACCCAGCACTGATAGATATTAATGTACACCCCACCAAACAAGAAATAAAATTTGAAGATGACCGTTTAGTCTATACATTTATCAATGCTGGTGTACGTCACTCTTTAGCCAAATACAGTATTTCACCGACGCTTGATTTTGAACAAGAGGCATCCATCAATAATTGGTCTGGATTCAACAAATCTTCAGAAAGCAGTAACGATTCTATCATTGATAAAATCCAAAATAGAAACTATACACAGCCAAAAGTTGAGACAGCTAGAAATGTTAGCAATGCAAAAAACTGGGAAGAGCTATACAAGATAGCAGCTAGCAACAATGCAAGCGAAAACATGAACCATGGCAAACAACCACAGTTAATAGAAACGGAAAGTGAATCAATGCTGCATAAAGAAAGTCATCACTTTCAAATCCATCATCGATATATTGTTTCGCAAATTAAATCTGGATTTATTTTGGTGGATCAGGCTGCTGCCCATGAACGTATTTTGTATGAAAAGTTTCTCCGCTCTTTGGCCCAAAATAAATCGATTAGCCAAAAACAATTGTTTCCATTAAATTTAGAATTTTTACCTCAAGATGTTGAAATACTGAAGGATTTAATGGAAGACATTAATGGATTGGGGTTCGATATTCAGTTTTTCGGTGGAAATACATTTGTGTTGCATAGTTTACCCGCAGATATTCATATTGTAAATGAAAAACGAGTAATTGAGGAATTATTAGAACAATACAAGCAAAGTTTACAAATCAGCAAAATAAATAAGCGTGATGCTTTGGCTAGAAGTCTTGCAAAAAGTTCTGCAATTAAAGCTGGAAAACAATTAAGTATTCAGGAGATGAATACGTTGATGGATGAACTTTTTTCTTGCGAAAATCCTTATACCACTGCCTTAGGTCAAGCTATATTTATTAGCTTTGATTTTGATATGCTGAATGAAAAATTTGGTAAGGCATAACATGAATAGTAAATAAAGAAATTTATAATGAACCAACTTTCTATTTTCAGAGATTCCACCATGGTAAAAAACATCATTTACGCGAATGTTTTACTGTATCTACTAACAATTCTTTTGTACCTGACCTCTGGTATTAATCTCGAGCAGGTATTAGGAATGCACTATGTCGGTTCTGTTGGAAGTTATAAACCATGGCAACTCTTAACTCATTTCTTTATGCATTCCACCTTGGTGCTTAATCAAGAAGGAAAGTTTATGCAACCCTATATCTATCATATCCTTTTTAACATGTTTGCCCTTTATACTTTTGGAAATATTCTAGAAAGAATTTGGGGACCAAAACGATTCTTATTTTTCTATTTGTTCTGCGGATTTGGGGCAGCGATTGTGCATGAAGCTTCGCAGGCATTACAAGTCTATCAAAGCTTTGGTAGCTTTTTTATACATCAAGACATCGGCATTACACTCGGTGCTTCTGGTGCCGTCTTTGGTCTTTTAGCTGGCTTTGCTATACTTTTTCCAAACACGGAGCTTCAATTACTATTCATTCCTGTACCTATAAAAGCAAAATTCCTTATTGGGGCTTTCATCCTGATTGATATTATTGGTGGTTTCACTGGTTTTAGTTTATTCAGCATGGGTGGAGGTAATATTGCCCATTTTGCACATTTAGGGGGCGCTTTATTTGGAGCAGGAATGGTGTTTTACTGGAAAAAAAATAGTCGAAACTTTTTTTAAATGTCACTCATACAAACACTCAAAGAAGATCTAAGTGCTGCATTTAAAAATGGAAGCACACTCATTCAACTCATTGTCATCAATGTGCTTGTTTTTTTATTCGTCACTTTATTAAGATTAATTTTGCCAGTAAGTGGGGACTCGGAGGGTATTTTGGGCAGCCTTCCTTTCATAAAAGTTCTTTCATGGATTGCTGCGCCTTTAAACGCTCTCGACTTTATCCAAAAGCCTTATACCATCCTTAGCTATCAATTCATACATCTCGACCCACTCCACCTTCTCGGGAATATGGTCTTTTTGTATTTTTTCGGCAGTATTTTAGAAAGTTATGTTGGGAATAAAAAAACACTAAGTCTCTATCTCTATGGAGGTATATTCGGTGGATTAACTTCCATGTTAGTCTGTACTTTTATTCCAAATGCAGATAATAGTTCGCCAATAATTGGTGCTTCAGCAAGTGTTGCAGCCATTGCCGTAGCGACGGCTGCTGTGAACCCAAGACATAGTGTTAGAATGATGCTTTTTGGACCAGTGCAAATTTATGTGCTAGTGCTTATTTTCCTGTTGTTAAATATTATTTCTGTTAGCTCTTATCTCAATTTCTCATCAAGTCTTTCGCATTTAGGGGGAGCCGTTTTAGGTTACTTTTTCATAGATCAATCCAAAAAAGGGAATGATCTTTCTTCTTGGCTGAATAAATTGATTGAGAAAACAAAGATTCTTTTTGCTCACCAAAAGTTAAAAGTCTCCCATATTGACCATACAAAGAAAACCGTATCCGAAGAAACAAAAAAAAGAAATGAAAAGATTGAGATAGTCCTCACCAAAATAAAACGAAGCGGGTATGATAGTCTCAGTAAGGAAGAGAAAGATTACTTATTTCAACATAATAAGAATTAAAATCTTGTATTTTTAATATAAAATGTTAGAAGAACTTTGAAAAAATTTGCCAAACTTGTAACCCTACTTAGTTGCTGCTCCCTGTTTTTAACGGTGGTAGGATGCTTTATTAACCCCGCCTATTCTTGGTTTTATACTTTTTTAGGTTTCGCCTTCCCATTATTTGTCATCATAAATCTCATTTTATTAGTCTTCTGGTTCTTCATTGAAAAAAAGTACAGTGGTTTTGTTCTTATCTCTCTTCTACTCACAATGCCTTTTATTCTGAGAACATTCAATTTTTCATTTGAGGACAAGGAAACATATCCAAAGGAGGAAAAATTAAAAATCATAACCTATAATGTGAGAAATTTTGACCTATACAATTGGAGTCATGAAAATCAAACGAAGAAGAAAATGTTTGAATTGCTTGAAGCAGAACATCCAGACATTTTGTGCCTGCAGGAGTTTTATAATGATACACTGAATTTTAAGAATATTAAAGACCTGACAGAATTGTTAGAGATGCCCTATTATCATTATGGCAAAACTGTTACACTTACCAATCACAAACTACCACGAAGTTGGGGAATCATCACTTTTTCTAAATTTCCTATCATAGATAAACAAAGAATTGAGCTAAATAACACACATACGAATGCTTGTATTTATTCAGATCTACTTATAAAAGAAGATACAGTAAGAGTCTATAATATGCATTTACAATCGATACATTTCGGCTATAACGATTATGAATATCTTTCGAAAGTAGAAGAAACTCAAGATGCTGATATGGATGCCACCAAGAACATCCTGAGGAAAATTAAACGAGCGTCAATCAAACGAGGAAAACAAGTTGATGTTGTTGCCGAAAGCATCAAAAATGATGGAAAAAGGCTTATCATCTGTGGTGATTTTAACGACCCTCCTGTTTCTTATACCTACCAGCAGTTAAGTAAAAATATGCAAGATGCCTTTGTTAAAAAAGGTTTCGGACTAGGCAGAACCTATAGTAAAATATTGCCAATTCTTAGAATTGACTATACTTTGTTTGATCCTACCTTTAAAATCATCTCTAACAAAAGTGTACCTCGAAAATTATCAGATCACTACCCAGTTGTCACAGAGTTTTTACTGCATTAAAACAAAAAACAAACATTCTAATTCTATATCTATTAATTTTACATCCTTTATTCAAGTACTTATATCGTGGAAAACAATCTATACATCTATAATACACTCAGCAGAGAAAAAGAATTGTTTATTCCATTACATCCGCCATTTGTTGGAATGTATTCGTGTGGTCCCACTGTATATAGCGATGTACATTTAGGAAATCTACGAACCTTTACAACCTTTGATTTAGTATATAGATACCTCACTTTCTTGGGCTACAAGGTCCGCTATGTTCGAAATATCACGGACGCTGGACATACCACCAATGATGCAGGAGACGAACAGGATAGAATCTCACAACGGGCTCAAATTGAACAATTGGAACCTATGGAAATCGTTCAAAAATATACTGTTGGTTTTCATCAGGTTTGTGAGCAATTTAATTTATTACCACCAAGTATTGAGCCAACTGCTACTGGTCATATCATCGAACAAATTGAGATGATAGAACGTATCATCGCCAATGAATACGCCTATATAGTGAATGGTTCTGTGTACTTCGATGTAAAAAAATATGCTGAAAAATACAATTACGGAAAGCTAAGTGGTAGAAAGCTAGATGAATTGATGGCCGGCACTCGTGAGCTTGATGGTCAAGACGAAAAACGTTTTTTTGCTGATTTTGCCATCTGGAAGTCCGTGCCTCCTGAACATATTCAAAGATGGAGAAGTCCATGGGGTGAAGGTACACCAGGCTGGCATTTAGAATGCTCTGCCATGGGCACAAAATATTTAGGAAAACAAATTGATATTCATGGAGGAGGAATGGATTTAAAATTCCCACATCACGAATGCGAAATCGCCCAAAGTGTTGGCTCAGAGGGAATTGAGCCTGTTCGCTATTGGATGCATGCCAATATGCTTACCGTTAATGGAGAGAAAATGAGTAAATCAAAAGGCAATTCTTTTTTACCCATGGAATTAATCAACGGGACGCATCCCCTATTAGACAAAGGTTACAGTGCCATGGTGGTTCGATTCTTTATGATGCAAACCCATTATAGTAGTACGCTCGATTTTTCAAATGAAGCATTACAAGGAAGCGAAAAAGGATTTATTAGATTGTGTGAAGCATTGAACTTATTAAATCTATTTTCTATAAATGATTTTCTTAAGAATGACGAAAACGAGAACGATAAAGAAATAAAAAATCGTATCGCATTGCTAATTACAACAATGAACGACGACTTCAATACCCCTAAAATGATTGCAGTGCTTTTTGATTTGGCTTCATTTATTAACAAGATCAAACATGAGGCACTACTCATTAATCAGCAAACTTTTAGAGAGTTGAGTCAGTCTTTTAATACCTTTTTTATTGATATATTAGGTTTGAAAATTGAAGATGCTAAAAATGATGATGTCACAAGCGGTCTTATGGAGTTAATCCTAGAGATGCGTAAAGATGCACGTGATAACAAGAATTGGACGGTATCAGATAAAATTAGAGACACACTAGCTGCCTTAAAAATACAGGTCAAGGACGAAAAAGATGGAGCCACCTGGAACAAACTACGCTAATCAAAAACAAACGAATATGACTAAATGCCATTTAATTTCAAGTGCTCTTTTTCTTAGCTTATTCATCACCTGTAATTCTTGTACCCAGACTCCTAAAAATCCTGAGAAGGACAATACGACTCAGAAACTAGAGGTGGCAACTCCTACCTTTAATGCTGATTCTGCTTATTGGTACACAAAAAAACAAGTGGACTTTGGTCCACGGGTCAACAATAGCAAAGCCCACATAGCATGTGGCGATTGGATGATTGCTTTTTTAAAACAATATGCTGATACTGTTTATATTCAAAATTGCGAACTCAAAGGCTATGACGGAAAGATTCTAATTTCGAGAAATATCATTGCCTCGTTTAATATCAATAATCCGCAAAGAATTGCTTTAGCAGCTCATTGGGATACTCGACCATGGGCAGATCAAGACACAGTGAGAAAAAAAGAACCCATTGATGGCGCAAACGATGGCGCAAGCGGTGTTGGGGTTTTATTAGAAATAGCAAGAATACTACAGGCTAATGAGGTTGGAACAGGAATCGATATAATTTTGCTAGATGCAGAAGACTATGGGCAACCAGATGATGTCGCACCACCAAACGAAGACAGCTATTGCTTAGGAACACAATATTGGTGCAAAAATCCACATGTAAAAGGCTATAAAGCTGAATTTGGGATATTACTTGATATGGTTGGTGCCCCTAATGCTACCTTCACAAAAGAAGGAGTGTCTGCTAGGTATGCATCTCCTTACCTAGATTATGTTTGGAATATCGCAAACGAACAAGGTTTTGGCCAGTATTTTCGAAATGATGTTACTGCTGGAATTATTGATGATCATAAGTATATAAATGAAATATTGGGTATACCGATGATAGATATCATTCACAGAACATCAGATACACCTTCAGGATTTGGCGCCTATTGGCATACACATCAAGATAATATGTCGATGGTGGATAAAAAAACATTGAAAGCTGTTGGACAAACACTTCTATATACCATTTATCGCTTTGATGCCAATAAAGGGATTTAAGAAAAATTTGACTCTTTTCTTTTCATCAATATTAGAAAAACAAAGGACAAAATTGAGATGACACTTAAAAAATAGGTGATAGGCAAAAGCAGGCTTGATTGTATAAGAACAAGTAAATAAGCAACGCTAGTAGGAAACAAGATAAGTCTGAAAGATTCTATCCATAATGCCCATTTTTTCTGTTCTAATAAGGCTCCTAAACTAACTGTAAAGAAAATGACTACAACACAAAATCCTACGCGCACTAGAGCAAGCTCGTCAAAAAAATTCTCATCACTTAATTTTAAAAAGAAAGAAGAGAAAACTAACAACAACGTAAAATTAAAAATCACATAATAATTAAATTCAGCCGCTACTTTTGTATCATACTTCTTGATATGATCTCTATCAAATAAAGCTACAGCATTCGTTTCAGGAGACCATCCAGGTGCTTTGTAAACAACCTTCAGCTTATTTAAAAATCCCTTCGCTGCACTGAATGTATTGCACCAATCAACATAATAATCAAGATTCAACCAAAAGGGATTCCAACTATTTGCTGGTTTTGTAATGCCATAAACCACTTCTTCGAGTTCTTCTTGAAATGTACCAAACATTCTATCAAAAATTATGAAAGTCCCTCCATGATTTCTGTCGATATACAAAGGGTTTTGACCATGATGCACCCGATGATGAGAAGGCGTATTTAATATATATTCTAATGGCGCAGGTAAACGATTAATCAACTTTGTGTGAATCCAAAATTGATACAATAACTGTATCGCAGCCACCACAATAAATGTTTCTGTACTATAACCAATAACAGCTAATGGCAAATAAAAAACCCAAGAAAACGCAGCCTGACTCCAACTTTGACGTAAGGCTACAGAAAAATTATATTCTTCACTTTGATGATGTACCACATGTGCGCCCCATAAAACACCAATTTCATGTGTTAATCGATGAAACCAATAATAAAAAAAATCTACGCCAAGAAACAGCAAAATAAAAAGATACCATGTATTCGGAATATGCTCTATCAGGCGATAGTTGGTATAGATATAATGATAAGTACCCAGTGTCAATACTTTAAGAAAGATGCCCGTAATTTGAGAACCAATTCCCAAGCTTAGATTGGTTACAGTATCATTCAAGCGATAATAGCCTGTTTTTTTTAATTTATCTATTACTATCTCAAGACTAATCAAGATAAAAAAGGCAGGAATAGCATATAAAATATACTTCATTTTTAGAATAAAATTAACAAGCTAAATCTACAATATTTTTCACATAAAAAATCCCCAGAATAAATTCTGAGGACTTTGCATATATTTCTGATAAGACCTTTTATCTCAGTAAGGTAATCACTCCATTATAGTATCGAGTAATGAAACTTCCAGGAGATAATGGATCTGGCATGCTTACTCTGATATAAAAAACATAGTTGCCTATTGGTTGTGGAGAACCCATAAATGATCCGTCCCAACCTGGTGCACTTACCCCAGTGTAGACATTCTCTCCCCATCTATTGAAAACAGTAAAGTCTTCCAAAATAACACCTGGCATAAGTATTGGGAAATAACTATCGTTCAATCCATCTCCATTTGGTGAGAATGCACTTGGTAAACTTAAGGTGTCGCTTGCTGGGAATACTTCCACAACAATGGTGTCTGTGGTCACACAACCATTAATATCCGTGCTCTGCACCCAATAGGTAGTGGTGGTGCCTGGAGCAGCTGTAATATCAGCAGTTGTCTCCGCATTACTCCACAGGAAGCTTACACCCACATCAGAAGTAATAATTACACTATCGCCAATATAAATAGAACGATCCGGTCCTAAGAATGGTTTCTGAGTTGGGAATACATGAATATTGTATACTACGCCACTATCACAACCATAGATATTTGGAACGGTTGTATTCAAAATGGTGTCGTCATAGATAGCAATTCCTAAATAACTTTCTCCAGCACACAAAGAGTCATAAATAATAGTGGTATTGTTTAGTAGAATAGTCAAATTTGTTGTAACTACTGAGTCACATCCGAGCGAGTTGCTTAATGTATCATAATAGGTGCCACCTAATGTATAGGTGCTGGAGCCAACAGTGATTGAATAACCAAAACACAAAGAATCAGTAATTGTATGTATTGAATTTAAGAGCACCGTCAAATTAGAGGTCACCACACTATCACAACCATTGTATGAAGTTAGTGTATCATAATAAATCCCAGTACTTGTATAAACACTACTTCCAATCCGCATCGATTGCCCATCACAAATTGACCTTACTAATGTTCTACTTGCCACAGGTAGAACCGTCAAATTATAAATGTTAATTGAGTCACACCCATATATATTTAACAAAGTATCATTAATGATTCCAGAAGTGGTGTAGGAATTAGATCCAATCACATAAGTCTCGCCATTACAAATAGAAGGATAAAAATTAATGATGCTTTGAGTAACTAATGACACATAGAAACAAGTATCTGTGGCACATCCCAAAGAATCACTTAGCGTTAAACAGTAGGTGGAGTCTGCAGGTAAACCAGTAATAGCTTGAGAAATGGCACCACCAGCCCAAGCATAGGAGTAGCCTCCATTTCCACCAACAGGAGAAATATAAATAGCAGCATCGTTCACACCAAAACAACTCACCCCGCGCAATGAATCTAGTTGCACTTGAATCAAATCTGGCTCTGTGACCATAGCCATTCCAATTCCTGTACAACCCATAGAATCGGTAACAGTAACTTCATACATTCCTGCCGATACACCCATAATATCTGGGGTAATTTCTGCTGCGCGACTCCAACTATATGTAAATGGTGCAATTCCTGCAGTAACTACAGACATTACCATTCCATTGGCATCACCATGACAGGTTGGATTCATCACAATGGTATTTACCGTTACTATACCTCCAGAAGAAATTGAAAAATCATTGGTTCTATTGCTACTTCCAGAACCTAAACAAATTGAGGTACCGCTTCCCCCACCGCTACCCGCAGTATCAATGGTAACTAATAATTCAGCATGATAAATTTGTGGAGATGGTGGAAAAACAGGAGTGATTGTAAAGTCAGCTCTTACAATTGGGAAAGGAGAATAATAGGCTGCTACAGTATCAATTGGAGTTGAACCGCTATACAATACAGCTAATAACGAATCGATATGAGTAGTGTCATAAGGATAGAATCTCCAAGCTTCGCTAGTTGCAGTGAATACAGCATTATTATAACCTACAGGGCTCGTTGATGCTGAACGACTAGCATTCTGAATTCCAATGATACCCCTACCGCCATTCCATGCAGAACACGTTGGACTGTTACCTACTTGCACATCGATGATATTACTTCCTTCATGTAAAATAATTTGATGATTTGCATTCAATCCAGAACAAGAACCGCTATAATATGGAATATCAACAAACCGAATGACAAAACTTCTACAAGGAGCGGTACCAATGGTTTGATAGTCGATTCGTTTGGTAGGAAGACCAGCACGAGAAGGATCAATATCATGATAAACACCAAAAATAGAAGCGCGTGGATATAAGGTACTTGGCAACACAGCACCACCTGTTAAAGTCCAAGGGCAATA
>CAMBZT010000054.1 GCA_945872405.1 Chitinophaga pinensis | reverse complement strand
GAATCACATTTCTCTGAAGTGCTTGGAATGGGTGGACAAATTGAAACTGGCAAATGTGTTTTTTACTGTTATCTCGGGCTTTCTGTGGGAGATCTCGTGAGTGGCTTCTTAAGTCAATTGCTAAGAAGTAGAAAAAAAGTGGTATTCATTTTCTTACTTACTTCCGCCATTGTCGTATTGCTCTACCTCTTCGGTAGCAGAAACAATCCTAGCCTTTTTTACTTAAGCTGTATGTTGTTGGGTGCGGGAACTGGTTATTGGGCATTGTTTGTGACCATTGCATCAGAACAGTTTGGGACAAATATTAGAAGCACTGTTACGACCACCGCACCAAATTTCGTAAGGGGTGCAGTTGTGCCCATTACCCTTATTTTTAAAAATATGGCGAATAGCTGGGGTGTCATCAATAGTAGTTTAATTGTTGGTGGTATTTGTATAGTATTGGCAGTATTTTCAATGTATAAGTTAAAGGAAACATTTGCAAAAGAATTGGATTACCTGGAAGTTTAAATTGAGTGCTATGAAAAAAAAGATGAAAAAGTATTTGACTTGGCTACTAAAAGGAGTTACGGCTTTTTTTGTTGTTTCTATATTATCTGTTATTCTATTAGATTTCATTCCAGTACCATTTACTATCTTGATGTTACAACGTTGCATCGAACAGAAAATCGATGGCAAGCCCATGCGACTTAAGAAAGACTGGGTATCCAAACAGAATATGAGTCCAAACCTTGAATTGGCAGTGTTTTGCGCCGAGGATCAAAAGTTTTTGGAACATGAAGGCTTTGATTTTGAAGCCATCGACAAAGCACTAGAATATAATGAGAAACAAAATGGAAAGCTGCATCCAAAAATGCGAGGAGCAAGTACCATCTCACAGCAAACAGCTAAAAATGTTTTTTTATGGCCAGGAAGAAGTTGGATACGAAAAGGATTTGAAGTCTATTTCACATTCTTGATTGAAAAAATATGGAGCAAGGAGCGTATTATGGAGGTCTATCTAAACGTGATTGAGCTAGGTGATGGAGTTTATGGTGTAGAAGCGGCTGCTCAATTTTATTTCCACAACTCCGCAAAAAATATCAATCCATCTCAAGCCGCATTGATGGCCATTGTACTGCCTAATCCTTTAAAGTTTAACATTGCTAAACCTACTTCTTATATGCTAAAAAGAAAAAATTGGGTGCTATCTCAAATGGGCCACCAAGGAGGTGGTATTGATTATAATAAGGAGGATCAAATCAAAACAAATACTTCTATCTCAGAAGAAAAGAAAATTAAGAAAGCAATCAAAAAAAAGAAAAAATAATTTATTCATTCATACCAAAATACAATCTTATGAAAAAAAAGAATCTGCAACTCCTGGGAGCAATCCTGTTCTCCCTGTTACTTTTTACGAATTGTTCAAAGGAACAAATTACACTCAATAGGTTAGCGGGCGACTGGACCTACAGTAAAATAGCTGTATTCGGCATAGAACTTGATTTGGTTGCACTTAATTACAAAGATGCGACACTACATTTCGATTTGTGCGATGATGCTGCAGCCAGGTGCACCGCCAGTCAGAGTCTAAATGGTATGGTTTCTAATTTTCAATATGACATTACCGACAAAGGCGCAACCATTAATTTGTATAACAATAATGAAATCATCCATAATTACAATATCAAGTCTGTCAACAAAAATGAGTTAATTTATTCAGATACCATTGCTAGTGGTATTGTTGCTGAGTTTACATTAACGAGATAGCAATATTGTTTTTAAACAAAAAAAAAGCAGACAATTATTGTCTGCTTTTTTTTATTTATCGAGAATTACTCTATAATAATTTTTGTGCTTCTATTGGCATATTTCTTATTCGTGAATTCAATCGTCACGAAATACATGCCGCTCTGAATAGCGCTAAGTTCAATTTCCTGGTGTTCTCCTTCTAATGTTTTTGAAGTGTAGACTGTACTGCCAACACTATTGCTGATGTTGATTTGGTAGCTACTAGAAGTAACTGGCATATCCAGTTGTATTACATTAGAAACTGGGTTGGGAAAAATGGAAACTTGCACCAATAACTGATCATTGGGTGTATTACTGATACCTACATATTTGTCAGGATTACATTCTAAGTTATTATATAAGAATCGAGCTGTTCTGTTTTCAATGGTATCCCATGTAGCTGAAAGGCCATCTGCAAAAGGTGGATGTGCCGTACCCAGAAATTGAAAATACTGATGGTTTTGATTATTATGAATCGCGCGTAGGTTCATATCTCTTCCTCCGCTGATTGATGGTAAAGTAGGAATACCCAATGGATAACCTGTGCCATCTGGAACAGTAGCATCATTAACACTATGAAAATCTGCCCACGGCACCTCACCCGGATTCATCCAATTAGTATCGCCAATACCTCCAGCATATGTTACAATTGCCTTTGCAGCAGAAGAATGTCCAGGATTGCCACTTGTTCCTTCAATACCACCAATACTGTTTGCCCAAGTCACCCAATTAGTAGGTAGAGGATCTGAGTCGTTCATGTATGCTAAATGAAGTGCTAAAATTCCTCCTGCACTAGTTCCTCCAAAAAATATCTGTGTGCTATCTATTCTATAGGCATCAAGTGAAGAAGCATCTTTTCTGAAAAAGCGAATAGCAGCTTTCCCATCTTGTTGAGATCGTATCACTTCTGTAACCATCTTTTGAGTATTACCTAAGTTGATAGGAGATTCTAGTCTATACTCGATGGAGGCAGTTACATAGCCCCTAGCTGCCAATGTGTGACATATAAGCGTCATATCTGAAGTGCGTCGATCTCCACCAATAAAAGAACCTCCGTGCGCATAAATAATCATTGGTCTGTGCGCCATGGTGTCTGCTCTTGGTACATAAATATCCATTAATAAATTCTCTGTTCCTGAACCGGATGCTTTTGTATTCGAACCATAAAGTACATTTTTGATAGTGTCAACTGCAAAAGTTTTGTCGATATATCTACCAGTGGGGCATTGTGCTTTCGTTATTATACTAAATAGTGAAATAACAGAAATGAGTAAGAGATTTTTTTTCATTGATTGTTTTTTATTACCGTAAAGTTAACTAAAAATTAATTATAACTGTCGAAGTTAAGTATTTTGATGATGAGAACACAAAATGCGATTTTCTCAGGGATATTAATTTCCTTACTTAATGATGCTACCTAATGAACTTTCATCTTCATTATTAACAAAGATGAGTCGACCATCTTTATTTTCTGCAAGCAATATCATGCCTTTGGATTCAATACCTCTTATCTTTCTAGGAGCTAAGTTGACAAGGACACTCACTTTTTTGTTTAAGAGTTCTTCAGGTTTAAAATAAGCGGCAATGCCTGAAACAACTGTTCTTATCTCAAAACCGAGATCAACTTTAAGCTCTAATAACTTATCCGCTTTTTCAACTTTTTTTGCCTCTAAAATAACCCCTGTTCTTATGTCCATTTTTTCAAATGATTCGTAAGAAATTTCTTCTTTTGGTGGTGGGACATTATTCAATGCTATGTTTTTTGAAGCATGCAACTTCTCAATTTCATAATCGATTATCTTATCTTCAATTCTTTCAAACAATATCTCACTTGCATTTAAAACATGATTTGCAGGAACTAAATCCTGCCTGCCCGCATCTACCCAACTCCAACTTATAGATTCTAAGTTTAACTGTTTGATTAATTTTTTTGAAGTAAAGGGCATAAATGGCTCACATAAGATGGCAAAGTTTGCAATGATCTGTAAACAATCATACAAAACAGTACCAGTCTCTTTAGGGTTTTCCTTGAATGTTTTCCAAGGTTCCTTCTCTGTCAATAATTTGTTTCCAACTCTTGCAATATTCATCAACTCTGCCTGTGCCTCTCTGAATCTAAAACTTTCTATCGATGTAGAGATAGTGTTCTTTTGCTGTGTAATCGTTTCCTCAAGATCACTGCAACCAGTAGAATCAGGAACTTTTCCATCAAAAAATTTATGAGTTAAAACCATGACTCTATTTACAAAATTCCCTAGTATAGAAGCCAGTTCATTATTGTTTCTCGCTTGAAAATCCTTCCAAGTAAATTCACTATCCTTCGTTTCTGGTGCAATAGAGGTTAGCACATATCTTAACACATCTTGTTTGTCGGGAAAGTTCACAACATACTCATTTGCCCAAATAGCCCAGTTACGTGACGTCGAAATCTTGTCTCCTTCTAAATTTAAAAATTCATTGGCAGGTACTGCATCTGCTAAAATATAATCTCCATGCGCCATCAACATCGCAGGGAATATAATGCAATGAAAAACAATATTGTCCTTTCCAATGAAGTGAACTAGTTTTGTTTCTTCATCTTTCCAATATTTTTCCCAATCCTTAAACTTTTCATTTTGTAGTGATAGCTCTTTTGTAGCTGAGATATATCCAATGGGTGCATCAAACCAGACATAGAGTACCTTGCCTTCCGCTCCTACCACTGGTACTTTCACACCCCATTCCATGTCTCTAGTCATCGCTCTTCCTTGCAATCCATCTTTTAACCAACTTCTGCATTGACCCAGCACATTGCTTTTCCATTCAGGGTGCGATTCAATATAATGTTCTAATTTTTCTTGCCATTTATCTAAAGGCAAATACCAATTTTTTGTCTTTCTTAAGATTGGTTTTGTTCCAGTAATTGCAGAAACAGGATTGATTAAATCTGTCGGATCTAAGGTGCTTCCACATTTTTCACACTGGTCACCATAGGCTTTATCATTTGCGCATTTTGGACAAGTACCAACAATATATCTATCCGCTAAATATTTACCTGCTTGCTCATCATAATACTGCTCTGTTTCTCGCTCCTCGAATACATTTGAATCATACAAAGTTTTAAAAAAGGCGGAAGCAGTTTCGTGGTGAATTTTATTAGTAGTACGAGAAAAGATATCAAAAGAAATTCCTAGATCTTTAAAGGAGTCACCAATAATTTTATGATATTTATCCACGACTTCTTGAGGACTTACCTGCTCAGTTTGTGCTTTAATGGTAATTGGAACCCCGTGTTCATCACTTCCACAAATAAATGCAACATCTTTCCCATTACTTCTCAAATACCTCACATAAATATCTGCCGGTAGGTAGGCTCCGGCGATATGGCCGATGTGCACTGGCCCATTGGTATATGGTAGTGCTGAAGTTACGGTAAATCGTTTAAATTCTTTCATCATTCTTGAATTATCAAACTTATTGTATGCAAAGTTACTTTAAATTGATTGAATTAAGGTTTTGCTTTTTATCTTTGATAAAATTATTGGGTAAATGAATTCACTTAGACAACCACCATTTTTACAAAAAGGAAACACTATAGGATTAGTTGCTACGGCCAAAAAAATTACTATTGAAGAAGTCCAACTAGCAATTCAACTCTTTGAATCGTGGGGCTTGAAAGTCAAAATTGGCAAGTCTTTATCACTCGATGATAATCAATTCGCTGGCTCTGATCAAGAGCGTACCAGTGACTTTCAAAATATGATGGACGACGACGACGTACACGCAATTATGTGTGCTCGAGGAGGCTATGGAACGGTTCGGATGATAGATGAATTGAATTTTACAAAATATCTAAAAAAACCAAAATGGATCTGTGGATACAGTGATATCACTGTCTTACATTGTCATTTAAATTTTACTTTAGGTATTCAAAGCATCCACAGTACGATGCCCATTAACTTTTCTTCCAATACTGTTGAAGCACTTGAATCGCTTAAATCAGCTTTGTTTGGCGAGCTGCTTACCTATCACATTCCTTCTCACTCGCTCAATATTCTTGGAAATACAGAAAGTATTATTACGGGAGGAAACCTTTCTGTTATCTATAGCTTAGCTGGTACCACATCTCTTTTTACTAACACAAATCATATCTTGTTTTTAGAAGATTTAGATGAATATTTGTACCATATAGATAGAATGATGATGAATCTAAAACGTGGAGGGAAGTTGAAAAAATTGTCAGGTATCATTGTAGGTGCTTTTTCTGATATGAAAGACAATCAGATTCCTTTTGGAAAAGATGCTTTTGGTATTGTTGCCGATTATGCAAATACCCTAAAGATACCTGTCTGCTTTGATTTTCCTTGTGGTCATATTCAAGATAATCGAACGTTATTTTTTGGAAAAAAAGTCAGATTAAGTGTGGAACAAAATTCTGTTGAATTGACTTTTATTTAATGACGAAAAGGAAATTTAAAATTGTACTAACTGGTCCTGAGAGTACGGGTAAAACAACGCTTTCTGAATTATTAGCGGCACACTTTGATCAAACTCTCTGTTCAGAATATGCAAGAGAATATACAACAAATATTCAACGCCCAATTACTCTTGAAGATATTCGTTTAATGCATGATATACAAATGAACAAAGAGGCTAGCTCATGGAAATTAACTTCTAAAATTCTATTCTGCGACACAGATGTTTTAAATTTTAAAATATGGATAGAACATGTTTTCCAACAAACACCAGATTGGATTTTAAAATCTCTCTCTGAAAATAAATATGATTTTTATCTACTTTGCTTTCCTGATATTGATTGGGTCCCTGACGGAATAAGGGTAAATCAACTGGATAGAATGATTATCTATGAAAAGTTCTTAGAAGAATTAGAAAATGCCAATGCAAATTATTTTATTGTCAGAGGAAAAGAGGAGCAACGATTTACAAATTGTGTCACTGCAATTGATAATTTTCTTTTGCTAAACTCTTAGTCCTAATATTTTTCTCTTTCAATCATTTTTATTTTATCTTTGTGTCAACTTTCTAGGGGTGTCTGCATGAAATGCAGGCTGAGAAATACTCTTGGAACCTGATCCGGATCATACTGGCGTAGGAAAGAAAGTAAGAATAGACAGACCTGTCATTTCTATATCCTCTTAGCTACTCGGTATTTCCATTTATTTAACTTAAAATATTAAAGATGAGAAATGCACTTTTTACAATTATTTTGCTGTTGTTGAGTCAACAAATTCTTCTTGCACAAACTGATTCCGTCTTAAAAATTGGAGTTTTATTAACTGAACTTCCTGTCCTTTTTAACAAGGCCGGTATCGACGATCCAATCACATTCACTACGATGACTAAATCCCAAATCGAGAACATTAATCTTGGTCAAGATGTACCTATTCTTTTGGATAGAACTGTGGCGGTGAATAGTACTTCTGATGCAGGAAATGGTATTGGCTATACCTACCTAAGAATTAGAGGGAGCGATCAAACGCGCATTAATGTCACTATAAACGGAGTGCCATACAACGATCCAGAATCTCACCAAGTCTTCTGGGTAAATCTTCCTGACTTTATCTCAAGTGCTAGCGAAGTGCAGATTCAAAGGGGTTTGGGAACATCGAATAATGGCGCAGGGGCTTTTGGCGGAACAGTAAATATCTCTACGAATACAATTCAAAAGAAAGCTTATTTTGAAACGGCAAACTCTGTTGGTTCCTTTAATTCGATGAAGAATACGTTTTCTGCTGGAACTGGAATGCTTAAAAATCATTTTGTGATTGATGCCAGATATTCCCAAATTTTTAGCGATGGTTATGTAGACCGAGCTGCCTCTAAATTGTATTCTTACTTCGTAGCTGTAACATATGTAAATCGAACATCGTCTATTCGTTTTGTTCATTTCTCGGGTAAAGAGAAAACATATCAAGCTTGGTATGGTCTAACAGAAGATTCTTTGCTAACAAATCGTAAGTTTAATGCTGCAGGTACTGATTATGGTCAGCTCAATCCTGCCTATAAAAATGAAACAGATAATTATAAGCAGAGTCATTTCCAATGTCTTTTCTCTCATAAAATCAGTAAGAAGCTGATGATGAGTGGGAATTCTTTTTATGTAAAAGGTGCCGGCTATTACGAACAGTATAAAGTTGGACAAAGCTTTATTAAATATGGTTTTGAGGATGTTTATACACAAAATGACACAATATTTTCAACCGATTTAATTAGGCGACGTTCCTTGAAAAATAATTTTTTCGGTGCGAACCTCGCATTTGATTTTAAGACTGATAAATTGGAATGGAAAGTGGCAGGTGGTGCTAATAGATATTTAGGTAATCATTATGGTACTGTAGTATGGTCAACTTTTGGTTCATCGATTCCATTAAATAACAGATACTATTTGGGAACAGGAACTAAATCAGATTTGAATATCTATAGTGTTATCAATTACAAAATAAAGCCATTTTTGAAGCTGTATGCCGATGTACAATTTCGATACATTAATTATGGTATAGATGGTCAGAATGATGCTAGAATGGCTATATCTGAAGTGAATGTATTCTATTTTTTTAATCCCAAATTAGGAATCCAGGCAATCCTAAATAACAAACATAAATTTAATTTTTTTGCTGGAATAGGACATCATGAACCTTTGAGAGATGACTTCATTAATAAAAGAAGTGGGAAAAATCCCAAGGCAGAAGCTATGTTAGACATAGAGTTAAACTATAAGTACAGCGGTAGAAAATTCGTTGCAAGTGTTAATTTATATTCTATGTTGTACAAGAATCAATTAGTAGCTGTCGGAGCAATAAATGATGTCGGAGCAGCGATAAGGACTAATGTAGATAGAAGTTACAGAGTCGGAGCAGAGCTTGAGTTGAATTGGGAAATACATAAAAGAATCTCATTTATCAGCAACGCCACTTTTAGTATCAACAAAATTATGGCTTTTGATGATGTAGTAAATACCTATGACGAAAATTATATCGCTGTTGATTCTTTAAGATTGAGCACCACTTTAAAAAAATCAACTATCTCATTTTCTCCTTCGATTTTATGCTTTGCAGAACTTCAGTACAAGCCTTTCAAAAACTTCATCGTTTCATTCACCAATAAATTCACAAGTCGACAGTTTCTGGATAATACTCAAAATAGAGATAGAAGTATTAAGCCATTTAATGTAAATAATATTGTGTTTTCTTACGCATTGCACACTCGATTAATCGATGATATCATTTTTTCATTGCAATTAAATAATGTTACTAATAGAAGTTTTGTTTCTAATGGCTATACCTACAGCGAAAGGTATGTAGGACGTGCTTATCTAACAGATGTCAATACGTATAATTATTACTATCCTCAAGCTGGTTTTAACTTGATGGGTGGAATCATTCTTCGATTTAAGTAGAGATTAAATACTAAATCATAAAAAAAGCCATCATTAAATGATGGCTTTTTTATTTATCTAATCACATTGAGCTTTTCATGAAAGAGTATCTCGTTTTTCATACTCTTGACGTTTACTACATACATAGCTGCTGCTAATTTACTTATATCAATCGTTTCAATGCCCATCGATATTTCTCGCTTTAACACTATTTGACCAATATCATTTATTACTTCCAAATGATGAACTTCCTCATTGTTTGACTTTATCATGAATAATTGTTTTGCAGGATTAGGGTAGATGGCAATATTTATTATGCCACTACCATCATTAAATCCAACATTTGTAATGTAAAAACATGCTGAAGTGTCTTTACATCCCGCCTCTGTAATAACTACTGCATAGCTGCCATTGCTCGTAGGAGTATACGATTGATTTATTTCACCACTGATGGCTGAATTACCATTGTTGCAGTTTATCCATTGATAAGCAGCCCCAGTCAATGATGCACTAAGGGTAGATCCTGATTGAGTCACAAGAACATTCACACTATGAACTATTAAATTTAAGGTTACGATAGAATCACACCCAAGGTAGTTAGGAAAAGTGTCTTTATACATACCACCAGTTGTGCGGTTAATTCCATTGAATAAATAGACTGCTCCATTACAGATTGTTTGATTAATTTCACCTGTGCTACTTGGCTTAACAATTAAATTTAATGTTAAAATAGAATCGCATCCCGCATAACTAGTGAAAGTGTCCAGATAGGAACCATTCATAGTTCTTGGAATACCATTAAACACAATTGAATTTCCTCCACAGATAATAGTATTGATGCTCGCTGTTAATGTAGAACTAACAGTTAAACTTAATGTGATAACAGAATCGCAACTCAAATAATTTACTAGTGTATCTTTAAAAATTCCTGAACCTGTCCGAAGCACGCCATTAAATAGAATACTAGATCCCGTACAAACTGTCTGTGATATTGAACTGCTAGAGTTTGCTTTTACATTCAAGTTTAATGTTACAACAGAATCACAGCTAACATAATTCAAAAAAGTATCTAGATACACGCCTGTGATGGTTCGACTAATCCCATTGAATAGATAAGAACTACCACTACAAATATTTTGACTGATGGTTCTAGTGCTACTAGGTTTGATACTTAAAACTAGTGTTACTATGGAGTCGCAACCTTTAATATTTAAGAAGGTATCCTTGTATGTTCCGGCAGTTGTTCTATTCACGCCATTAAATAAATAAGAGCTGCCATTGCAGATTGATTGTGTAAGTGTTCTGCGAGATGTTGTATTAACCGTCAAAACAACTGTGTCGTAACTTGCACAGCTTCCTTCATTCATCTTCAGCCAATAACTTCCGGTTGTTTTTACGGTAAGGTATCTTGACGTAGACCCTGTAGACCATCTTAGACTATCAAAAGTAGTTCCTCCATCTAATTTGATGCTATCACAAATACTTCTATTTAGTCCTAAACTAACCCAATCTGTACAATAACATGAATTTCCTAAGCAGATAGCTCCTTTCACCTTGGCACGAATTGCATTGCCAGGTAATTTACCAAATCCATTTGCAAATTTTATACCAGATGCGGTAAGATGACAATAACTCATAATAGTGCCTTTCACGCTTACAGAAGGAATAGGGCCAGATGTATCGCAACCGCCTAAATATAACTCGCGGGTATAACAGCTATCTACTGCACCATATTTACCTGGTCTTAACTGCCAGCCACACCAGTGTGTATGATGTGAGCTAAGATTGTGTCCCATCTCATGAGTAAAAACTTGAACTGTCCATGAATAAACAGGAATAGGAAGTGTTGCCACATAAGTAGAGGCAATACCACTATAAGCCGTCCTTGAATAATAGGTACTTCCACTAGCAGAATAAGACGTGCACAAAACGTCAAGCCAAGCAACACCCCCGACACCCGCATTACCACCAGCTAAAGAAACAAGATGTGCTATGTCACCTGGAAAGGTATCTCTCACACGCATCCCAAAATCATTTAAGCCATTAATTGACGAATTCGATCGATATGGCTCTTTGGTAGTCCATACCTTTATCTGTGAAATTTCTGTAAATAAACTATCTCTTTGATACAATGTAGCCACAATGTTAAAAAAACCAGTGACATAATTAGTAGTGTTTAGTACCGATCCTTTATTAAAATAAAGTAAACTATCAGCTTCAATATATACTTTTACTGTTTTGCATGTAGAGGCATAGCTTGGTAAGGCGTCTGCTGGATCCGCTTCTGGAGCACTGGGCATTCCCATAGGTCCATGATCATCGTCCGCTCCACAAACAAATGGATTTTCTTTTCTTAGATCAAAATCATTATAGATGATATACTCTGTAGCACCATAATCTTTGCCTCCCATTTTGCCAATTACATAATTACCTGCGTCAGTGGCAACCATCCCAATAACTTCATTTTCAAATATACTGATGGCTGCTATACTATTTGCATCACCCTTAACAATACCTCTATAATACAAACCTGGTTGATAAGGGACTACCGCACCTGTTCCGCTTGCTTTTACACAAAAGTTATCTGTCAAATTTCTTTGTTGTAATAATTCAAGAATAAGATTGCCATCCGCCGTAGGGATATTCAACTCTATCGTTTGGAAATTTTTTTCGTACAAATTTCTTAAGTTCCGCAAATCAATGTCTACAGTCATGAATTTTTTCAAGCCTTGACTTAAATTTGCTTTTTTTGCTGCCGTAGAGGGAGATTCCCTTAGGATATCACCTACCTTAACAAAATTTTCTGATTTTAATTTATCTTGAATAAGATAATAAAGTGCGTTGGTGGAGTTGGTGTGTTCTTGCGCAAGAATACTTGTAAAATTGCAGAGAAAGACAAATAATAATAAATGGGGAATTTTTTTCATAAAGGATTACAAAATATTTAGCTATAACAAATGTATTGAATTTTATTGATTTTTTTTGGTCATATATTGAATGAAAACATGCTGAAAATATTCTATGCTTTAATCTATGTTTTTGTGTCTTTTATTATATCAATCTAAATGCTTTCTTGATATTGTTTCTTGTGTGATGTTTTTCTTATACGCTCCTACGAATTTTTGATGGCTTTGTTACATGAGGTAGGCAGTTAATATTCCAAAAATAAGGTACTGACTCTTTGTTTGTGCACGCTCAATTTCAGCTCGATGAATTGGACCCAATGCATCATCCAAAGTATCAATTTTTTAATAGCTTGTGAGTTCTCGAAACATAATAGGATTCACCTTCCAATAGCCATCTTGGTGCAGTGTACACACCACATAAACCATTGTTGTTCTCTCGTTTGGAATGAACGGTTTCATAAGCCAGAGTTGGATAAAACAGTCCAAAACAACTGCCATGATATAAAAGTCGATTTAGCGTTATATTAATCGTTGGACTTCTCATAAAATTGTTCAAAAAATATTAATAAAAACCAGCTTTATTCTTGGTGTATGAATAGCTGATGCTTTTGCAGAATTTTTTGGCTTTAATAGCTTTCTGATAAATGATAGGAGCTAAAGAGAATAATTTTATTGAAAAATCCTGTTATACCCTTCCAAAAGATGCGTATAACAGGATTCAATAAATTTATCTTTAACCTACTATTTTGTGAATAGTAATTCTCTATACTTAGGCAATCTCCATGTTTGATCATCTACTAGTTGTTCCAACTTATCACAATGTGAACGAATAATTTCAAAGAAAGGAATCACTGAATCGCAATAAGCCTTCGATTTATCTGGTTCATGATGAATCAAATTTGCTTTTTTACGAGCTTCAATCATCTTTTCTGTATTTGAATAAATGGCATTCACATGACCAGAAATTGTCTCTATAATTGTCATCTGTGTCTGATAAGAAGCCGCTTTTGTGCCGATACTTTTCAAGCCCATTACATTTTGTATCATTTTATTTTGATAATCAATCGCTGCTGGTATTACATAATCAATGGCCAACTCTCCAATAAGTCTGCCTTCTATTTGTACTTTCTTTACATAGTTTTCGTGAAATATTTCATACCTAGCAAGCAATTCTCTTTCTGTAAACATGCCGCTACCTACCAATACATTTTTTGCTTTTTTAGTCAATAAAAAATCTAAGGCATGTGGGGTTGTTTTTACATTTGATAATTTTCTTTTTGCGGCTTCTTTAGCCCAAGCAGCGCTATAATTATCTCCTTCAAACAATATATTTTTCGACGATTCGATATACTCTTTCAAAACACGCAATATTGCCGCCTCTTTGTCTTCTTTACCCTTTACCAATTTATCAACCTCTTGTTTAAATTGTATCAGTTGATGTGCCATGATGGTATTCAAAATCATCATTGGTAAGGAACAGTTGGCACTAGAACCTACTGCTCTAAACTCAAATTTATTACCTGTAAATGCAAAAGGTGATGTCCTATTTCTATCTGTATTATCAAGCAATACATCAGGAATACGATTATGAATATTTAACTTTAATTCATCCGACTTGATAGCTGTCATCTTGCCAGATTTTACGGTATTGACCACCTCATCAAGCACGCTTTGTAAATGGTCTCCAATAAACACAGAAATGATGGCAGGGGGTGCTTCATTGGCTCCTAAGCGATGGTCGTTTCCTGCAGTAGCAATACATGCCCTCAATAAATCAGCATTTTCGTGTACTGCTTTTATCACATTCACAAAAAAAGTAAGAAACAATAGATTGGTGCGTGGTGTCTTACCTGGACTCAATAGGTTTTTTCCCGTATCTGTACCTAAACTCCAGTTATTATGCTTGCCACTTCCATTCACACCTGCAAATGGTTTTTCATGCAATAACACTTTCAATTTATGTCTTTTCGCAACGCGCTCCATCACATCCATCAATAACTGATTATGATCTACAGCCACATTCACTTCTTCAAACATCGGTGCACACTCAAACTGTCCTGGAGCAACTTCGTTATGTCTTGTTCTTACAGGAATACCTAATTTGTGTGATTCTTGTTCGAAATCTAACATATACTGATACACTCTATCTGGAATTGTCCCAAAATAATGGTCATCTAATTGTTGGCCCTTCGCTGGTGCATGTCCTATCAATGTTCTACCACTCATCACCAAATCTGGTCGCGCATTATATAATGCTTCATCAATCAAAAAATATTCTTGTTCCCATCCCAATGTTGGCATTACCTTTGTCGCATGCCTATCAAACATATTCACTACAGGTAAGGCGGCTTCCTCTAAATAATGAATGGATTTTAAAAGTGGTGCTTTGAAATCTAAGGCCTCTCCAGTATACGAAATAAATATAGTAGGAATACATAAAGTTTTTCCATCTCCTCGCTCAATGATAAAGGCAGGGGAAGAAGGATCCCACGCCGTGTAACCTCTTGCCTCAAATGTTTGACGAATTCCTCCGTTGGGAAATGAAGAAGCGTCCGGCTCCTGCTGCACCAAGGCATCTCCGCCAAAGACTTCTATCGATTTAAAATTTTGTGTCGGCATAAAAAAACTATCATGCTTCTCTGCCGTGGCTCCAGTAAGCGGTTGAAACCAATGCGTATATGAGTTAGCGCCTTTGTCTATCGCCCAGGTACGCATGCTACTAGCTACCTGATCTGCTATCGTTCTATCAATCTTAGTACCATTATTTATCGCTGTTTTAACGCTCTTGTAAGCATCCGATGGTAAATAATGTTGCATCACCTCATCGTGAAATACATTGGTTGCGAAATAGTCAGAAACTTTAATAGAAGGTAATTTTACATGTACCTCTTTTCTAGTTTGTGCCTCATGAACTGCATTAAAACGTAAATTTTGCATAGCATTGTTTTTTTTGAAAATGTATAAATATTTGCAAAAATAGCAATAAAAGTGATGTTTGCTTGAGAATAATTGAAAAATTATTGTCTTTTATTCAATAAAATACCTAATATCTTCAAATTATTTAACTTTTCCACGATTTTGTCGCTTATCAACATTATAGGCAAAGAGAATAAAAAGATGAGAATTGGTGCCTTATATCGAACCAAAGCACCGAAGTTAAATGAACTGATGCCTATAATGAAACATAGAATAGATGCACTACTAATAATAGAAAGTAATAGAAAGGTTTGTTGAGGACCTAGTCTTTTATATTGCTCATGCCTGAAAAAGAAAAAAAGACAAATGAGGAGCCCTGTCCAAAAAATAAAATTCTCCAGCACTACTAAAATAGTAAAAGGGTTTTTAGCTTCCCATGGAAATGGACGAAACAAACAAACGGCAACAGATTTTGGTATTAGTTTTAATAGGGTCTCGCTGTCCATATCTTCATTCGATCCTATGTCAAACTTGCTCGCAGGATTTGCTGCCGTCATTACCTCTTTAAACCCTTCTATTTTGTCATTCAAAGCACGAGTTGGATTGATAGATGGAAATATACTTTGTATGCCAAAGCCCATGATAATCACCGCTAAAATACCTATAACAAAAATAGGAATCACAAATCTGAATTTTGATATCCATAATGCAATACCAATAAGTACCAAGGGCAAAAATGAAACAGCCATATAGGACTTTATCTTAAATAACAGAAAGTAGAAAAGCAAAAAAAATGTAAAGTGAATGAGTTGATTTTTGTCTCTCCTTAAAAATAAAAAAAATGAATAAAGACTAAAGCCTAACGCGAATATTATCAAGCTTTCTTTCAATAATCCTGAACACCAAAAAAGAACAGACGGAATTAAAAAAACGCTAAGTAGAAACAGTGGCTTTTTATTTGTAAAAAAAAGATTGAAGGATTTCCATAGGCAGATCAAACCTAAAAAAGATAAAAAGTTAATAAAAACAAAGTGTGGTAAGATATTGCCAAAAGAGAAAAAGCGACAAAGTACATTGAAAAGTATGATCAACTGATGGCTGTTCTCAAATTGTCTATGATGTCCTAATTGCCAGTGATTCATCTGTTGCATATAGGGCATGGCATTTGAGGAGCCACTCCGATCACTAAAAACAATCTGAAAAAAAGTCCGCGGATCTTGAATTAAACAGTCAAACAAAGGTTTGCTATCATCAAAGTATTTGTACATATCGGAGGTGTACCTATCTGTGTAATAATAAGTATAGACTACATAAAAAAGCA
>CAMBZT010000053.1 GCA_945872405.1 Chitinophaga pinensis | reverse complement strand
ACATCTACCTACTATCTAAATGTTTTAAATTATTGTTATACTAAGGATGACACCATGAAATTCTTTGTGTATCCATTGCCAATCGTAAGTTTCACCTTTGATACAACATGTGTTAACTCAGCAGTTAGTTTCACCGATTTATCCATGGGTAGTATATCGAGCTGGTATTGGAGTTTAGGCGATGGAACTTCCTCATCTCTTCAAAATCCTCAGCACACATATAGTTCGATTGGTATCAATATAGTTAGGTTGATAGATACAACTAATCTTGGCTGCTATGATTCATTAAGTAGATCTGTTAACATTCATCCGATTCCAAGCTTCCCACCTTTGAAAGATACTGTGCTATGTCAGAATAAATTTACCACTTTTCAAATTTCTGGTGGTACTAATTACATCTGGAGTCCAGCTTCAAATTTAGATAATCCCAACATCCCAAATCCAACAACCACTGTTTTAACAAATGGGACCTATGGTGTTACAGTTGTTGATGTAAATAGATGCCAAGCCTTCGATACAGTGAATGTCGTTTACAACTTTCTGTTTCCAAGATTTGTCATAGAAAACAGATGCCAGGATACGCTCGCTAGTTTTAGAGATAGCTCTACTACAAGCATTGGTACTATTGATATATGGAGATGGAATTTTGGAGATGGCTACAGCTCATCAGATCAAAATCCATTGCATCTTTATGGCAATGCTGGTGTTTTCAATGTAAGTATGTTTATAGAGTCTTCTTCTGGTTGTGATACCACAATCAACTCAACAATAGAAATCTATCCCTTACCTGAATTACCTTATAATCGTGACACCATTTGCTTTGGTGATTCCTACCAAATCATTTCAGATTCAAACTATAACCATCAGTGGTCATTCAATCCAACTCTAACACCATTAACTACCTATAATCCAACTGCAAATCCATTAGTAAACACCTTTTATTTTGTTATGCTAAGGGATACTCAAGGTTGTAGAAATTCAGACACATTTATTTTAAGAGTAAACTTAAAACCAAACATCTATATTATTGCTGCAGATCCTTACTTCTGCTATGGAGATTCAACGATTTTACAAGCTGTGACAACTGCAAGTAATGTTTTGTGGAATAATGGATTTACTTTGAATGATAGCACTATTATGAGCCCTACCGCCTTTTTGACTGATACCATTACATACATAGCCAAAGCGAGCGATGATGTAGGATGCTTCAATTATGATAGTATCACTTTAGCAGTTCAATTCTTTCCAACAGCAGTTGCATTCCAAGATACAATTATTTGCAAGGGACAAGAAGTAAGCTTGTCTGCTGAGGGAGGTAAATATTTTCTTTGGTCGCCCGGTAATTATCTCTCTTCAGTTAGCAATCAAAGAGTCTTCTCTAGGCCTGATTCATCGATTCTCTACACTATAAGCGTATCTAATGACTGTTTTACTGACGATACTACGCTAAGCATTACTGTTAATCAGTTACCCATCGCCAATGCAGGACCAGATGTAACTATTTATAGAAATGAATCTACCTCCTTGTTTGCAAGTGGGGGAATTAGCTATGTTTGGTTTCCTACTAACAATGTTACAAATGCATTTAATCAATCGACTAGTGTTTCACCAATTTTTTCTACGAGATATATTGTAATGGTTACAGACAGTAATGGCTGCTCTTCTTACGATTCTGTTCTCGTGAATGTGATTGCGAATACCGTTTTACTTATGCCAACTGCATTTTCACCTGATGGAAATGGTGTTAATGATGTCTTTAAAATAGTTAAAACACTAAATATAGAACAACTCATTTCTTTCGAAATCTTTAGTAGATGGGGAGAAAAAGTATTTGAAACAAGTAATGTCAATCAGGGTTGGGATGGCACATTCAATGGTCGAGCTCAACCTCTTTCAGCCTTCACTTGGATAATTAAAGCTAAAGATTATGATGGACAAGATATCATTAAATCAGGGATTGTGACATTATTGCGTTAGGCTACTTTAGCGCAGCAGATTTAAATCTCCAAAAAATCCAGTTTTTCTGACTATTTTTCATTACAGAGTAGTAAGCATCGAGCCAATAATTTCTATACATAAATCCACTTGCTCACTTTTTCACAAAGAAGATTTTTTTTGTTGCCAAATCAAAAAAGGTAACGTATACCTAGTCTTTTCTTCGGATTTATTTAATTGCTCTGCATCAAACACCAATCCAATTCCATATTTTGTGTTTGATTTCTTTTGATGAAATTACTTATTTAATTCATTCTGAATAGCATTATCATACAAGTTTTTCCAATCAGTGATACTTCCCCAATCTTCTGACTTTATCTGTACTTTTTCCTTTAACACTTTTCCTATAAATTGGTTATCTAGTTTTGATTTTAATAAAAACTGGTCAAAAGCCTCCTTTTGAGTTGCAGAAATAGAGATAACAACGCGGCTTTGACCTTCACCAAACAAAAACGCATCTTCTCTCATCGTATCATCATAACAAATTTCGAATCCAGTATTCCCAGCCATAGCACTTTCTAGCAGTGTAACAAACAATCCACCTTCACTGATATCATGCATGCTTTGAGCAAGTTTTGACTCATTAATCTGTTGCAAGGTCTGTTGCAAATGAAACTCCTCCTCTAAATCAAAATAAGGACAGGAGGAATCTTCTCTCTTATGTAATTGAACTAAATATTGTGATGAATTTATGTCCTCTCTAGACGTTCCTAGAACATAGATAAAGTCGCCTTCATGTTTGAAGTGCAATGTCATTTTCGAATCAATATTTTTTAATAATCCTAACATCCCAATGGTTGGTGTTGGAAACACTGCTCCTCCATCATTTGATTGATTATAAAAACTAACATTCCCTCCTGTAACTGGAGTTTCAAATTTTTTACACGCCTCACTCATGCCTTTGATGGCTTGCACAAATTGCCAATAAACTTCAGGATTGTTTGGATTTCCAAAATTTAGACAATTAGTAACACCGCTAGGAATTCCTCCGCTACAAGTTATGTTTCTTGCTGCTTCACTCACTGCCATCATTGTACCTTTGTAGGGGTCTGCATAGATGTATCTTGAGTTACAGTCGACAGTTAAAGCTAGGCAAGTTTCAGTTCCCTTGATTCTAACAATTGCCGCATCACTCTTCTCATTAATATTAGTATTTGCGATTCCAACCATTGAATCATATTGTTCGTATACCCATCGTTTAGAGGCAATATTAGGCAACTGAACTAGTTGCTTCGCAACGCTCAAAAAATCAGTCGGAAGTTTTACCGAATTGATATCAAATGATTTTAACGCCTTAAAATAAGCAGGCTCTGAAAAGGGTTTATCATACACAGGTGCCCCACCACCTAAGACCAAAGATTCAGCAGGAACAGAAGCCACTAATTCATCATTCATAAAATAATTTAATATCCCGGTTGTTGTAACTTCTCCAATAATAGCACAATGTAAATCCCACTTTTCGAATACCTCCTCTACCAATTTTTCTTTTCCTTTTTCAACAACAATAAGCATTCTTTCTTGACTTTCCGACAGTAGTATTTCCCAAGGTTTCATATTCGCTTGGCGCGTAGGAACCTTATCTAACCATATGTTCATTCCGTGTTCTCCTTTTGCACTCATTTCGGAGGTAGAACAGGTGATACCTGCTGCTCCCATATCTTGCATTCCAATGACTGCGCCGGTTTTTATTACCTCTAATGATGCTTCTAGTAATAACTTTTCTTGAAATGGATCACCAACTTGAACTGCAGGTAAATCATTAATTGACTCCGCTGAAATATCTTTAGAAGCAAAAGCTGCTCCCGCAATACCATCTTTTCCTGTTGAAGAACCAACTATATAAACAGGATTTCCTACCCCATAAGACGTAGCAGAAACTGTTTCGTTTATCTTTACTATACCAACAGACATGGCATTCACCAACGGATTAGTTTGATAACATGGGTCGAAATAAACTTCACCAGCTACGGTTGGAACTCCGAATGCGTTGCCGTAATCACCTATTCCCTTCACAACACCTTTTAGAAGATGCTTTGTTTTATCGTCTGTTAACTCCCCGAAACGAAGAGAATTTAGTTGAGCAATAGGTCTTGCTCCCATCGTAAAGATGTCTCTATTAATTCCACCTACACCGGTTGCCGCACCTTGATAGGGCTCTAATGCTGAGGGGTGGTTGTGGCTTTCAATCTTGAAGGCACAACCTAATCCATTTCCAATATCTACCAATCCTGCATTCTCCTCTCCTGCTTCTACCAATAAATGCTTACCACTTCTTGGTAGTGTTTTCAAATATTTAATTGAGTTTTTATAGGAACAATGTTCGCTCCACATCACCGAATAGATAGATAACTCGTTAAAATTTGGTGTTCTGTTCAGCACCTTTACTATTTTATCAAATTCTTCTGGAAGTAGACCTAATTCTGTTGCAGTTTCTACTGTTGTAGTCTCATTTGAAGGACTTATGACTGTCATATTGATTTTTTTTGAAATAATAATTTGATTTCTTTTTTAAGAAGAATAAAATCTAGTTTTTTAATAAAGTAATCTGAAGGCCTAAAGTTATTCATTTTATGAAAGAAGATAAAAAGAATAATGGATCCAGAAGTATAGGCGAGTGTTGATGTGAAAGCTGTACCACTCATTTCATATTTCAAAATTAACAAGTATCCAAAGAGAATTGCGAAAAATGCACCTACCAAAGCAGCAATAAGGTTTATGTATACCATTCCTTTTCCAGAAAAGTAAGCACTTAAAAGAATGAATATATTAAAAACAAAAGTACCTGGCAACTGCCACCGCATGTATGTTTTCAATAACTGATATTGCTTGCCAAAGATGAACATGTATACTTGGTCAGGCATTACATAAAAAATAGTAATCATTACTGCTGTAAATATCAAGGACGCCTTTAGTAATTCTAAAGTCAATAGACTACTATATTTTTCATTGTCTTGATTTGCAATTTTCACATAAGAAATAGTGGCAGAACTTCGAGAAAAAATCCAAAAAGCTTCAAGAATAGATAATCCGATTGAGTAGATTCCTAAGCTGGCCTTACCTTCAAATCGGAAAAGTAAGAATACACTAAAACGTAGCATTATAAATTGAAGAAAATCAAATAGTTGATACTGAAATCCTGAATAAATCATTGCTTTAATTTCAGTTATATCTATATTGAACTTATAATTCTTTAGATATTCATATGAAGAATACATAGACACACTTAGGGTCACAAATGAAGATAGATATAAGGCAATAATATACGAACTTATTGATGCTCTCTCAAACCCATAGATAAGGACCAATAAAAACAATAAATTTAAGAACACCTGCGTTAAAGTAAGAAAATTATAAGTTTTAACTTTCTGCTTGGCGAGTAAGGTAATCTGAAATAAATTTATTAAAGATTGGATAAAAGTAAGTAGACATAGGTGTAGAATATACTCAACATCGAATGTATAAAATAGAGAAATGAAAACATACTGAATTGAAACGATAAAAAAGGACCAGAAAAAAGAGATTGTGTAAACCGTACTAAAGTTATTTTTGGCAAGAGTATAGACGAGCACGTGATTACCAAACAAATTAGCGAAATAGAGTGTGCAGGTGATAATTGTAACTATAAAAATTGATTCTCCTTTTCCTGAAGCACCTATAACACGAGCAATCACCAAGGCCAAAATTAAATTTAAGATGGTGCTAAAAATCCTTGTTAGAAAAGTGTTTAAAAAGAGTACAGAAATCATTATAAGGCAAAATTAGTAATCTCATTTAGAAAAAGACTAATGAGTTTTAAACAAGTGTTAGGGACATTTTTTAACAATTAAAATTATGGAAAAACTTTTGTTTTACATCAAGAAAGGGTAACTTCGTTTTAACTTCAAAATAAATTCATTCTGATTATGACTAATTTCACAAAAAAAGCAGCTGTTATACTCACTATGCTGGCAATACCAGTACTAATTTTTGGACAGGTAAAGATTTCAAATGCTTACAAACCCATTCCAAAAGAAATCTTACCAATCATTAAACATACCAAAGAATTGTCATTGACTGAAATTGCAACTACTAATTTTACTGGGGAGTATAGTGGTCAACGTTTCCAATACACTGATAATAAAAAAGCCATCCTAAGAACCTATACCTACACGATGAGTATAGTGCAAAACGGAACAAATGTAAGCGGAACCACCACAATTACTTCTGAAGATGGTGAGTATGGCGTTATTAAAATAAGAGGTATGGTGATTGCCGATAAATTATACTTTGAAGAATATGAAATTATAGATCAAAAGAAGGCTGAAGAGTCTTTATGGTGCTTTAAAATTGGGGAATTAGAAATGGGAAAGCACCTTCAAAATACAGTAGTATATGGGCCTACTAATAGTTATACCTCCATATATTATACCCCATGCAGCGGTGGTTATACTATGTTAGAAAAAGTAAACAAACAAGAAGGATCGTCGTTAACGGCTAGAAAACAACAACAAGGAGAGAAAGAAGTCATTAATCTAGTCGAAGAAAGTAAATTTTCATTAGAGGTTTATCCGAATCCTTTTGTATCAGAAACGAATGTTGCCTATACCTTGGAGAAAGATTCAAAAGTGATCATAGAACTGTATGACATCAACGGATCATTTGTAAAATTAGTATCGCAAGAATTACAGAATGCTGGAAATCATTCCACAATCATCAATGGAAATAATATAACTGCTGGAGTCTATATTGTTAAAATTTCGGTGAATGGTAATGTTACATCTAAACAAATAATTAAGACTAACAATTAGTACCTTTTAAAAATCTAAAAAAGCTCTCCTATTTTGGAGGGCTTTTTTTATTAATCCTAAAGCGATTATTAGTATCACTATCATGAACAAAAAAGAAAGAATACAATTTATCACTGAGACGCTAAACCGTCTTTACCCAGAAACTCGAATTCCACTAGATCATGAAGATCCATTCACATTGTTGATTGCAGTTTTGATGTCAGCTCAAAGTACTGACGTCAGCGTAAATAAAGTAACTCCAGCCCTATTTAAACTAGCAAATACGCCAATCAAGATGTCTAAGTTGTCTAGCGAAAAAATACTTTCTGTCATTAAAACTGTTGGCCTAGCTCCAGGCAAAGCCAGAAATATTCAACGCCTCTCTCAGATTTTGGTTGAAGCACATGATGGGAAAGTACCAAACAGCTTTGAAGAACTGGAGAATTTACCAGGAGTTGGACACAAAACAGCCTCAGTGGTAATGAGTCAAGCCTTTGGCGTACCTGCATTTCCCGTAGATACTCATATTCATCGATTGATGCATCGTTGGAAATTGAGTAATGGAAAAACAGTAGTGCAGACTGAAGCTGATGGCAAAAGACTCTTCCCCGAAACGCTTTGGAATACGTTACATTTACAAATTATATTCTTTGGAAGAGAATATTGTAAAGCTAGAGGACACGAAGAAACCTTATGTCCCATTTGTTCAAAAATATAATTCACATGATATCAAGATTTCTCTTTCTACTTCTATTATTATTTTCTCTTTCTAAAGGCAACGCCCAATCAGCAGTTAACGGAAAGGAATTCAATGTTGTGAGTGATGATATTACCCTTTATGGCAAAGAATATGGAAAAGGCGAACCAGTTATTTTGTTACATGGAGCTATGGTAGATATAGATGATTGGGAAAACCAAATTCCTATTTTAGCAACAAGATATAGAGTCATTGTTTTTGATAGCAGAGGGCATGGAAAATCATCCTTTACTGATAAACCTATGAGTTACAAATTGATGTCGGAAGATGTCTTAAGTGTGATGAATGAGTTAAAAATAGATAGTGCAAATTTTATAGGATTTGGTGATGGTGGTAATGTTCTTATTGAGCTTGGTATACATCACGCTGAGAAGATTAAAAAAATGATCTTAATTGGTGCTAATTTAAAACCAACTCCTGATGCAGTTTATCCTTATTTTCTTCAAAAGGTAAAAGATTGGGATTTAGATAAAATGACACTTTTATTGAAAGCTAGATTTGTAGGGAATCCTAATCCAGAACTGTTAAATACTTTTGCTAGGAGGATGCAATTTTTATTGCTCAATGAACCCACATGGGAGTTGAGAGATATGGCATCTATAACTATTCCAACCTTGGTAATGGCAAGCGATTACGGTCTAGTTACCGTAAGGCATTCTTTTGATATCTTTGAAAATCTTCAAAACTCTAATTTATGTGTTATACCCGGCGCAAAACACTATAGTATAAAAGAAAAACCCGCTTTGGTCAATGCAGTAATTATGGATTTCCTAAATCGTCCTTTTGAAAAAATTGCTCGCTACTAGTGTAGTTGGTACAACTTTTGATTTATTGTAGTAGACGAATAAATTGAACCTATGAAAATCACTTTAAATCTTGCATTCATTTTTTTTCTCACCTTAACTTCATTTGCTCAAACAAATGGAATTAAAGATGATACTTATAAAACGAAATACGACAGTGCTGTTATTTATGGGGGAACCTTTGCCGCAGTAACTCTTTATTCTAATGATTTGGAACAGTACAAGTATAATATGTTAAAACGTCGGGTGCAAAAAATATATCCTTATGTAGAGCAAGGAAAAAAGATACTGACAGAGATGTCAAAAAATGAAGAACTTTCTAAAAAGAAAGATCATAAAAAGTACATCAAAAATACTGAAGACGAACTAAAAGTAAAATTTGAAGACGAGCTAAAAAATCTCACGATTAACGAAGGATTAGTTCTTGTAAAACTTGTTAATAGAGAGACAGGTAATAATTGCTACAACCTAATCAAGAATTTAAAGGGAAGTATAAATGCGTTTTTTTGGCAACAAATAGGAAAACGTTATGGCTATGATTTAAAACAAGAATACATTTCTACAGAAAATAAAGAGCTTGAACAAGCCATCGAAGACTTAAAAGAAGGTGGCTTAGTACCGATGCTCAGTAAGCGAAAATAGGTAATAAGCTATCATATATAAATCCTAAAAACCGTATCCATCATACTCCTTGGTAAATTCATCTGCTGTAAAAACTGGGTTGTATTTTACACCCTGAAATTCATACTTTTCAAACATACCAATCTCGTCATACATTTCTATTCCAATCGGATGGAAACTAATTTTATCTACATAAATAAATGCTTTTTTAGCGAATGCATTAGGTATTTCAATCACTTTACCTGTTTGTACATCTGAATAATCACTCACATTTTTATTATGATAAATAATTAAAAATTCGGAAATTTTCTTCTGCATAGATAATGAATATAAAGATTCCTTATCCTTCAGCACATATTTTTCATAACTAAAAGCATCATAATTTAAAGAAATCCTATAACACAATCGATCACTAAACATAATATCAGATTCTACCTTTGCCAATTCATCAAATCGTTCACCCAACTGACTTTTTATCGAATAAAGTAAATCCACTGAATATCTAAATCCTCCTTCTAATACAGTATGATGCTGATCTTTTCGTAAAATGCCTCCAAATGGATCCAACTTCATATCTGGAATAAACTTACCAGCATTTAAGACGGCAACCTTACCGTACTTAGAAGGATTGTATAAAATTTCAGTTCCATTGTTTTTCTCCGCAATTATTTTCATGTAGACACAATATGGTGAAACAAGAATTTTATTGGATGACTTTCCATAATGAAAAGAATTATCTAATTTTCGCTCCTTCGTAACCATCGTAAATTGATAAGATTTTACTTTAGCAACTGCTTCAACAACTTTATTGATTAATGATGAAGCTGTAATAGCTTGACCATATGTTGAAAAATAAAACACAGAGAGGAATATAAAAAAGATTGTTTGTTTTTTCATAAGATAGATTAATAGGGGATACCTATTTTTTTATAAATAAAGTGTAACAACCAAGCAGGACCAATCATTAAAAATTGCAAATCTTTTAAAAATGAAGGTTTTTTGCCTTCGACTTTATGTCCATAAAATTGTCCCAACCATGCGATAAAAAAAATAAAAAAAGACACATAAAACATGGATAGGCTGTTACTATCAAGAAACTGAAACAAATAAAAATTTCCTGTTACCAAACCAAGACATACAAATAGAAAACCAATAAATAAATTGAATGAAAGTCGAACATAATAAACTAGCGAAAGAAAAATTAAAATAGAGCCGATGTTTATCCAGCCACTCAGCATATTTCTTGGAAAAGGAATACTCCATAAGAGCCCCACCAAGCTAAACATAATTAATGGGATACAAATCCAATGAATAGTTTTGTTAAAACTGTTTTTATGGCTTTCGCCATATTCATTAAGCAATAAATCTATTTTCCTTACCATTCCTTCACATAAAGTTATGTTTAAATATAGCGATTTTTTTGGCAATAAAAAAGCGCAATACAAAAAATGTATTGCGCTTTCTACTATACTGTAATTCTTATTGAACTATAAATTTTACAACAGTAACTTTTTCGTTATGCTTTAAGTTGATGCTATAATTTCCCTTCGCAAACCCAGAAACGTCTAATTTAAGGTTATTATCGCCAGATGTTACCTCCACATTCTTATTATAAACAGTTGCGCCTATTAGATTCGTAACAGTCATAGAATAGGTCTCATTCAACTCAGAAGCAAAAGATAAAGTCACTAGAGATTGAGCTGGATTAGGGAATATTGTAATTCCTTCTAACGTTGTACCGACATTTGAAATTCCAACTGTGGTGTTACATGATGAAATCTTATTCGCTGTTGAACCAGAAGCCGTATCTAGTGCCGCACAAGTACCACCAGCTGCTTTTACGCGTAGCCAGTACCTGAAATCAAGCGGAGGAGTATTTAAACTTCCAATCGAAGATAAATCTTTAGAGGCACCTTCAATTCCCAAAGGTATGTCTGGTGTGCCATAAACTTTGCCATACACCTTCATTTGATATTGACCAACTGGATCTGCGGTGGTTCCAGTAAAGTTGATGCATCCTGCTTCATTGTTCAACAACACTCTATTATTGGGATACTTCACTGCATAAGTCAGTCCACATGGCACATTGGTTACTGAATCTATTGATATTGAATCGATGGTATAACTACCACCTGGTCCAGCCGTACTGAAATTTTTAATTGTCATTACAGCGCCTGTAAGATTTACTCCTTGCTCTGCGCACGCAAAAGTGCTAGGGGCAGGATACAATCCTGCAACTGAAACTGAAAAATCTGGCGTACATTGAGCCCTTAATCCTAAAAAGCTTATTAAGCTTAGTGAAATTGAAAGAATAATTTTTTTCATTATTTTATTTTTTTGGATGATAAAAATAAAAAACCCTTATCTAGCGAATAATAAGGGTTTTTAGTTGGATGATATAATCTATTATTTATTGAGTATAAATTTCTTAGTCAAAGTATTTTTCCCATCTCTTATCGTAAAGAAATATATTCCGTTTGTTAGCGCTCTAGTATTCAAGCTGAGTTGATTATCACCTGCATTTACTTCTACTTTTTCGCTTGACATGATTTCGCCAATAGTATTTGTAACAATTGTTTCATAATTACCCTCTTTATCAGCAGTAAAAGTAACTACCGAATTTTCTGTTACTGGATTAGGAGCAATTTCAAAAGATGACAATGAATTTGATACATCAGAAATACCTGCTATGATCGTGGTAGGGCAAGTTGCTGTTTTATTTACAGCACTAGCACTTGTATCAATTGCTGCACAAACGCTCGAAGAAGCGCCTACTCTAAAGAAAATTTTGAAAGCTGTACCTAAGCCGGGAATAAGACTTGCGTCAGGATAGGTTCCAGAAATTAGACTTGTACTGATGGTTACTGCAATTTTTAACTTGTATTGTCCCGCTGGATCTGTTGTTGTTCCAGCAATTTTCATACAACCTCTTGCCGGCACTGTGGGAGTGGTAACATAAGTTCTGTCAGCTCTGTCAAATCCATAAGAAATACCGCATGGCAAGTTTTGAATAGAATCTACCTTTATAGAGTACACATGAACTGTTGTTGATAAGCTGGAAATATATACTGAATCTGGAGCATAGATTTGTATTGTCTGATCATAGGCAACTCCTGGTGAAGCGCAAGGAATTGAATCGCCTAAGGGAGATAAGCCTAGTTCAGTATTAGCGAAGTCTGGAGTACACTGTGCGTTAGATTTCAATAAAAATAGGATGCATAGAATGCTTAAAGTAAAAAGTTTTTTCATTATCAATTTGTGGTTTACGTATTTAAAATATATGTAAATATAAAGAATATTCAATTGATTTCAACCCCAAACTCAAAAAAATATACACCAGAGTCCTGTTGAAAACTTAAAGGGGTGAAATCAAACTTTGATTTCACCCCTTTTAAAAAACCGATAAGGTCAGAATTCTTATTGAATTATAATCTTTGCTGAAGAAGAAGAACGCTTCGAAACTACATGAAGAAAATATACACCTTTCTGCAAGTTAGACAAATCAAATTGTTTGTTATATTCCCCTTTATAATTAACTAAAGTTTCTGAAGAAACTTTTTGACCCACTACATCAACTATACTAATATCATAATTATCTTTTTGAGCTATTTCAAACTTGATAGTAAAACTACCTTCACTTGGATTAGGATAAATATTTAATTCGGATAAAGAGGTTGTGACATCATTTAGACCCAAAACAATTAAAGCTGATGAGGTTGCCCCACAACGAGGGAGGCCTGGATTAAAAATATGACAAGTATAACTACCATCGCCACTATAATTTAATATCACCCCATTCTCACCTGAAATTAAAACACCGTCTTTGAACCACTCAACCGTATAGCCAGCTCCTGGATAGTTAGTGTTAGCAATTTGACCTGGACCTACCACAGCAATAGTAACATTGCTAACATTAGCGAATGTTGTAAGGGTTGCCTGATCAGAAGTAGTAGAACAACCTGTTGCTGCATCTTGAATATCTACAGAATAAACACCAGTGGTGGTAGCACGCAAAAATGAATCATTTGCTAATGGAATATTGACTGCATCTTTTTTCCATTGGAAACTATAGCCAACACCATAATTTACTGTTATGGTTGAAGTATCGCCAGTACAAATGCTATCATCTGAAATAGTTGTAATACCAGGTGCAGGTAAATTATTAATGGTTAAAGTAACAGTATCGTAAAAAATTTGATACGGTATGGTATCAAACTGAACCTGAATAGAATTTGATCCTGAGATATAATTCACGTTTCCTAGTAATACTGGCAATCTATCTGAAATCACTAAATCATTGGGATCTAGACCAAAAAGTGAACCATCTATGTCTGTCAATGTGAATCCAATAGTATCTGTTCCTGGAGGTATGGTATCTCTAAGTCCAGTCCACTGTGGGGTATTATTGTTTGATACCTCTGAAGTGGCGTAATTAGTGGTCGTATTTTGAAAAACAAAATCAGGAGAATATGGCCAACCTGCATACAATTCACCTACATCACCACTCCATCGACCACCATCTGTGCTATTCACTTTCACACGAATTAATCTGTATGCATACAAGGTGGTTTTTAATGAAGCTTTATAGGCAGTTCCAGATGGAAGATAGTTTTGAATCGTTGGATCTTTCAAAGTAGATGTGTTACCATTACCAAAAACCCATGAATACTTCACTGGATTAGTTGCAGAGCTTACCGTTGCATGAAATGTTAAATCTGTTGTATCACAAAAGTTAAAACCGCCGGGGGTATAGTTAAAAGTTGCAACACCACCAGAAGTGTCTGGCAAGATTCGAACGGTGGTAGTATAAGTTTGAGATTCACCAAAACGATCTCCTACCCCACTCACATTCACATCTGCTAATATAAATACAGTCAATGTATACAAACCAGGTAGCAATGGTGTTCCACACACTCTAAGTGCACCCAATTCATCGCCACCGTCTGGATGATAAACACAACTTGGAAGATTGCAAGAAAAATCTAAACCTAGCGGAAGACCACCGATTCCATTGATATTAATATTTAATAAAGTAACTGTAGCCACAATAGGTGTCGTGATGTCTACACTAGGCGGCATCACAAAACTTACATCTTGAGAATAAGGATGACCGGCCATGCCTTGAGGTAACGAATCCTTGCAAATTCCACCGCCAGCAGAAATCAAAGTAGAATAACAAACAGAATCTACAATGGCTCCAGGGCACTGAGCATATGATGAAATACTAGCGACTACAAGAAAAGAGTAAAATAAGAAAACATTTTTTTTCATAAGTGTTATTTTTTTTGTGTTAGTGATATATAGATATTTTAAAATTACTTAATAATCAATTTTATTTGATATGCATTATTTGTTGCTTCGATTTTCATCACATAAACTCCTGGCGCAAAGTTTAATAGATTTATCTCCTCAATTAGCTCGCCACTTCTTTGTTTGAACCATCTTTGATCAGCAAGATTACCCATCAAATCATAGATAGAACAATGAATATCTTGTAATAAATTACTTGTCAATTTTAAGGTAAAATTACCATTAGAAGGATTTGGGAAAATAGTAGGGGCTAAAAGTGTATAATTCATCACCTGAAGACCTACTGAACTAAATGCAAAAGGTGCAGATTCATTCTTACAAGCAGGGAATTGAGTGTTGTAGACTTCTAAGGTGTAATTCCCATCACCAACAGTGGTTAACATTACTCCATTTTCTCCAGGCAAGAGAACACCATCTTTATACCATTGTAGCGTAAATCCAGCACCAGGATAATTTGTATTGACTAGTTTTCTATCAGCTAATTGAATGACACTTATTATTGCTGGAGGAGATGCAATCTGAACTACTCTTTTTAACTCGGTAAAAGACCTGCATCCGCTTGAGTTGGTAACTACTCCATAATAAGTGCCGTTGCCCCTTACCCAAATGGAAGAATCTACCAATGATACATCCAAGAAGGAATCTTTAAACCATTCAATTGTTAATCCAGTAGTTGCTGTATTAAAATAAATATTCACTGAATCGTTAGAACAAAATGTATCTACATTTGAAATGATACTTGGGGTGGCAGGAGAAGCATAAATAAAAATCGTATCAATCGTCTCAATACTGCTTTCGATATATGATTCTACTGTAATTTTTCCAGTAAGCGTTCCAGCACCACCTAGTGTTATAAAATTAAACACACCAGCTCCTGGAATAGAGGTAGTTGAAACACCGCCACTTTGAGAACCACAGATTCCATCAGATTCTGTAAAACTCAAATTGATAACACCAGGTATTGGATTATAGGGTGTACTAAAATCCCAAGTTGGAGAATCATCGTTAGAAACCTCTGAACCGTTATATACATTAGTCCCATCAGTCAATGTCATTGAGAAATCAGCATCGCTAGTCTGTGTATACAATGGAATGCCGAACAAGGTGAAACCAGTTCCGTCACCACAGAATTCATGCCAATACCAACTAGCACCAGCGATATTATTCACAGCTACTCGAGTGATTCTATAATTCAAAAAGTTGGTTGTTAATTTCACATAATATTCACCAGGAACATTATAATTGATTGGCAATGGACTTCGAACAGAATCATCGATGATACCATCGTTGCCAAAATCCCATACATAACTTACTGGATATGGCGCATTTTCTAACAATCCATAAAAACTATCGATAGTTGAGTCACATGCAAACTTTGTCCCGTAAGAGAAACTTGCATTTCCACCTAAAGGAGGATTGATTGTAATTGGTATTGGGAAAGATTGAGCTTGAGTTTGAACACCTAACGGTGTGCGCACAGTAACTGAAACATTCAATTGAATAGTTCTAGTGCCAGGAACGGTAGGTATACCACAAATTTTAGCACATAACCTCATGTCACTTGTTACTGTGAAAGATACAGGAATTGGGCCTAAGGAAGTTTCCAATCCTAAACCAGCAGGCATACTTGTAGCGCTTAAAACATCCACATTTAATATTGTCACATCGATTCCTGAATAGGTAAAGGTTTGGGGTAGCCAAATTGTGATATCCTCTGAATAAGCCACACCCAAGGTTCCGTCAGGCAATACAGAAGGGCAAACATTTGGCAATCGAGTTCCTGGTGTAGCATCACTACATGAAGCATTGATTAAACATCCTGGACATTGTGCATTTCCAACAAAAAGCGAAAAAACAAGACAGATTAAGAGTAAATTTTGTTTCATAGATGTAGACTTTTAATTTCAAATCTACGATATAAATGTAGAATTGCAAAATGACAAACGTAACATAGACAGTAAGAAGGAAATGACTACCTTAGCAAAGTTTTTTCTCATGTGACACTTTAGTTTTTATTCATAAAAAGGCTGAAGACCTTAAAAAAATAGATTAAAAAATCTAAACGATAAGTTTAAAGAATCTCGCTATCTTTTTGAAAGAAACTAAAAACTGGTGGCAACCTTTTACAGAATAAGTACGTCTTTAGTAAAAAAAAATTAACTTTACATATTAAATATTAAA
>CAMBZT010000052.1 GCA_945872405.1 Chitinophaga pinensis | reverse complement strand
GGAGAGAAATAGAAAGAAGTGAATTTGCACAAGCAGTAGAAGAAAATAATCAACGCTACAGAGACAATCCTGCACTGTACCGAACTCGACAAGAAATCAACGAACATATCTTTGGTACTATAAAACGAAAGTGGGGATATAATCACACCAATTTAATCGGATTAGAAAAAGTAAATGGAGAAATGAGTTTAATAATGCTTGTTTACAACATCAAACGATGCATGAATATTCTCGGCATAGAAGAACTTATTACCAAACTAAAAAATTGGTCCCCGGATTACAAAAGGATAACTCAATTTTTTTTAAAACTGACGCATTTTAAGTCGATGTACGTCATCAAACTTTTTCAACATTCCATTAGCAGCATAAAAAATCACTTCCTTAAATCGAAGAAAATGTCAAGTCAACATTCCAATAATAACATCGATTCCAATATAAATTATTCTAATTTTGAATAGTCCAATTTAGGGAAGCTTACAATAGCTAAACAGATGTTTAACTGATAAAATGAAAAGAAGATTACCGATACAGATATTCATGTGGATGGCTATCTTCTGTCTTTGGCCCTCTATTCTGCTGAGCTTTCCGTATGAGCAGCCTGTTTTGAAACAAGAAGTAATTATTAGTATTTACCCACAGCCTTCCAATGGCATACTTCGTGTTTCACTGCCAGGTAAAATACTGGAAATTCCGGAAATTCCAGTATTTTACTTACTTGGTAATTTGCTCTCACATCTTGCTTGGCAAAGAGAATCCAGTTCGGTGTTTTCTACCGATATGACTGGTGAAAAATCCGGTTATTATTTTATTAAAATTACATGGGGTCGATAGACCATATCAAGGCGTATCACAATTATTACATCTTATTGACCGGATATTTTAGTAATAAAGTCTTCCTTTTTTCGGCGCGCTACTGGTAGTGAGGTGCCATCGCGCATGATTACATACCCACCATCCTTCTTTACGAATTTGTCAAGATGATACAGGTTAATAAGATAACTATGGTGAATTCTAAAAAATCCTTGTTCATTAAGAAGCGATTCGTATTCGCCTAGAGATTTGGATGAAAGAATTGTCTTTCGGTTGGTTAGAAAGAATTCGGTGTAAGGACCTTCTGATTTGCAATATGAAATGTCTTCGTAGTCGATAAACTGAATACTTTGATCTGAGTTAATAGCTAAGCGGGCAAAATTCTTCTGTGTTTGAAGCATATTGATTAAAGACATCATTATGCTGTTTTCCTCCTGCCGACCCAGACTGATTTTGCTGATAGCTGTTCTTAGCTCTTGGCTATCGACCGGCTTCAGTAGATAGTCTGCCGCTGCAAGTTTGATAGCATTTAAAGCAAATTCGTTGTAAGCGGTGACGAAAATTACTTTCAGGCGGGGTTGATTTAATTGTGCTACCAGCTCCAAACCAGTCAGGTGTGGCATCTCAATATCTGTAAATAAAAGATCCGGCTGAAGCAACGGTATTTGCTCGAATGCCAGCTGCGAAGATTGAAAGGTTTGAATGATTTTGACCTCCGGGCATTCCTGCTCCAGATGATGCTGCAACAAATCAATGGCAATCTGTTCATCGTCTACAATGATGGCTCTTATTTTCGGTAATTCATTCATACTGCTGAGTTGATTGGTATATATAAAGTTGCAATTGTGCCTTCCTGCACTCCTTCTTCGTTGAAACGATCGGTAACGGTAAGCAATTCATGTGCTGAAGCATCGGCTGGTCGTATGAGTTGTAAACGCTGTTTGGTGATACTAATACCCATTGATTTTTTTTCAATCGTACGATCAGCTCTTGATTTTAGCGATTGACTGTATCCTATTCCATTATCTTCTACATCAATTTGTATATAATGACCAACGGGTCGAATATTAATACGAATCATACCTGCTTTTTCAATTCCATGCATCCCGTGCCAGATAGCATTTTCTACAAGTGGTTGAATGATCAATGGAGGTAGTCTTGTGCCTTGCATAGACAAACTACGATCCACATTGATAACGTATTGGAAGGAATGATGAAGACGGATAGCTTCAATCTCTATGTAGGTATTTAATGCGGCAAGTTCTTCTTCAAGAGCAATTTCTTTTTCACTTGATTTTTCTAATATGTAGCGAATGAGCTTGGCAAATTTATTGACAAAACGAATGGCTGTGTCTGTATTGTTTTTTAAAATATACCCGTTGATCGAGTTCAGACAGTTAAAAATGAAATGGGGATTCATCTGGCTTTTTAATGCCTGATTTTCCAGCTCTGCCATTCGTTGTTGAAGCGTTTGTTTTTCCTGTTCGTTTTTACGTACTTTTTTTTCTCGCTGCTTTAACATGAGATAGCCTGCAGCAGCAGAAATGATAATGCTCATAATTATAAACCATGACTCACGGTAGAACGGGGGGGGGATGATAAACCTGCAAATGTTGGGCAGACTTCTTTTACCACTCGCAGGTAGATAGGCCCGCAACAGAAGAGTGTACTTCCCCGGTGAAAGTCGGGCAAGGCGTAACTTTCTGTCTGTCCCAATATTTATCCAATTGTTATCGATGCCTTCCAGCCGATATTCGAAATGGTGTTGACTCATACCCGTAGGATCTGGTACGGTAAAGGAGAGTACAATCGTATTCTCCTGATAACGGAGTTCACGAATAGTGGTTGTATCTTGAAAAACAGATGTAAATTGCATATCATCGTTTACCATACATCCGGTTAAAATAACCCGCCGAGGTATATCTTCTTTCAAAAGTTCGTTTATATCAAGTATTGCGAACTCTTCATCGCCAGCTAACAGTAAGGTTGAGTCATTTAGTGTGATTAAAAGATTTGGCTCAGATATTATATTGGGAATCTTATGATTAAAATTGATGGTAAATCCGGTACTCATTCGAATCAGACTCAACCCCTGTTGGCTCAATACCCATAGCTGATCAGAGCTGTTTGTTATCATTGACACAAATTTGCTGCCGCTGAGTCCGTTCGTGGTAGTATAGTGTTCAGTCTGATGTTTTGAACGATGATAGCAGAGTACGCCATTATTATGAAGCCCCATCCATAGGCGTTTCTGAGGGTCAACAACCACCTGAATTAGTCGGGCACTTAGCAAAGGTGTTTTTAACTTTTCATATTGATAAGTGGTCTCACCTTGCAGATGGATGAGAAAAACTTCTCCTGCATCAGTCCACGTCAGCAGTGTGTTCTCATCATAACGGATAATGCCGTTATAGTGTTGACCGGATTTGTCAGATAGTTTCTTTAGTTCTGAGCTGTGGTCAGCAACTTCACCGTGTTGTTGTGTTAAAACAAAATTTTTACCGCACATCCAAAGTGATCGGTCTTTGTGTTGATACAAGTCATAGATCCAGAGGGAATCTTTGTTAAATTGCTTTGAGACCGGATTTTCCCAAACTAGTGTCCGCCTTGCATCATAATAATATACACCACTGGAGGTCCCAAGCCAATATCCGTCATCATTGGCAAGGTCTTTTTCAATGTCAAAAACAAAGAGTTCTTCCCTCCCCTCTTTTATAGGAACATGTCGGTATGTTTTTGATGGCAGGTCGTATTCAAATAATCCACGACGGTAATAAGAACCCAACAGCATAGTGGTATTGTTGAATTGGCGGATACTGGATATCGTAGCAAAACCTTTCGAGTCTGAAGCGACTTTGCTACCTGGGAAATAGCGGATGATTTCTCCTAGGTTGGTTGTACGAACCAAGCGGTTTGAGTATCCTTCATAAGTGATGTTGCCGCAGCTGAGGGTAGTGATCGCAGTGCCCGCAGAACTTTTGATTTCTGCTTTTTGTATGTAATTATCAAGCAACGATATTTCAGATTGGATCGTAATTACACCATACGCTGTGGTTGAAATATTAATTGATTGGTCATCTCTGATTTGTATATCATTGATTCTATTCTTGCCATCTCGTAAAGACGCATCCGGAAGATATTGGTGCCATTCATTGTTTTGAATATTGTAGGTATAAAGTCCACGATCCCATGTACCAATGAATAGATTGTTTTCCTTATCTTTTGCGATGCATGTAAGAAGATTAATAGCTTTCTCTTCATTCTTTGTGGCTGCATACCGATCAAAAAACTTGACAGCTCTGGTGTAAGGGTTGAAGCATACTAGTCCTTTCCTGCTGGGAAGCCAGAAATTTCCGTCGCGGTCTGTAACGCCTTCCTTTACTTCATTGTGATTGTAGGGAAGCGTATCCTGATCCAGTTTTACCAGTTCAAATGCGTTGGTCGCTGGATTCAGCCAGGCTATTCCATCACCAAAAAGTGTAACCCAAATACGTCCATTACGGTCTTCCATGATACCAGCCGGATTTTTTCCCGGCAGATATCCGTATCCTTTCTGTGATATATCATATCGTCGGAAGTTATTTTTTGCCGGATCGAATAAACAAAGTCCGTTTTCTTCCGTACTGATCCAAAGATCACCCCGTGAGTCTTTGTTTATACATACAATTACATTTCCACTGAGGGAGTTTGTGTCTTCCGGTAAGCAATAATAGTTAGTGAACGTATGCCCATCGTAACGACTAAGTCCGCTATGTGTTCCAATCCATAAAAACCCTAGATTGTCAATGGTCAGGCTTCGGATGAAGTTGTCAGGTAAACCATCTTCAAGTGTGAATTCTCTTTTTTTTATTTCAGGAATAAAGTCCTGACCGGAGGCAGTTAAGTCCGATAACATCGTCATAGCGAATAGAAATTTAAAAAGGATAGTCGATCGATGCAAGTTAATCACCCTCCAAATTTAATTAAATTGTGATTTTATAGCGTAGTCGAAAATTAAGTGGTCGGGAATTTTTAATAAGCGGGAATTATAGCCAATAAACGTTGAAATATGATTGTTTAACTGCACCACCACAATTTGAATTTATCATTTTCCAATTGTGTGCTGTTTCTTGCCAATTATTAACTGAATATCTCCATTTATGAAGTGTGGCTTTCTAAAAATAAATGATTGTTGTTGTTTTGATTCATAAATAGAAAAGTATATGAAAAATATTATCAAATTATGCCTGGTAACAATCTGTTGTTGTTCCTCCCTGGAAAATATTAACGCCCAAACGTGGAATCTGAGCGGAAATGCACTGACCAGTCCGGATATTCATTTCCTGGGAACAACCGATAATAAAGCCTTAAAGTTAAAAACCAACAATACTACTAGGATTGTTGTCAGTCCAACCGGCAAGGTAGGTATTGCCAATCAGACGCCGGTGTGGCGTTTAGACGTTAAATCTGGAAGTATAAATACGGACTCATTGTATCGAATCAACGGGATCAGCGTACTGAGTGCCACTTCTGCCGGAATTCAAATTGGAACAACCGCTGATAAAGTGGGTATTGGAACTTCTACTCCATCAGATGCATTGCAGGTGGTAGGTGCCATTGCTGCTACTGGCGGTAGATCCACCGATTGGAATACGGCGTTTTCGTGGGGAAATCACGCTGTGCAGGGATATCTTAAAGGTACAGGATTGACCACCGGTACTATTCCCTTGTGGAATGGTACAAGCCTTGCGAATAGTTCAATAGTGGAAAATGCTACATTTATTGGAATTGGGGTTTCTAGTCCTTCTGCAAAATTACATGTCAGTTCCTTGTCTGCTGAAGGTGCCCGTTTTAATACATCTGGTAATTTTACCTGGAATAGTATTTTTGAAAATGGAGTGTACAGAGGGTACTTCGGGTCATTTTCGGGAATAGCTGAAGACGTGGATTTTGGAACAGGGAGTTCGAATCCATCCGGAAGTTTGCATCTTACCATTCAAGGGAATCCAAAACTCACTATAAAGCCAACCGGTGATGTAGCAATTGGTACAACTATTCCGGCTAATGGATTCAGGCTTTCTGTTGCTGGGAAAGTAATTTGTGAGGAATTAAAAGTTCAATTGCTGAGTACCTGGCCCGATTATGTTTTTGATGAAAAATATCCTTTGAAATCAATCGAAGAAGTCGATGCTTTTATTGGTGCAAATGGCCATCTTCCCGGTCTTCCTTCGGCTGCTGATATGGTGGCAACCGGGGGAGTAGAGCTGGGAAATATGCAAATAAAGATGTTGGAGAAAATCGAAGAGCTGACCCTGTATGTGATTCGGCTGAATAAACAACTGACGGACTTGAAAATTGAAAATGCTGCGTTGAAGAGTGTGAAATAATTTCTTTGCCAACAATTTAATTAACCAGACAATGAAGCTGAAAATCAGATATATTATATTCTTTTTACTCCTTTTCTTCTTCGCACATACAGCGAATGCTCAAATAGCGGATATGCTCACGGAGAAAGCCCGACAGGGTAAGTCATTAAGCCAGATTCAAACTGAAATGGATGAGTATTTTTATTCCAGAGATAAAGGAAAAGGTTCGGGATGGAAACAGTATTTGCGGTGGCTGAGATCAATGGCCGGAGCGGTAAATGAAGCAGGCGAAGTTGTGAATCCTTCTGCACGACAGTGGCAGTCTGCCTACGAGTTTAAAGAGGAGATGAGCCATGCTCGTGTTCAGTCCCTGGGCGGTGCATGGTTTAATCTGAATGCTGACACCATTTATCAGGCGTTTACCAATCCTTTGGATGTGCGTCGTAGTGGTCGTGTGAATTGTTTTGCTTTCCATCCAAATAATCCTGCAATTATTTATGCCGGCAGCAACGGAGGGGGACTATTTCGTTCTACTGATAATGGACTAAATTGGAGTAATCTAACGAATGGAATCCCTTCTCTGGGAATTTCTGCTGTTCAGGTTGATCCTGTCAACCCGGATATAATTTATATTCTTAATGGAGATGGGGACAGTCAACTTAATTATTCAACAGGAGTACTTAAGTCGTTTGATGGCGGTGAAAACTGGTTCACTACTGGTTTGACTTTTTCGTATAGCGATTTAAGTGTTGGAAATGCTTTGACGTTGTGCAACGATAATCCATTGTTGCTGGTGGTTGCTACGACGAGAGGTACCTATCGTTCACTAAATGGAGGAGTCACCTGGTCACGTGGACTCACTAACAGGGTGTTTGATGTTGAATTTAAACCCGGTAGTCAGAACGTCGTTTATGCTACAGATAATGTCAACTTTTATATTTCGAACGATACAGGTAGAACATGGTCTGCAGCGCCTGCCGGTGCATTCACGCCTGCAAAGCCTGCAAATACCAATCGCATTCAGATTGGCGTTTCACCTGCTGCACCCAATGAGGTTTATTTATTGATGGGACCCGGTAATGGTCGTTTGGGTACGGCAGGCTTTGCAGGATTGTATAAATCTTTAAATGGTGGTGTTTCATTTACGTTGCAAAAAAACACTCCCAATGTGTTGGGATATTTCAGTAATGGTGCAGCATCGGTTGATCAGTCAGGTTATGATTTGGCGATTGCTGTTTCTCCGACGAACAGTGCAAGTGTATTTGTTGGCGGGATCCAACTTTGGAGTTCTGCCAATAGTGGCGTCAACTGGTTGAATGCAAATACTGCAACGGCATGTTCCGGTTGTCCGGCGACACGATACATTCACGCGGATGTTCATGCAATTGCATTTAATGGTAGTACAATATATGTTGGCAGTGATGGTGGTGTTTACCGGTCAACGAATAATGGATCCAGTTGGTCATTTGTTTCGGCTCGAATGAATGCAATGGAGTTCTACCATATTGCAGATTACGACGAAAGCAGATTTCTCCTTGTAGGTGGTACACAGGATAATGGCGCTTTTCGCTACCGAACGGATTATTTTGATTTCATGGCATGCTGTGATGCAGGGGCTGCTATGATAAACCGTAGTGATTCTTCGCAATTTATCGTGAATGGCTCCAGTAATTTTTTGTATCGTACAACCAATAGTGGCGCTACGACGACCGATGTGACGCCTTGGACAGGATGCAATTGTCTGGATGAAACAGCAGGCGTGTTAATTGTAGATATTGTTGAACAGGATCCGGTATATGATTCAGTTATCTATGCTATGCAGCGTGATTTTTATAAATCAACAGATGGTGGAGCAACATGGACCAGGAATATTACAGACAGTAATTCTGTTTTAGATTATCATATTGCATTGGCGGTGTCCCCGGTAAACAATTCGATTATGTATGCAACAGGAAACCTTAATTTTCGAATGAGTTCAGATGGTGGAGTTACATGGAGAATTAAAAACAATATTCCTACCATCGGCAGAGTCTCAGGAGTTGCGGTTTCCTCCACAGATGCCCGTAAATTATGGGTTTGTGTTTCCAATTTTGCCGATGGTCAAAAGGTTTATGAATCTTTAGACAGTGGAAGTACCTGGGTCAATATTTCTGCCGGCTTGCCTAATATCCGTATGCAGACAATCGAACATGTGAACGGCTCACAGGATGGTCTCTATGTAGGAACGGATTTGGGAGTTTTTTACAGAGATGATAATACAGGATTTTGGTTTCTTTTTAGTAATGGGTTGCCCAATGTGATGGTAAGAGATCTTGAGATAAATTATTTGGAAGGGATAATTTCTGCTGCAACTTTTGGAAGGGGATTATGGCAATCTTCTCTGTATTCAGGATGTCCGGTGAATCTATCTCATACATCCGGTTTTTTCCAGCCTCCGGTCTATGGTTCGGAATATTTTGCAGCAAGTAATACCATTACTTCCAATAGAACTATTTCGGGTGGTATTGGTACCAGCGTTGTGTATAGCGCTGGGGATGTTGTACAGTTGACGCCCGGGTTTCACTGCGTGGCAGGCAGTAGGGTAGCTGCGGTTATTGGTGGATGCAGCCCTGCTCCTCTTCGCCCCCTCTCCGGCAACCTCGCTGGTAGTCTCAAGGACTATTTGAACAATGTGGAAATGACAGGCAGTCTGGTACCAGGTACAGCTTCGGTATTGGTTAGTTTATTCCCCAATCCCGCCACCGGAAATGTAGCTATAGAAGTACTTTCGGAAATAGATCAATTAGGCGTTATAAGGATTTTTGATGGTTTGGGTCGTGTTGTTTCAACAGAATTGTCAAGTATCCAACTTTCTGCAGGAGCGAATTCCTTTCAACTCGATCTAAGCAGGATGGTGAAAGGGGTTTATCAGGTATCTCTGAAGACATCCGAAAAGGAGGTGAGTAGAAAATTAGTGGTCCTTTAGCGTTTTTGCTACGTATTGTGTAAAGGATGGCGGAAGGTGGGTGCCCGCTTCACGATGAACCATATTAGGCTACCCTGCCATTCTGAGATTATTGTAGAATGGCAGGGTATTTTGGAGTTACTAGTTTTGAGTGGACATCTTTTTTTTCAAAGATAATATATTTAATATGTTATTGATTTTTCTTTTTTGTTACTTTTTTCTTTTGTTGAAAACTGCGATTTTGTTAATAACCTCCCCCACCTTTTTAATTTCAAATTTGGATTTCGATGTGCCATCAATGGTGTTTTTAATTTGCATTTTAAGTGAGGACGTTTGGTATTATAAGTTTGGATGGATTGCGATATTTTTTTAACAGCCTGAATGTGATTCATAAAGCCCTCTCCTATTCCAAACTCATCTTTAAGAATGCCATTCACACGTTCAGCAATTGCATTTTCATAAGGATCAGATTCTTGCGTCATGCTAATTAAAACATCAGCCTGATTGAGTAAGTTATTGTAATCATCGCTGCAATATTGAAACCCGCGATCAGAATGATGGATAAGGTCTCGCTCTGGATAATGTCGACCAGCGAGTGCCATCTCAAGCGCTTTAATTGGGCCTTCTGCTTTAAGGTTAGTAGATAAATGGCACCCAACTATCATCTTTGAATAATAATCCGTTATAAGTGATAAATATTCGTATCCTTGTTGAGTTTTAATATACGTGATTTCGCTAACCCAAACTTGTTCCGGTTTAGTAACATTGAGATCTTTAATTAAATTTTTATGCTTTTTATAGCGATGCATTGAGTTGGTTGTCTTGGTAAAGTTCTTTTTGTGCTTGACAAGCAAACGTTCCTCACGCATCAAATTATAGAACTTGTCACGTCCGATTTTATGTTATGATCAGCAAGTTTTTTCTTGATCAGAAAATGAACTTTGTACGTGCCCAAACGAGGCATTTCTTTACGAACATCCATTACCAATTTAAAGATAACTTCTCGTTCCATACTAGAAATGGTTTCTTTTTTTTCTCGCTTGTGAAATACTTGTCGGGTGATCCCGAACACCTCGCTTATGAGCCTCTTTTTATGAGTTTCTTTTTCTCTTCGATTTCTGTTGCAAGTTGTTCGGGCAAAAACTTTTTTGCTAAATCCTTCCCTGTTTCGAGTTCAAATTCTGCGATTAAGTCTTGTTGAAAGTCCTTTATAAACTCCAGCTCTTCGAGTCGTTGTTTAAGTTTTTTAAGTTCATCTTTCTTTCCCATAAACAATTCCTTTTGCTCTTGAGTACTGAATTTTTTAATCCAATAATCAATTGAAGACCTGGAAATTTGATACTTCTTGTAAGCTTGACGAATCGATATTCGACCGTTACAAATCTCATCTACAATAGTTCGTTTAAAACTGTACGAAGCCCAAATAGCGTCTTTTTCTTCGGCATTCTGTTTAACCTTTTTTGCTGTCATGTTGGTTGATTTTTTGTCAACCTATTTCAAGAAAAGACATCTTTTCAACTTGCTCATAACGATTTTCGGCTGTGCGAAAGTGGGGATTAAAGAGCACTAAAGTTTAAATTTATCGCAAATGTTAATAGAAAGTACAAATGTTCCCCCTAGCACTAAAGTCCAATTTTTGCCAAAGCCCTGTTAGCGGTTCGTCGTTTTTTTTATCGGGTTGTTTTAAATCTGTAAGAAAGTCCTAATGAAATATAGTTTTTGGGTGCATTTTCAGTTAGTCCAAAACCGCCTGAAATGTCAGTAATAAAATCGTTGTTAATTAAATATGTCAAACCGCAGTCAAATCTATGGTCTGCTTTATTTTCTGCTGGTAAAAATCCGTATAATTCTGTATAACAACCAATTTTTTCTGTCAAACTAAAACCTGTTGTTAATGTGTAGATATAACTGTGTTCAGCATTTTCTCCATTCCACTCTGAGCCTAAATTATAAGCAAGTGATATTTTTTCTGACAATGTGTGTTGCATTGTAAACCTAAAAGAAGGAGCAATGTATTTCGTCTGAAATTCATTACTCCCAATTTTTGAAGTTATTACATGTCCAATGAATGAGGTTTTTGGTATAAAACCTTTTTCCTCAAATAGTGATGTTTTAAATCCAATTGTTAGAGGCGAAAAACCGTTACTTGAATTTTCTTTTGTTTTTTCTAAAGTTAATTCGGTAATTAGTCTTAGTTCAAATTTTTCATTAACTCCATACTTCCATAGAGTTGAAGGATAATTAAAAGTCTTTTGGTTTTGATCAATGGTTTCAAATGTAAACCCATTTTCAATTTGTATGTACTTGTGGGGTGTAATAAATGGACATTCTGTTTGATCGGGTCGGTCTAATTGAATTGCAGACAAACTTTGCGCATATAAATTTCATCTTTTTGTGTTACTTTTCTTATCGTAAAAACATAGTATTTATTTGAAACTTAATGATAAAATCTCCCTTATTTGGACCACTTACTACATATTCAGGACAGGCTTGCATACTTAAATTTTTTGCAAATGTTTTACCCAGACTAATTGAAACAGGTATATTAAAAGTATTTTTACTCCAATTTAAATTAAAAGTAGGGCTAAATTGCACAAATGTACCTCCCACAAATATTTTCGTAAGAATGGGCTGCAAAAGCATAAAATTTTGATTGGGTTTATTGCTGTCCCCTGCAAAATTAAAAAACTGTTGCAGTAATGCACCCCATTGCAACCCCTTAGTTTTTTTGTTAAGCACAACAAAAACTAAACCAGTACTCCATTTTCGGCTGCTAATTGTTTCTGGCTTCATGGTAGGAATGATAAACGCTGGTCCAATTCCCAACCCTCCCCATGTACGCTTGAAAACAATTGCATCAAGCAAAATAATATCTCCTAGACCAACTGCATCTAAAGTTTTATTAGCTGGATATGATTGCCCTATTATGGGTGCTTCGATCCGATAAATTGTATATACTTTCGGATTTTTGCTTTTTATAAAAGGTAATCCTATACTTGCCGAAGGATGAAAAAATCGGGAGGTAAGATTAAACACTCTTGCGTCATTATCTTTCCAGGTAAAGCCCGGCTGGTATTGTACTTTGGTAATAAAAGCCACTGGGTTTACTGCGTTTTAAGCTACTTCACTGTTATCTTGGGCTAGAGAAGTGTTTGCCAATATTAGCATCATGAAAAAGCAATGTGACCATAAAACAAGCTTTGAAATATTATCATAATTTTGGTTAGATTGAATTTTCATTTACTAGGATTGTTAATTTTTAGTAATTTAGTGAAGGTTGATGTTATTGTCAACTAATTGCTTTACGCAATAGTGCTAAACTCATAATAAAGGCAAGAAGTGAGGAATTATACGTTTATTTATAAACTCCCGATGGTTCTCTATTACTTACCTTAATAATTATTTTAAAACTCCAAATTCAACTTATCTATTCATATTCTTCAACACTTCAGTATTCATTGACTACTAATGTTTTTTGCTAAATTACTTTCTTTTTATATTTCTTCATATCAATATAAGCAATGGCAAGGCTCAATCTAATCATCCTCGATTGTGCATCATTGACACCCCAAAAGATCTCGTCATAACTGGCATAAAAATCAAGGTATGGTAAAAACTTGTAGCCTATAAATACACCACCTGCACCGGTAGTGAGGGTGTTGTTATTTTTTACTCCATCATCCAATGTTTGCCCACCTTGCTGAAAACGAAGATCTAAACCGCAATACAATTTCGAGTTGAAATTATACGAGAGGTGGTTCTCTAGATAAAACAAAGGATATTGTGTTGTTTTACTAGAGTTTGATGGTTTTGAAGGCTCATTATTGGGTGTAAAAACCTGAATGCCTGGCCAAGTTTCTAACCACAAAATCTTTTTAGGATTATTGTTTATGCGAATACTCATCGGTAAGCCTACATCAAATGCCAGGCGATTGGAACCAAGGTTTATGTATTTGTTTTTGTCATAAGAGCCTGAATACCAAAATCTAAAAAGTCCATTCATCGAAAACTTTGCTGGTGCTTGTTTCGAAAACTCTATAATGTTCTGTGCAGGACGGTTAATTAGACCCATTTCAAATGTTACCCAACCATCGGATATACCACTGGTTTTAACCTGATTTATTGGTAATGGCAAAGCAGGCGCATTTATTGTTCCTTTAAAAGATAGGGTAGGTGCGGCCATTACCAAGACCCTAGCCCAATTATTACCAATTGCAAAGGTTCTAGCAATGGTAATTGGCATTACGTCAATAGTAACTTTAGCATTTTTTATCAATAAATTACCTGATGGAATAATATTCTGTTCTAAATTTAAATATTTAACATTGAATATCCAAGCATCTGTTGGTGCCGGTAAATGTGTCCTTGGCCCGTCACTTTGTGCAAAAAGTGAAAACTGTGGTAATAGAAAAAAAGTTAAGCTGTAGAGAAAAAAATTGCCTATTGGTTTCATTAGTATAATTTTTAAAGGGTGGATTTATTTATCAAGACCGATATTTTTCATTTGGTATTTTTTGAATGTTGCCAAGTGTCCTTTGACTTCGGCAGCTATTACGGCTGTCCATGCATTCATTCTGTGCCCAACTGGCATTCGTTCTTTTGGATCAATATACAAATTGAATAACCAAGGTGCTAATCCTACCTGTCCTGTCGACGAATAGTCAATATTCATCATATCTGCAACTGAATTTGTATATTGAAAATGCATCTTGTATTCGAACATTCGGATAGCCATAAACTTTTTCTCTACCCAAATATGAACACGGTCTCTTTTAGACAAGCCGTTACTTGTAATTAAAAAAGAAGTTTGATCAATGCCATCTATATAGCGGTCTGCTGGAATTTTTTCGGGAACGCCAGCTATGATAAGTGAGGTATTAAACAAATCCATCAAATCAAATAATTCTGCACTTTCACGTCCGGGATTTATCATGCCTTTCCAATAAGCAATACCTGGTACTCTTACACCGCCTTCCCAAGCTGTAGCTTTACCTCCTCTAAATGGTGTATAGCCTGCATCGGGCCAACTATCTTCTTGAGGGCCATTGTCTGAAGTAATAAATATAAATGTGTTTTCGAGTAGGCCTTGTTTTTCTAACTCTGCAACTATTTCACCAATAATGGCATCTACTTCTACAATACCATCTTTATATGGGTATTTGCTATCACTCTTACCTTCAAATGCTTTCGATGCAAAATTATCTGCATGTACTTTCATAAAAGTATGTCCCAAAAAGAAAGGTTGCCCTGACTTTGCATATTCTTTTATTTTTCGCAAGCTATAGGCTTTAATAGTTTGGTCGGCTTCTGCCATGTCATCGGTACTTGTGGTTACCTTTTGAACAGTTATTTTTTCTCCCTTTTTACCAAACATTAAATCACGACCTGCATCTAATTTATTATAGGCGTTCAGCTTAAAAGTATCTAATACCAAATCTGGATAGCGCCTTTTATCAAAGCTTTGGCTAATCTCTTTTTCTGCAGCATACCAACCCAACCATTCATCGAAACCAATTTCAGAAGGTCGCATGCCTTCTTGTTCGCCAATATGCCATTTGCCACTTAAAACTGTTTTATAACCCGCTTCGCTTAGTATTTTTGGCAAGCTAATTTCATCAGACCATGGGTTTTGAGTAAGTACATCGCCGGCAAGTATCGGCCTTGTTAAGCCCGTTCTGCACGGTAATCTACCAGTAAGCAATGCAGAACGTGTTGGTGTACACGTTGGTTGCGAATATGTAGATGTGAGTTTCATACCTTCCTTAGCTAATTTGTCAATATACGGCGTTGCTGCACCAATTGCTGCGCCACCGCCAAAACATCCTGGGTCGCCAAAGCCCATATCGTCCACCACAAACCAAATAATATTAGGTTTTTTGCCTGTTTTTTTTTGCAAGGCTGTTAATTTTTCAAGTGCTTCTTTATCCTGTTCTGCGCGAATGATAAATGGTTGTTGATGATCATTGATAGCTGTTGCTTTACTTAATGGTGTTGATTGTGCAAAAGATTTTTGAGCACAATTTGCAACAAAGAAGGCAAAAACAGTAAAAAACAGGAGTGGCTTAATCTTGTTCATTTGAATAGTTTTTAGTTTTTAAAATAGATGCAATTTTAACAATAAATACAAATAAAATAAATCTTTGCAATAAATAAATCATTATTTGAATTCAATTTGCTTTTAATATTGAGTTTATTTATCCTTAACGCACCTGAAACCAGTATTTTCCAAACCTGTATCATGGCTGCTTTTCATTCTTCTAGCTACTCTGTAACCACTGCAATAAGCGTTATTACACATAAAACTTCCGCCACGCATACTTCGTTTTTCAGTCAATGGATCTTGCGGATCAAAAGATTTGTTACTGCCTTTAGGATTCATTAAGGTTTTTCCAGCCAATTGATTGTAATATTCGTAATCATACAAATCGCTACACCACTCCCATACATTACCTGCCATATCGTATAATCCATAATTATTCGGAGGATATGATTTTACAGGGGCTGACTTCACATACCCATCTTTTTTTGTATTGTAATATGGGAATTTTCCCTCCCAACTATTTGTTTTGGCAGAGCCAACATGTAAAGGTTCATTTCCCCAGGGATAAATATTGTTTTTTAAACCACCCCTTGCTGCAAATTCCCACTCTGCTTCAGTAGGTAAACGTTTACCTGCCCATTTACAATATGCCATGGCATCATCCCAGCTGATATGCACCACAGGATAATTTTCTTTGTCTTTAATATTGCTGTTTGGTCCTTGAGGATGTTTCCAATTGGCACCTTTTACCCAGGTCCACCATTGCGAATAATCATTTAAATCTATTGGTTTATCAGAAGATCTAAAAACTAATGAAGCAGCTACTAATACACTATCATGTGGTTGTGGAGTTTCGGGGGGAAGTGTTTTTTTTAATTCATTCCAATCTGGTTTTTTTTCGGCTGTAGTTATGTAGCCTGTTTCGGTTACAAATTTTTCAAATTGGGCATTTGTTACTTCGGTGATATCAATATAAAATCCTGTAAGTTGCACCTTGTGTTTAGGATATTCATCCGCTGAAGCCTCGTTGTTATCAGCACCCATATCAAATATTCCACCTGGGATAAAAACCATGCCTTTTGTTGAAGTGTCACCATTGAATTGAATAGAAACATAAGCCGAATCAGTGGCAAACCTTGGAGGTGTACTCATGCAAGTATGTGCAGGAATTTGTGTTGTATTCTTACTTTGAGATGCATTATTGCAAGAATATTGAGATAACAAGATAAATAAAATAACAAATTTCTGTATTGGATATTTGCTCATCATGTCAAAATAATAGTTGTTATTTGTTTGAATAGTTGCTGTCAGATAACGATTTGCGGCTAAAAGAAATTGGCGGATTTTAACCGAGATGCTAATGCGGATAAGAATTTTTCCTTTACCACAAATGTTACTACGGAGCACATTTCCGCCAATTTCTTTTAGCTGCTGTTAAGGGCTGGCTTATTCCTTTATTAT